>NZ_JBEYUY010000007.1:0-389886 GCF_040643775.1 Streptomyces sp. NPDC047081 | reverse complement strand
CCGCGCGCAGCCGGCGCAGCGGGCCGCCGCTGGCGCGGATGACGGGCTGGGCCGCGCAGGCGCTGCGGGCCCGGGCCGCCGGTTCCGGGCGGGGGGTGCTGGAGGCGTGCCGGCGCGGGCTCGACGTGCTCGACGACCACCGGATGACGCTGGGCGCCTCGGAGTTGCGGGCGCGTGCGACCGCGCGGGGCGCGGAGCTCGCGGCGCTGGCCCAGCAGTCCAGTCTGGACTCCGGCGAGCCGCGGCGGCTGCTGATGTGGAGCGAGCGCTGGCGGGCCACCGTGCTGTCCGCGCCGCCGACCCGGCCGCCGGCCGACCCGGCCCTGCTCGGCAGTCTCACCGCGTTCCGGGAGATCGCGGCCCGCGCGGCCGAGGCCCGCAGCGACGGCCGGCCGATCCCCGCCCTGGAGCGTGAACAGCGGCGCCTGGAGCGGGAGATCCGCTCCCGCACCCTGCACATCCAGGGTGGCGCGCCCGGCGCCGAGGACCGCTTCGACGTGGGCCGGCTGCTGGCGAGCCTCGGCGAGGTGCGGCTGGTGGAGCTCGCCGTGCTGGACGGGCGGGTGCAGGTGCTGCTGTGCGCGGGCGGACGGGTGCGGCGGTTCGAGGCGGGGCTGCTCGCGGACGCCGAGGTCGAGGCGGAGCACGTGCAGGCCGGGCTGCGGCGGCTGGCGCACCCCGGGGCGGAGGCGCGGCTGCCGCTGGTGGAGGCGATGGGGCGGCGGCTGGAGGAGTTGCTGCTGGGACCGGCCGCCGCGCATCTGGGCTCGGGGCCCGTGGTCGTCGTACCGCCCGGGCGGCTGCACCGCGTGCCGTGGGCGCTGCTGCCGTCGCTGCGGGACCGGGTGCTCAGCGTGTCGCCGTCGGCGAGCAGTTGGCTGCGGGCGCGGGAGACCGAGCCGCCGCCCGGAAACCGGCATGTGCTGGTGCGCGGTCCGGGGCTGGCGACCGGCGGTGCGGAGGTGCCGGAGCTGGCCGGGCTGTACGGCGGGCCCGCCGTGCCGACGCTGCTGGAGCACGAGGACGCGGGCGTGCCGCGGGTGCTGGAGGAGATCGACGGGGCCACGCTGGCGCACATCGCCGCGCACGGCACGTTCCGGGCCGACAGCCCGCTGTTCTCCTCGCTCCGGATGGCCGACGGGCCGTTGATCGTGCACGACTTCGAGCGCCTTGACCGCAGCCCCTACCGGATCATCCTGTCCAGCTGCGACACCGCCCGGCTCGCGTCGGTCGGCGCGGACGAGCTGCTCGGCCTGGTCACCGCGCTGCTGCCGCTGGGTACGGCGGGGGTGGTGGCGAGCAGCGCGCCGGTCAACGACCATGCCGTGGTCCCGCTGATGCTGGCGCTGCACAAGGGGCTGAGCGCGGGTCTCTCGCTGGCCGAGGCGCTGCGCGACGCGCGGACGGCTCTGCCGGGCGACGCGCTGCACCAGGCGACGGGGTGGGCGTTCACGGCGTTCGGGGCGGCCTGAGCCGGGGCACCATGATCGTGTGACATACGCGGTGACTGTGGACGTGCAACTCCCGGAGGGCTCCCCGGAGCTCGACGGGCTGCAGCGGGAGGGCGTCGCCTTCCTGCTGCGCAAGGGCCTCGACTCGGTCGAGGCGATCGAGGGGCCCGACGGGATGGAGGTCGGCCTCACGGACGACCTCATCGCCGTCCATCCCGGTGGAGCGATCCTGAAGCTCTTCGTGGACGCGCCCGCGCTGGAGTTCGCCGAGGAGGCGGCCGGTGAGGTGGTGGCGGAGCTGCTGGAGCGCAGCGAGTTGCTGGGCGAGTGGGAGATCGCCCGGTGCGAGGTGGATCTCCATCCCGACCTGCTGCAGGAGAGCCTGGACGCGGCGGACGGTCCGGACGCGCCGCCTGCCGACCTCGCGGAGCGGGCGCGGCGGCATCGGGCGGGGGCACCGCCGGTCGTGCCGCACCGCCTGGACCACTCGGAGGTCGAGGCGATGCGTGACCGGCTGCGCTCGCTGGCACCGGCGCTGAAGGCGTTCCCGTTGGAGGCCTTCGGCTGCTCGGAGGCCGATGGAGCCGTCGGCCGGGAGGCGGCCGAGGTGGCGGCGGGGGCGGTCGTCCACTCCATCGACCTCCTCGTCGACGGGCTCTTCACGGATCTGGCCGGGCTGGAGGAGGACGGGCCCACGGTCGCCGACAGCGACGCGGCGTTCATGATCCTCGACGACCTGCCGCCGCAGTTCGCGGTGCACTACACGGCCCTTTTCGCCCGCCGCCTCACGGCCACGGCGGTGACCATGACGGGCCGCCTCACCCAGCCGCACTTCGGCGGCCTGAGCTGCGTCGCGGAGGAACTCCTCATGCGCTTCCTGCTGTCCCAGGCCGAGGTCACGACGGACCTGTACGGCCTCCTGACGGAGGAGGTCGCCACGGCCCTGGAAACCTTCGCGGACGGCCTGTACCCGTACGAGGACACGGACCCGGAGTCGAAGGCGGAGGACTGGTTCACGCCCTTCGATGCGGGGCGGTATGTGCATCCCTACGCGGCGAACGACGAGTAGGGGGCGTCGGGAGGGGCGGCCGAAGTAGTCACACAGGCGACAGTCACAAACTGATCACCTATCGCACACACTCTCCCCGCCCGCCCGACATCCGCCCGCTCCGCAAGTGCAAGCGGGTGCGGCTCGGTGGTGCGGGGCTGCTTCTCGCGGGCGGGCTCATAGCCGCTCCGGGGGACGGTGGGAAGCAGCCCGTCTAGGCCAAGGTGCAGCCGGGGCCGACGGTCACCAAGACCGTGAAGGTCAAGGTCGAGCCAGCTCCGACGGTCACCGTCACCAGGACGGCTCCGACGGTCACCGTCACCAGGACGGCTGCGGCTCAGGCCGCCGGTGCGGACAGCGGCAGTGCGGACAGCGCCGGTACCTGCTCCATCGTGTCCAGCTCGGGGAACTGCTATTCGGCGGGACAGTACTGCCGTAACAGCGATCACGGTGCCGTGACGACGACCGCCGGCGGCTCCACCATCAAGTGCGTGTACCGCTCCAACGCCTGGCGCTGGTCGTACGCCTGAGCGGTGGTCGGCGGACGCACGGCGCGGGTCGGCGGCCTGACCCCTCCCCCGAATACTGGGGGTCAGACCGCCGGTTCTTGGGTGGCTCAGGCCGGTTGGGCCGTCGGGGGTTCCATGAGCCACGGGAGGGCCGCGCGGTCGCTCGCGCCGAGGCGGGCGTACGCGCTGTAGAGGTGGTTGCCGACCGTGCGGATGGAGAGGGTCAGCCGCTCGGCGATCTGCCGGTTGCTCAGGCCCGCGGCGGCCAGCGTCACGATCTGGCGCTGGCGGGCGGTGAGTTCGCCGAGGACCAGGCCGGCGAGGGCCGGGGTGCGGGCGCCCTGGCAGCGGCGGGCGAGGGCCACGGCACGCGTGCGTGACGTGCGGGCGGCGTGCGGGTCGCGGTGCGCCCGTACCGCCTGTGCGTGCGCCTCCGCGGCGAAGAGCAGGAAGCCCTGCTCCTCCAGCGCCTCGGCCGCCCGGTCCAGCGCCGGACCGTCCGACCGGGCCAGCGCGTCGGCGTGCCGGGCGAAAACGCCCCCGGCGGGCAGGAGTTCGGCCACCTTCTCGGGCGCCCCGAGACGTACGGCGTCATAGAGCGCGTACGTCCCCGCCCCCTCGAACGCCTCCAGGATCGCCCCCTCCACGTCCCCGCGCACGACAGCGAGCCAGACGGCGACCTCACCGGGAAGCGCCGACGCCACATCGACCGCGCCCGCAGCACCCGCACCCGCACCGGCACCGGAGCGCGCCTCCCCCGCCACAACCCCCTCCACAGTCGCCGTGTCCCCCGACTGTGCGGCGGCCAGGGCGAGTTCGGTGCGGCAGGGCGCGTCCCCCGGCGCGTGCCGCAAGCCCTCCCTCGCCCAGGCCGCCGCCTCCCGCAGCTCCCCCCGAAGCCGCGAGTAGCGGGCACGTGCGGCCGCGTATCCGGCCGGCAGCGGTGCCCCCTCACGCGCCGGCCACTCCCCCGCGGGAGCCGGCAGCGCACGTACGTCGGTCTGTTCGATCCGCGCGGTCAGTACGGCCGCCTCCGCCGCGAGCGCCGCCCTGTGCTGGTCCGGCGTGCGCGCCAGCCGCCGCGCCCTCAGCCGGCCGGCCGCGGCCCGCAGCACCGGGCCGTGCAGGGGGTGGGCGAGGCGGACGGAGCCGTCGTCGTCGATGCGGATCAGGTCGTCGGCCTCAAGGTTCTCGAGGGTGTGCAGGTCCCCCAGGGCGTCCATGTCCAGCGGCAGGGGCTCCGCGAAGGCGAGGCGTTCCAGGGTCGTCCGCTCCTCGCGGTGGGGGCGGTCCAGGGCCTCGGCGGCGCGTTCGCGGATCGCCGGGGCCATGGGGACCGGGTCGCGCCAGGCCCACGCGTCCGTGTCCCGGTCCCGGGTGAGCAGCCCGCGCTCGCGCACCGCGTCCACCAGGTCGCGCAGCAGGCGCAGATCGCCGCGCGAGAGGTGGAGCAGGCGGTTCAGGGTGAGGGGCTCGACAGGGCCGCCGAGAGCGGTGGTGAGCAGTTGTTCCGTGTCCTCGCGCGGCAGCGGTTCCAGGGCCAGGCGCGGGAGGAGTTCCCCGGTCCAGAGGCGGGAGACCGCGCCGGGGACGGCGGCGCCGTCGGCCGCCACGACGACCAGGCGGGTACGGCCGTGCACCGCGAGCTGGTGGACGAGGGCAGCCGACGCGTCGTCGAGCAGCTGGGCGTCGTCGATCAGCAGCAGCCGTACGCCCGAGAGGAGTTGGACCGCGCGGTGCAGGGAGACCGTCTCGGGCAGCAGGTGGGTGAACGCGGCGAAGGGGATGTGACGGGTCTCCGGCGTGCCGGCCGCGCGGGCGCGGTCGCCGCCGCGGACCGCCTCCGTGGCGAGCCGGGTCTTGCCGCAGCCGACCGGGCCGGTGACCACGATGCCGTGGTGCCCGGCGGTCAGGGACCGGCGGATCAGCTCGAGCTCGTCCTCACGTCCGGTGAACGGCCAGGGCAGTTCCAGGGTCTTCGCGTCGCGTTCGAAGGTCGTCACGGGAGTATGAGTGCGAGTACTCACTCCTGATACAGGGTGACTTGAGTAGACCCCGACTCAGGCGCCTGTGACCCTGCTCACGGCAGTCTGTCCGCATGACCGGACGCTACTGCAGCCTCGCGCAGCAGTCGGCCCCCGCTTTCACACCGGGGCTGACCGCCGACCGGCTCGGTGCGCTCATCTCGGGAAACCGGATGTGGGTCAACGGCACGGTGCTGCACTACCACTTCCTGGACCGTGAGACGGACGCGTCGGTCATCCCCGTACCGGGGACGGGTGCGCTGCGGCGGGTGTCGTGGGTCGGTGCCAAGGAGCAGCGCGACGTGGTGCGCGAGTGCTTCCAGGAGTGGCAGGACCTCGGGATCGGCGTCAGGTTCGCCGAGGTCGGCGACCGCTCGGAGGCCGAACTGCGGATCGGCTTCCAGCTCGGCGACGGTTCCTGGTCCGCGGTGGGCCGGGACGCGCTCCGGTACGGGCAGCACGAACGCACCATGAACTTCGGCTGGGACCTGACCGCGCCGGGCGAACGCGGGACGGCCCTGCACGAGATCGGGCACGTGCTCGGGATGCTGCACGAGCACCAGAGCCCGTTCGCCGGCATCCACTGGGACGACGAGGCCGTGTACGCCGACCTGGCGGGCCCGCCGAACTTCTGGAGCCGGGACACGACCTTCTTCAACATCCTGCGCAAGCTGGACGAGGACGAGGTCAACGGTTCCGTCTGGGACCCGCAGTCGATCATGGAGTACGCGTTTCCGGGCGGGCTCGTCCTGGAGCCGGAGCAGTTCCGCGGCGGTCTGAACCCGCCGGGCACGCTGTCGCCGGCCGACAAGGAGTTCGTGCTGCGCTGGTATCCGCCGGTCGACCTGCCGCGGCCGCCGGGGCTCGTCCCCTTCCGGTCCGTGCCGCTGGGTCTCGGCCCGGGCGAGCAGGCCGACTTCGTCGTCGACCCGCCGGAGACCCGTGAGTACACCATCGGGACCTTCGGCGCGAGCGACACCGTCCTGGTGGTCTTCGAGGAGCGGGACGGCGAGCCGCGCTACCTCGCCGGCCGGGACGACGCGGGGCATCCGCACAACGCCACCATGAAAGCCAGGCTCGTCAAGGGCCGCCGCTACTACGTCCGCGCACGTCTGTACTCCGCGTGGGGTCCGGGGGAAACAGCGGTCATGTGCTGGTGACGGCACACGACCGCCCCACGCGGTCGGCTGGACCACAGTCCGGCGCCGGGGGAAGGTCTGGAGCACATCACCTTCGGGGGAGGGAGATGTGCTCCAGACCCATGTCGGAGCCGGGCGGCTGACAGCGCGTTGCGAACGGCGTGTTTCCGTCCTGCGAACAGCCAGGCGGGCGCGGGGACATGAGCGTTCGGACGGTGTGAACATGACGCCATGCTCCCCGGAGAGGATCGCGCGGCTCGGCGCGTACTGATGGTCTGCCTCGCGGCCGGGGCCACCACACTGCTCGACCAGTCGGTCCTCAACATCGCCGTACCGGCGCTGCGGCAGTCGCTGGGCGCGGGCGCCACGGAGGTGCAGTGGATCGTCGCCGGGTGCAGCCGGCAGCCCCCACCGGGGCCGCCGCTCGCCACGACCGGCACCCCGGCCGCCCCCAGCGCCTCCAGGTCCCGGTAGACGGTACGGACCGACACCTCCAGCTCGTCGGCCAGTTGACGAGCCGTCAGCTGCCCACGGGACTGCAGGCACAGCAGCAACGACAGCAGCCGGTCCGCTCGCATCGGGCGATCACTTCCTCACCGTATGACTGACACAGGATGTCAGCCATTGGTGCGTAGGGTCAGCTCATGATCAGTGGATACGTCATCGGTGAAAGCCTGCGCCCCGGCGCCGAGTTCGGGGCCGGAGGGCTGCGGCTGCGGCTGCGCAAGGTCGGGCGGGTCGACGTCTCGGGCAGTGCCACCGCGGAGCAGCCGTCGTACTGGACGCTCGTGGAGTGGGAGGCCGACGGGGACGATGTCGACGGGCTGGCGCAGGCGTTGGCCGAGGCGCTTGAGCCGGCGAACGGGTGGTACGCCGACTTCGTCGCCGGGGAGGAACGTGTCGTCGTCTTCGCCGGGAAGGTGTTCCGGTATCGGCGCGGGGACGCGGCGGGGCGGGCCGAGGTGCAGGCGTACGGGCGGGCCGTGGGCACGCCCGAGCATCAGCTGGACTGGGCGGAGTGACAGGCCCTGCGGGGCCGGCTCACCCCGTCGGGCGTTGTTGTCTGATGCGCTGGGCCACCTCGCTGTTCTCCGTCTCCCACCACGGCCGTACGAGATCCGGCGACTCGGCGGAGCCTTCCGTGGGGGCCGCCGGGACCAGTTCCTCGGCCAGACGGCGGTCCAGTGCGGCCGTCTCCGCGCGCTCCGTGCGGGCCCACTGGGCCAGGATCGCGAGGAGGAAGGGCAGCGCCACCAGTTCCGCGATGCCGATCATCGCGCCGCCGCCGAGCTGCTGGTCGTGGCGGACGTCGGTCGACCAGGCGGGGTGGTGGTGCAGGTACCAGGCGCCGGCGATCAGGGTGCCGTGGGTCATGACGACGATGCCGGGTACGGCGTCGATGATGCCGTCGAGGAACACGAGCGCCGCCCGGACGGGGTGGGTGCACCAGCGCGGCAGTGTCTCCTCGCGGGTGAGCACCGGCACCACGAACAGGCTTCCGGCGAGCAGCAGATGCAGATACATCAGCTCGTGCAGCCAGCCCACGCGCAGGGCGGTCCCGAAGTACGGCGTGAAGTAGATCGTCAGTTCGGTTGCGAGGACCAGGGCCGTGCTGACGAGGGGGAAGGTGAGCAGGCGGACCAGGCGGCCGGTCATCGCCCGCTGCACGCGCTCGGCCGCTCGCTCCGGCAGGGCGCGGGCGGCCAGGCGCAGGGGGTCTCCCAGGGCCAGGCCCAGCGGTGCGATCAGGTCGAGCAGGATGTTCTGCACCGCGGCCGGCCAGAACAGGACGTGGTCGTAGACGGCGAGTGCGGACATGGTGGCCACGACGATCGCGCCGAGGCCGAGCAGGGCGAAGGCGGCAGTGCGGGGCACGGGCCAGCGCTCGCCCCGGCGCCTCAGCCGCAGCACGCCCCAGCCGTACAGCGCACCGAGCAGGGCGACCAGCCGCAGCGCGGGCACGTCCGGCTGCCAGGAGGAGAACAGTCGCTCCACCGTGAACTCCGGCGGACTCGACATCACGCACTCCCTCCACCACACCGTTCCGGACGGCCGGGCACCGAGGACTTCACCGACCCGGCCCCGCCACGGCCAGGCACTTTACGCCGCACGTGACCGGCCGGACGCCGCTGTACCCGGGGATCGCGCCCGGTCACACCGTTCTCATGCCGAACCCTTACCGAGACCGAGAGCGCGGACGTCCGAAGCCGACGGCCACGCGCGCGTGCCGTTCACCCCGGTCGTCACCGTCGCTTCCACTCCTCCGCCAGGAGTTCGTACGACCGCACCCGATCCGCGTGGTCGTGGGTGATGGTCGTGATGAGGAGCTCGTCCGCGCCCGTGGCCTCCTGGAGCTGTTGCAGCCGGTCCGCGACCCTGGCCGGGGAACCGACGAACTGGGTGTCGAGCCGGTCCTGGACCAGTGCGCGGTCCTCCTCGGTCCAGGTGTGGGCGCGCGCCTGCTGCGGGGTCGGGAACTCGATCGCGCCCTCGGCTGTGCGGATGCTGCGCACCCATGGGCCGTGGCCGGAGGCGAGTTCGCGGGCCGTCTCGTCGTCCTCGGCGACCACGACGTCCGCGGAGACACTGACGTACGGCTTGTCCACGTCGTCGGCCGGCTCGAAGTACGCGCGGTAGGCGTCCACCGCTTCGAGGACCGTGGCGGGGCTGACGTGGTAGTTCGCCGCGAACCGCAGGCCCCTCGCCCCGGCGACCTGTGCGCTTTCGCCGCCGCTGCTCCCGAGGATCCACACCTGTACGTCCGCTCCCTCGCCCGGCACGACGTGCGCCTCCACGCCCTCCGGCGAGCGGTAGGTGCCGGCCAGCAGGGCGAGCAGGTCGTCGATCTGCTCGGCGTAGTCCTGGGACTCGGCGCCGGGGAGGAGGAGCAGCTTGCGTTGCAGGGCGACGCGGGGTGAGCCGAGGAGGTGGGCGAAGGAGAAGCGGGGCGGGATGAGCAGGCCGTTCGGGGCCCGGCCGTCGACGACCGGGGTGGCTGTCGGGCCGGGTGCCTTCTCGCCCGGCGGGCGGCCGCCCGAGCGGCCCAGGCCCAGGTCGAAGCGGCCGGGGTGCAGGGCGTCCAGCAGGCCGAACTCCTCGACCGTGGACAGGGCGGTGCGGTGGCCCAGCTGCACGGCGCCCGAGCCGAGGCGGATGGTGGAGGTCGCCGAGGCCGTGAGGGCCAGGACGACCGCGGGGGACGTACCCGCGACGCCGGGGTTGAGGTGGTGCTCCGCGAACCAGTAACGGGCGTAGCCGAAACGCTCCGTCAGCCGGGCCAGGTCGATGGAGTTGCGCAGGGCGTCGGCGGCCGTGGAGCCGGAGGAGATCGGGACCAGGTCGAGGACGCCGAGGGGGATGTCAGACATGGGCCGCCGCCTCCTCGGCCGGCCGCACCGGGCCCCAGTCGAAGGGCGGGTCCGGGATGTCCTTGCGCAGGACCGGGGCGACCGCCGACTGGAAGAGTTCGAGGGAGTCGCGGTGCTGGGCGTCGGTGAGGCCGCCCGCGTCCGCGTGCAGGTGGACCACCGTGTGGCCGAACTGCTCGTGGTAGCGGTGGACCTTGTCGATGACCTGCTGCGGGCTGCCGATCAGCGCCGAGCTGCGCTCCACGAAGTCCTCCAGCGTCTCGAAGACGACCGGCAGGCCCGCCTGTTTGAAGAAGGCCAGGTTCGCGTCGAAGGTCGGACGGTACGCGGCCAGCGCCTCCTGGGTGGTGGGCGCGATGTGGATGCCCGCCGTGCCGGCGCCGACTGCGATGTCGGCCGGGTCGTGGCCGTAGAACTCCCAGCGCTCGCGGTAGTACCGGATCAACTCGGCATACGGCTCAATGGGGTTGGTGACGTTCGCCGAGAACAGCGGGTCGCCGTAGCGGGCGGCCAGGTCGACCGACTCCTTGCTGGTGGCGCTGCCGTGCCAGACCCGGACCGGCCGCTGGTACGGCCGCGGCCACACCTCCGCCTCGGTCAGCGGGGGGCGGAAGCGGGTGTCCGCGGTGACCTTGTCCTGGCGCCAGAGCTGCCGGAACACCTCGTAGCTCTCGGCGTTGCGGTCCCACTGGTCCTCGGGCATGACGTGGAACAGGTCACGCTGGGCGGCGCCGTTGCCCTTGCCGATGATCAGATCGAGGCGGCCGTTCGAGAGGTGGTCGAGCGTGGCGTAGTCCTCGTAGGCGCGGACCGGGTCCAGGAGGCTGAGGGTGGTGACGGCGGTGAAGAGCCGTATCCGCCTGGTCAGGGCTGCGACATGGCTGAGCACGACGGTCGGGGACGAGGAGATGAACGGGCGCTCGTGCCGCTCCCCCACGCCGAAGCCGTCGAAGCCCAACTCCTCGGCGAGCACGGCGTTTTCGAGGACCTCGCGGAACCGCTCGTGGGTGGACTTCCGTACCCCCGTGACCGGGTCCGGCCGGTGCACGATCAGGGTGATCGCGAGGAACTTCACGAGGCCACCCGCTGCTCGGACTCCTCGTCGGGGTGGGCGAGGCCGAGGTGGTGGCGGAGGGTCGGGCCCTCGTACTCGGTGCGGAAGACGCCCTGTTCCTGGAGGAGCGGGACGACCTTGTCGGCGAAGACGTCGAGGCCGCCGGGCGTGATGTGCGGGACGAGGATGAAGCCGTCGCTGGCGTCGGCCTGGACGTACTCGTTGATGGTCTTCGCGACGGTCTGCGGGGAGCCGACGAAGGTCTGGCGGTTGCCGGTGTTGATGACCAGGTCGCGGATGGACCAGTTGTTGGCGGCGGCCAGCTCGCGCCACTCGCGGGCGGTGGCCAACGGGTCGCGGTACATACGGACTTGGGCGCGGCCCTTGGAGATGTGGTTCTCGCTGACGTCCGGGTCGACGTCGGGAAGCGGGCCTTCGGGGTCGTACGAGGACAGGTCCCGGTTCCAGACGAACTCCAGGTGCTTGATCGCGGTGGCCCCGCTGACCTGCTGGCGGCGCACCTCGCGGGCGAGTTCCTCGGCCTCGGCGTCGGTGTCGCCGAGGGCGAAGCTCGCGGCGGGGAGGATCAGCAACTGGTCGTGTCCGCGGCCGTACTTGGCGAGGCGGTTCTTGACGTCCGTGTAGAACGCCTGCCCCTCCTCCAGGGCGGCGTACCGGCTGAAGATGGCGTCGGCGGACGAGGCGGCGAACTCGCGGCCCTCGTCGGAGTCGCCGGCCTGGAAGATCACCGGGCGGCCCTGCGGGGAGCGCGGGACGTTGAACTGGCCCTGGATGTCGAAGTGTTGGCCCTGGTGGACGAAGGCGCCGGCCTTCGCGTCGCTCAGGAAGACGCCCGTGGCCTGGTCGGCCACGATCTCGTCGCCGCGCCAGGAGTCGAAGAGCTCCTGGGTGGTGGCGAGGAACTCCTTGGCGCGGGAGTAGCGCTCGTCCTGCGGGAGGAAGCCGCCGCGGCGGAAGTTCTCGCCGGTGAAGGCGTCCCAGGAGGTGACGACGTTCCAGGCGGAGCGGCCGCCGGAGAGGTGGTCGAGGCTGGCGAACTGGCGGGCCACCTCGTAGGGCTCGTTGAAGGTGGAGTTGATGGTGCCGGTCAGGCCGAGGTGCTCGGTGACGGCGGCCAGCGCGGCGAGGATGGTGAAGGTGTCGGGGCGGCCGACGACGTCCAAGTCGTAGATCTTGCCGCCCTGTTCGCGCAGCCTGAGTCCCTCGGCGAGGAACAGGAAGTCGAACTTGGCGCGTTCGGCGGTCCGCGCGAAGTGCACGAAGGAGCTGAACTCGATGTGGCTGCCGGCCTGCGGGTCGCTCCACACGGTGGTGTTGTTGACGCCCGGGAAGTGCGCGGCCAGATGGATCTGCTTCAGCGGCTTGCTCATGTCGGTGCGGTCCTTCCGGCTCAGGCGGCGGTGGGGGCGTAGCGGTTGGCGGGGCGGGGCAGGCCCAGCAGACCGCGCAGGGTGTCGGCTTCGTATGCGGTGCGGAAGGCGCCGCGGCGCTGGAGCTCGGGGACCAGGCCGCGGGAGATCGCCGGGAGGTCGTGGCCGGAGACGGCGGGCCGCAGCCGGAAGCCGCTCAGGCCCTCGGCCGCCAACTCCTGGAGCAGGTCGGCCAGTTGGGCGGGCGTTCCGGCGAAGACGCGGGCATCGCTCGTGTACGGCTCCCCCGCGAGGGAGTCGAGGCGTGCGCGTCGGTCCTCTACCGCGGCCTGGTCGTCGTCGAGGAAGACCACCAAGTCACCGAAGACGTGCAGGAGTTCACCGGCGCGCCCGGCGGCCTCCTGCTCGGCGCGGATCTCGGCGACGATCGCGCGGGCCTGGCCGGCGTCGTGCGGGGTCACGTACCCGACGTCGGTCTGGCGGGCGATCAGCCGGTACGGGACGGTCTGGTGGCCGAGGGAGGTGACGAGCGGCTGGCCCTGCGGCGGGCGCGGGGTGATGGAGGGGCCCTTGACGCTGAAGTGCCTGCCCTCGAAGTCGATGTAGTGCAGCTTGTCGCGGTCGATGAAGCGGCCGGTGGCGACGTCCCGGATCTCCGCGTCGTCCTCCCAGCTGTCCCAGAGCCGGCGCACGACCTCGACGTAGTCGGCGGCCTCGTCGAAGTGCTCGGTGAGCCGCTCCTGCCCGGCCGGGCTCCGGAGTTCGGCCAGGTCGAGCGGCGGGAAGGTGCGGCGGCCGAAGTGGTCGGCCTCGTGCGGGCGGGCGCTGATCTGCACGCGCAGACCGGCGCGGCCGGTGCTGACGTAGTCGAGGGTGGCGATCGCCTTGGAGATGTGGAACGGCTCCGTGTGGGTGGCGATCACGGTCGGGACCAGGCCGATGTGCCGGGTGAGGGGCGCGATGCGGGACGCGATCAGTACGGCGTCCAGGCGGCCGCGTACCTGGTCGGTGCGGCCGTCCAGCTCGCCGTAGTGCGAGGACTGGAGGCCGAGCCCGTCCTCGAAGGTCACGAAGTCGAGCAGGCCGTGCTCGGCCTCGGCGACCTGGTCGGCCCAGTATCCGGCGGTGAACAGGTCGCGTGGCCGGGCCACTTGCTCGCGCCAGGAGGCGGGGTGCCAGCCGGTGCCGTCCAGGGCGACGGCGAGGTGCAGACGGGAAGCGGGGGTTGAGGACACGAGGGTGCCTTTCCTGGAGGTCCGTACGAGATCACGCCGGCTGCGGAACAGGGCGTACGGCGGCTGGGAGCGCAGCGAATGGGGGTCCCCCGGCCGAAGGCTGGGGGAGGGTCAGGAACAACAGAGCGCGCCGGCCACGCGCAGAAGGTCGATGTGGGGCCGGGAGTGCAGGCGGACGCGGCGGCCGAGGACACGTGTCATCTCTCGCACCTCCGCCGGTTCGCGCGAACAGTCGCCTTCGACAGGGACAACGGCACGGCTATGCCGTTTCTTCCAGGCCTGCGGCACCTGTTCGTCGTACGAGCGCGAAGACCGAACGGCGGCGCAGGGTGAAGCCGATCGACTCGTACAGGCGGATCGCGTTCGCGTTGCCGGCCGCGGCGTGCAGGAAGGGGTGCTCGCCGCGTTCCTTGATGCCGGCCGCGACCGCGCGGACCAGGCGGGTGGCCAGGCCTCGGCCGCGATACGCCGGGTCGGTGCAGACGGCGCTGATCTCGGTCCAGCCGGGTGGGTGGAGGCGTTCGCCGGCCAGGGCCACGAGGCGGCCGTGGTGGCGGATGCCGAGGTAGGTGCCCATCTCCACGGTGCGCGGCAGATAGGGGCCGGGTTCGGTGCGGGCGATCAGGTCGAGGATCTCGGGTACGTCGTCGAGGCCGAGGCGTACGGCCTCGGGGTCGGGCTCGGCGCGCAGGGCGGTGTCGACGAGCTGGACGCCGTGGCCGGTGCGGACGACCTCCCAGCCCGGGGGCGGCTCGGTCACGCCCCGGACGGAGGCGGTGCCGCCGGGGCCGACGAGGGTGGCCAGGTCGGCCCAGGCGCGCGGGTCGCCGAGGTCGGCGACGGCGTGGAAGGGGGCCACGTCGGCCGGGTAGCGGGCGGCGCGGCCCACGCGCTCGGCGAAGTGGGCGTGCGGGCCGGTGAGCGCGGCCCAGGCGGGGTTGTCGAGGATGTGGGCGGCGGTGGCTTCGATGCTGACGGTGGACATGGTGTGACGGTCTCCAGGGTGGGGCTCCGCCGCGGGTCGGCGGCGGAGCCCCGGCGCGTGACGGCGGGTCAGGAGTTGTCGAGGGGCAGGCCGGGCGGGTTGATCTCCGACTTGGCGACGGCGTCGTTGGAGAGGTTCCAGGCCTTGAGCCACTGGGCGTACTGGCCGTGCTCGATCAGGTAGTTGATCGCCTCGGACAGGGGCTTGGCGAGGCCGCTTCCCTTCTTCGCGGTCGCGGCGATCAGGCCCTGGAGGTCGGCACCCGCGCCGGAGTACTGGCCCGCGATCTTCGTCGGGTTGGGCGTGCTCGCGGTCTGGGTGACGTGGTAGGAGAGGTTGGGGCTGGGGCCCAGGTAGGCGTCGATCTTGCCGCTGTTGAGGGCCAGGTAGATGCTCGGGCTGTCCTGGAAGTACTTGACGGTGAGCTTCTTGCCCTCCTTCTCCAGCTTGGACTTCCACTCCAGCAGGATGCGCTCCTGGTTGGTGCCGGCGCCGACCGAGATCGTCTTGCCGGCGAGGGCCTCGTAGTCGCCGTCGAAGCTGAACTTGGAGCTCTTGAGCGTCTCGAAGGCGAGGTCGTCCTTGCGGTAGGAGGCGAACTCGTACTTCTGCTTGCGCTCCTCGGTGTCGGTGATGTTCGAGAAGCCGACGTCCACCTTGCCGCTGTCGATGCCGACGAAGAGGTTCTCCCAGGTGAACCGCTTGACCTCGGGCTTGAGGCCGAACACGGCGGCGACCAGGCGGGCCAGGTCGGACTCGGAGCCGGTCAGCGTCTTCTGGTCGCTGCCGATGAAACCGAGCGGCGGGGAGCCGGAGGGCAGGGTGCCGGAGCCGATGACCAGCTTGCCGCTCTTTCTGATCGCGGCGGGCAGCTGGGCGCTGATGGACTTGACCTCGGAGACCTTGAGGGTGGTCTCCTTGGCGGCGCCGTTGGAGACGAGACCGACGGTGACCGTGCCGGTGGCGTCGGACGTCTTGGTCGCGGCGTCGCTGTCCCCACCGCAGGCGGCGAGCCCGGTGGCGAGGGTGGCGACGGCGGTCGCCGCGGTGATGCCGCGTATCAGGCTGCGTCGGGAGATGTGGGTGGGCATGGCTGTTCCTTAGGAGATGAGAGAAACGGTGGTGCGGGGAAAGGAAGTTGACGGTCGGTCAGAGGACCTTGCTGAGGAAGTCCCTGGTCCGCTCGTGCTGTGGCTTGTCGAGGACCTCGGAGGGCGGGCCCTGCTCGACGATGCGGCCGTCGTCGATGAAGACGACCCGGTCGGCGATCTCGCGGGCGAAGCCGATCTCGTGGGTGACGATGACGAGGGTGGTGCCGCTGGTCGCCAAGTCCTTGATGACGGACAGGACTTCACCGACGAGCTCGGGGTCGAGGGCCGAGGTCGGCTCGTCGAAGAGGATGACGCCGGGGCGCAGGGCGAGGGCCCGGGCGATGGCCACGCGCTGCTGCTGGCCGCCCGACAGCTGCCGTGGATAGGCGGTGGCCTTGTCGGCGAGGCCGACCCGGCCGAGGAGTTCGCGGGCGAGCTCCAGGGCCTCGGGCTTGGTCAGCTTCCCGGTGGCGACGGGGGCGGCGGCCACGTTGTCGAGGACGGTCAGGTGCGGGAAGAGGTTGAAGTTCTGGAAGACGAACCCGATCCGGCCGCGCTGCGCCAGGATGGCCCGCTCGCTCAGCTCCTTCAGCCGCTCCCCCTGCCGGCGTACGCCGATCAGCTCGCCGTTGAGGCTGACATGGCCGATCTCGGGCTTCTCCAGGTGGTTGATGACCCGCAGCAGGGTGGACTTGCCGGAGCCGGACGGGCCGAGGATCACGGTGACCTCGCCGGGGCGGACGGTCAGGTCGACTCCGTTGAGGACGCGGTGGGCGCCGTACCACTTGTGCACGTCACGCACCTCGACGGTGGCGGCTCCGGTGTCGAGCGTGGTGGCGGTCATACGGCGGCCTCCCGGCGGATGCGGGCGCGCAGGTCGGCCAGGACGGCCCGCAGCTTCTGGAGCGGGGTCGGCGGCAGGGAGCGCGTGGCGCCCCGGGCGTAGTACCGCTCGACGTAGAACTGGACGACGGAGACGACGCTGGTGAGGATCAGGTACCAGACGGTCACGACGAGGAGCAGCGGTACGACGTCGCCGGGGTAGGTGGCGCCCATGGACTGGGCGACGCCGAACAGGTCGAGCAGCGAGACGTAGAAGACCAGTGAGCTGCTCTTGATCAGGCCGATCAGCTGGTTGACGTAGTTCGGGGTGATCGACCGCAGCGCCTGCGGAAAGACGATCTTCCGGAACTGGTAGCCCTTGGGCAGGCCGAGGGCGGCGGCCGCCTCGTGCTGGCCCTGGTCGACGGAGAGGATGCCGCCGCGGACCACCTCGGCCGCGTAGGCCGCCTCGTTGAGGCTGAGGCCGATCACGGCGATGACCATGTCGGTGGCGAGCTTCGACTCGTCGAAGGAGAAGAAGGCCGGTCCGAAGGGCACGCCGACGCTCAACGTCTTGTACAGGGCCGAGAAGTTGTAGAGGAAGAGCAGGACGACGATGAGCGGGATGGAGCGCAGCGCCCACACATAGGTCCAGCTGACCGCCCGCAGCACCGGGCTCCTGGAGAGCCGGGCCAGGGCGAGCAGGATGCCGCCGAGAAGGCCCAACACCGCGCTGTAGGCGGTGACTTCCAGGGTGATGAGCAGGCCGTCGAGGATGGTCGGGCGCAGGAACCAGTAGCCGAAGCGGTCCCACTGGTAGAAGGGGTTGGTCGCCAGGCCGTGCACGAACTGGGCCGCCAGGACCAGGACGACGGCGGTGGCGATCCACCGCCCGGGCCGCCGCAACGGCAGAACTCGCTGTGCGGCAAGGGGCTTTGACGGTACGTCGGTGGGCGGCGGTGCCTCGGTCAGGGACACGGCGGTGCCTGGGGGTTCGGTCATGGAGGGCTCCGGCAAGGTCGGTCGACCCCCGGACACGGCGAAGTCGGCGTACTACGAGTGCAGGACGCGACGCACGGGCACCGGGAGCTGGGCGGACAACGGCACACCGCGGGCGCGGTGTTCGTCAGGAACGCGGGGGCTGGGAGGAGACGTCAGCCCCGACAGCGGGCACGGCCCGGTGCGGTACACAGTGCGCTGCTCACCCGGAGCAGATCGACGCTCCGGTCCGCGACGAGCACCTTCGCGTACGGCCGTACGCAGCCCTCGGCGCGGCGCGTGGCCGTCCTGGAGGCTGCGTACATGTCCGTCACCGTGCTCTTCCGGCCCCTGGGGCCACTCGCGCTTACCGAAACGTCATCCGGTCCGGTCGTCACCTGGGGCACCCCACCGCGTGCGAGGGTTGCCGGTCAGCAAGCCAGGGCTTGTCGCTGACACTCATGACCGTTCTGGGTCGCAGTGAAGCCAATCGCCCGAACGTATGTCAATGGTCGTCCACTTGATGGACAGGCTCAGGGCCGGTCGACCTGCGGTCCGGCGCCTTTGCCGTCCGCAGCGTGGGTGGCCCAGTCCAGGATCTGGACGGCGGCTCCGGCGGCCTCCAGGCCCTGGCAGCGGGCGTGGTGGCGGCGCTCGATGCCGGGCAGGTCGAGGTGCCCGCCGAAGGCCGGGTGGGCGGTGAGCCGGCGGGCGTAGGCCCACAGGGCGGGGTGGTCGGCGATGCGCTGCACCGCGGCGGCGTCGAGGTGGTTGCGGTGCACGGTGTCGAGCTGGACCAGCGCGACCCACAACTCGACGTCCGCGGCGGTGATTTCGTCGCGGATCATGTAGGTGCGGCCGTCGAGCCAGCGGTCGAGGGCGCCGAGGGTTTCCAGCAGTGTGCCCAGTGCCATGTCACATACCACTGGCTCCCCGCCGGCCGACCCGGCCCGCTGTGCCGCCTCCTCGATCCCCTCCGCGCACATCCGCTCCACGGCCTCGATCTCCGACTCCGCCCCGCACGGGTACAGCGAGAGCCGCTCGCCGCCGAAGCGCCGGGCCAGGTCGCGCATGATGTCCGGCGTGTGCGTGCTGACGATCCGGCCGGACCAGTCGTCGCTGAGCACCGGTCCGACGGCCGGCCCGGCGTACCGGTGGGCGGTGGCCTCGTACAGCGGACGGAGGACGGAGTGGCCGCCCTCGGCACAGTCGGGGACGGCGGGCAGGAGGGTCGCCGGACAGATGGTGTCCAGGCCGAGCAGGGCGTGGGTGACGGCGATGCGCAGGCCGTCGGGACACGCGGTCGACAGATGGAGCCGGTAGCGGCCCGGCACGGCGTAGTGGCCGCTGCGCGCGTCCCGGCCGATGCGGCCGCGGAAGGCGGGCGCGGGCCGGTCGGCTGCGTGGGCGGCCAGTGGTGTGACGGTCATGACTCTCCCCGGGAGCGGGCGCGGACGTACGCGCGGCGGTAGCGACGTCGGGCGAGGGAGCAGGGCTCACCCGTGCGGGCCGGACGGGACGACACCCTCGTAAGGCGTCCGTCGGCTCGGGATGGGCGCGGCTCAGCCCTGGAGGTCGATCGCGCTGCAGACACGCTGCAGATCGATGTGACGGCGGGAGGTCAGAAGAGGCGAACGGCTCACTGGGACGGTGACCGACTCAAGGCGCCTCATGTTTCCCTACCTATTCACTAGGATTCCTCTCTGGGAGTGTCGATCGAGGTGGGGACGGCGTCAAGAGGGCCGTCCCGCATCGCGGACAGCCGCATGGACAGCCGCCTCTCGGACCACAGCCGCCACTTCCTTCCCCGGTGCAACCATTCCGCGTCAGGGCTTGTCTGTTGTTGCGGAACTCGCGTTCCCCAGCAGTTAGTCCGCCCGACGCCGACGCTTCACCTCCGAGGACCCCCCATGCTCCAGAGCTCTTCCGGCCTCCGTCCGCTCCGCCAGACCGCCGGCGCGCTCGGTGCCGTCGCCGTACTGGCCCTGGGCGCCGTGCCGGCCGCCGCCGACGACGCCTCCACGGCCGAGGTGACCCTGGCGAAGATCCCCGCGGTCGACGGGGTGAGGCCGGGCAACGGTTTCGAGGTGCCGGTCGCCTTCACCAACACGGGCACCGCGGCGGCGGACAAGGTCTGGCTGACGTACTCCGTCACGCGCGGCCTGAGCCACACCGAGCTGCCCGCCAACTGCCTTCGCTACGAGGTGCCTTCCTACGACGAGGCACCGAGCAAGTCCGAGGCGATCTGCGAGTTCGACCAGACCGTGGAGCCCGGGGCCGTCTACGCGCCCGAGCAGCCGCTGGCGCTCAGGGCGCTCGACCGTGCGCTGTACGACCGGTTGCGCGTGACGGTGGAGACCGGCGAGCCCTCCCCCGACGAGAACGCGAGCGCGCCGGTGCGCGGAACGGGCCCCGCGGTCAAGCTCGTTGAGCAGCCCGACGCCACTCCGGCCGGGCCGCGCGACGGCTCGCACCCCGACTGGGACGCGGCCGACGTGAAGGTGACGGCGGACAACACGGCCGACTTCCGGGTGACGGGGGCGGAGCTGAAGGGCGCGGTCGGGGACACGGTGCCGCTCACGGTGAAGTTCACGAACGCGGGGCCTGCGTGGGTGCTGCGGGACGGCGGGGTCTCGGTGACCAAGGTCCGCATCAAAGTGCCGTCCGGTACGACGGTGACGAAGGCGGACGGCTTCTGCGACAAGGTGGAGGCCGGAAGCTACGAGTGCGGCACGAGCCAGTCCTGGGAGGACGAGGGCGACGGGGAGACGTACACCTTCAAGTTGCGGATCGACAAGGCGGTGTCGGGGACCGACGGTGCCGGGGGCTCCGTGTCGCTCGCCGGTCCGTCCCGGCCCTTCGACACCGACAAGGCGAACGACACGGCCGACATCACGCTCGACGTGACCGGCGGCGGGTCGACGGGCGGCAGCGGGTCGACCGGCGGTGACGGCTCCTCGGCCTCCGGCGGGTCGTCCACGGGCGGCTCCGGTTCGACCGGCGGCTCCACGACGAGCGGCTCATCGGCCTCCGGCAGTACGGGCGCCACCACGGACGGCGACCTGGCGAGCACCGGTTCCGGCTCGACCCTGCCGATCGCGGGCGCGGCCGTCGTGGCCGTCGGTGTCGGCACGGGCGCGGTCCTGGTCGGGCGCCGCCGTCGCGCGGGCCGCCGATAGGTCTTCCCCCACGGGAAGGAACGGGCCGGCCGGGGACCCGGATCCCGGCCGGCCCGCGGTCCGTCAGCTGGTGCTGACCCGCAGGGCCGGCGTCGCCGCGTCGTACACCGCGCGACCGTGCCGCGTCACCTGACCGGAATCGCCAGGTACTGGTACTCCAGGAACTCGTCGATCCCGAGCCGGCCGCCCTCCCTCCCCAGCCCCGACTGCTTGACACCGCCGAAGGGAGCCGCGGGGTTGGAGACCAGGCCCGTGTTCAGGCCCACCATTCCCACCTCCATGCGCTCGCTGACCCGCAGGGCCCGGTCCAGGTTCTGGGTGAACAGGTAACCGACCAGACCCCAGGGGGTGTCGTTGGCGCGGGCCAGTACCTCGTCCTCCTCCTCGAAGGTGAGGATCGCGGCCACGGGGCCGAAGATCTCGGTGCCCATCAGGTCGCTGTCCGGGGACACGTCCGTCAGGACCGTCGGCGGATAGAAGCAGCCGGGGCCCTCGGGCGTGCGGCCGCCGACCAGGACGCGGGCGCCCCGGCCCACCGCGTCCTCGACCAGTTGTTCCACCTTCGCGCGGCCCGCCGTGTCGATCAGGGGGCCGACGTCGACGCCGTCCCGTGTGCCCGGGCCGACGACGAGCGCGCCCATCCGCTCGGCCAGCCGCCCCGCGAACTCCTCCGCCACCGAGCGGTGGACGAAGAAGCGGTTGGCGGCCGTGCACGCCTCCCCCATGTTGCGCATCTTGGCGGTCATCGCGCCGTCCACGGCCACGTCCAGGTCGGCGTCGTCGAAGACGATGAAGGGCGCGTTGCCGCCGAGTTCCATGGAGGTCCGTACGACCGTGTCGGCGCACTGGGCGAGCAGGAGGCGGCCGACGGCCGTGGAGCCGGTGAAGGAGAGCTTGCGGATACGGCCGCCGCGCAGGAGCGGTTCGCAGACGTCGCCGGCGCGGGAGGTGGTGACGACGTTCAGGACACCGTCCGGCAGACCCGCCTCCTGGAGGATCGCGGCCAGGGCAAGCACGGAGAGCGGGGTCTGCGGGGCGGGTTTCAGGATCATCGTGCAGCCCGCCGCGATCGCCGGGCCGATCTTGCGGGTGCCCATCGCGAGGGGGAAGTTCCAGGGCGTGACGAGAAGACAGGGGCCCACCGGGCGGCGGGAGAGCAGCATGCGGTTGCGGCCGTCGGGGAGGATGCCGAAGTCCCCGTCGATGCGCACGGCCTCCTCCGAGAACCAGCGGAAGAACTCGGCGGCGTACGCCACTTCACCCCGCGCCTCGGCCAGCGGCTTGCCCATCTCGGACGTCATCAGGAGGGCGAGTTCGTCGGTGCGGGCGAGAAGGATCTCGTAGGCGCGGCGCAGGATCTCGCTGCGCGCACGCGGCGCCGTACGGGCCCACTCCGGCTGTGCCGCGACGGCCGCGTCCTCCGCGAGCCGGGCGTCCTTGGGGCCCGCGTCGGCGACATGGCAGAGGATCTCGCCGGTCGCCGGGTCGTCGACGGGCATGGTGGTGCCGTCCGCCGCGTCCTGCCAGGTGCCGCCGATGAACAGTTGCTTCGGTACGCCACTCAGGGATGTCATGCCGGTTCTCCTTCCCCGGAAGTACTGTTCTCCACCGCGGCCGCCCAGGCGAGGCCCACGTCCGGCAAGACCACCACCGCCCGCCGCGGCGACCTCTCCCGGGAGACCGTCCACCAGCGCCTGAACTGCACATGGCACTGGCGGTGTCGGACGTACTGCGCCCGCGCTGAGGTCTTTCGCCGGGCCCGGACCGTCAGCGCGTCGGGTCGGTGTCCGGCTGCCGGGTGGTCCACGAGGTGAGGAAGCGCAGGGCGTCGTACGAAGGGCTGCCGGGCTCGGCGGTCAGGACCATCAGGCGCTGTCCGGAGCCGTCCGGGCTGCTCCAGGTGTCGCAGTCGAGGGTGAGGTCGCCGACCAGGTGGTGGCGGTAGTGCTTGGTGCCGTAACTGGCACTGTTGACGCGGTGTTCGGCCCACCAGGTGCGGAAGTCGGGGTCCTGGAGCGAGAGTTCGCCGACGAGCCGCGCGAGGTCGGGATCGTCGGGGTCGCCCGCGGCCTCCATGCGCAGCGCGGCGACGGCGTCCCGGGCGTCCGCGGCCCAGTCCCGGTGCAGTTGCCGGACCGTCGGGTCGGTGAACAGCAGCCGGAGGTAGTTGCGCCGGTCCGACGGGAGGGCGGCGAAGTCGGTGTACAGGGCTGTGGCGGTGGGGTTCCAGGCGAGGATGTCGAGGCGTTTGCCGAGGACGAGTGCGGGGGTCTCGGAGAGCTGGTCGAGCAGCCGGCGCATGGCCGGGCGCAGGCGCTCCGCGGGCCTGCGGCGGCGCGGCCGGGCGTCGGACCGGCCGGCGAGTTCGTAGAGGTACCGCTGCTGGTCGTCGTCGAGGCGCAGGGCCCGGGCCAGGGTGATCAGCACGGGTGCGGAGGCGCGGACGCGGCCCTGTTCGAGCCGGGTGTAGTAGTCGACGCTGATGGCGGCGATGCGGGCGACCTCCTCGCGGCGCAGTCCGGCGACCTTGCGGGTGGAGTCCGTCTCGGGAAGGCCGCACTCCCGCGGGGTCAGCTGGGCCCGGCGGGCCTTGAGGAAGGCGCCCAGCGCACGCGGGTCGGAGTCCGAAGTCATGCCCGAAGTCATGCCCTCCAGTGTCCCGCCACGGCGACGACCACGGCGTACGTCTGAGGGGGCAAGTCCTTTCCCAGGCAGAAACCTGGCTCTCCCGCCCTTGCCGAGGGTGTCGGAACGTTGAGGTGTGCCCGGTGGGGTGCGGGCTTCGAGTCCGCCGCCGGTGCTCTCGCTTCACGCCGTTTCCGTCTCCAGGGAGTTGTTCTCATGGCCAGGACCATCGTCACGTTCGACAGCGCCGGCATTCCGCTCGCCGGGCACCTGTACACCCCCGACTCTCCGGCCTCGGGTCCGCTTCCGGCGCTGGTGGTCGGTCATCCCGGTACGGGGGTGAAGGAGCAGACGTCCGGCACGTACGCACGGCTGATGGCCGAGCGGGGGTTCGTGACCCTGGCCTTCGACGCCGCCCACCAGGGTGAGTCCGGCGGTCTGCCGCGCGGTCTGGAGGACCCGGCTCAGCGTGTGGAGGACTTCAAGGCCGCCGTCTCCTTCCTCACCACCCGGCCCGAGGTGGACGCCGACCGGATCGGCCTGCTGGGCATCTGCGCCTCCGGCGGCTATTCGCTCGCCGCGACCGGCGGCGACCCCCGGGTCCGGGCCGTGGCGACGGTGTGCACCGCCGAACCCGCCCGCCAGTTCCGCCACGGCGCCGACGGCACCCAGGACCCGGCCGTGTTCCGCTCCCTGCTGGACGCCTCCGCCCGGGCCCGCACCGAGGCCGCGAACGGCGAGGACCCGGGGGTGATGACCATGTTCCCGGCGACCGCCGAGGAGGCCGGGGCGCTCGGCGGCGAGCACGGCGTGGAGGGCTGGGAGTACTACTGCGGTCCCCGTGGCTTCCACGAGCGCTCGGCGAAGTTCCTCGCCTGGGAGAGCATCGACAGGATGGCGTCCAGCGACGTCTTCCACGCCGTTCCGCTGATCGGCCCGCGCCCGGTCCTGCAGATCCTCGGCGAGCACGCCGTCACCGCGTGGATGGGCCTGGAGGCCCACCGGCGCGCCACCGGCCCGGCGGAGATCCACTGGATCAAGGGCGCGAGCCATGTCGACCTGTACGACAAGCGCGAGTACATCGACCCCGCCGTCGACCGGCTCGTCGACTTCTTCAGCGCCGGCCTCGACAAGTGACCGGCCGCGCGGCGAGGCGGGTGCGGGCGACGGGGCCGAACGGGTCCGGGATTTCGGCCCCGTATTCTGCGGCCGTGACCGAGACCGAGCCGATACGGCTCCCCGGGATGCCGCTGCACGATCCCTTCGTCGTGGCCGACGAGGAGACCCGCACCTACCACCTCTACACGTCCAACGAGCCGTCCGTGTCGGGCGTGGAGGGCGTCGGCACGATGGTCTACCGCAGCCGGGACCTGCGCGAGTGGGCGCGGCCCCTCGTGGTGTTCCTGGCCGCCGACCAGCCGGGAATCTGGGCGGGCGAAGGCGGTTGGGCGCCGGAGGTGCACAAGTGGCGTGGCAGGTACTACCTGTTCACCACCCTGCACGCCGAGGACAGGCCGCTCCCGGTGCCGCCGGCCGGCCGCTGGGGCACGCCGTTCCAGCTGCCGAACCACATGCGCGGCACGGTCACCGCCGTGTCCGACTCCCTGCTCGGCCCGTTCACCGCCGTGGACCCGGCCCGGCCCACCCCGCCCGGGCACCTCATGACCCTCGACGGCACGCTGTACGTCGACCGCGCCGGACAGCCCTGGATGGTGTACGCGCACGAGTGGCTGCAGACGATCGACGGAACCATGGAGGCGATCCGGCTCGCCCCCGACCTGACCGGCACGACCGGCGACCCGGTCCTCCTCTTCAAGGGCTCCGACGCGCCCTGGCTCACCGAGCAGATCCCGGCGGGCGTACCGCACCAGCTCGCCCCGTACATCACCGACGGGCCCCAGCTGTACGACACCCCAGACGGGTCCCTCCTCATGCTGTGGTCGACGTACGAGAAGAACCTGGCGGGCAAGGACGGTTCGATCAGCGGCGGCTATGTGCAGACCTACGCGGTCTCCAAGTCCGGTGACATCAGGGGGCCTTGGGAACAGCGGCGGCCGCTGGTCCGGGACGACAGCGGCCACGGCATGCTGTTCCGCACCTTCGACGGCGACCTGATGCTGATCCTCCACCGCCCCTTCGAGAACGCCCGCGGCAAGCTGTACGAGATGCGGCTCGACGGCCATGAGCTGCGGGTGCTCCGCCGCCGCGACGACCTCGACGGCGGCGGCTGACCGGTCAGGCGGTGGGTCGCGGGGCGCGCAGGTGGACCCGCTTCGCCAGTTCGTCCTCGTCGACGAGTTCGAGCATCGGCCTGCCCGGTGCGCACAGCATGGTCACGACGAAGCGGGTCCGTGCGTCGGCCAGCGCGTTGCCGTCCTGGTAGTGGATCACGTCACCGCCCGGCTCCCAGAAAGTGCCGCCGGCCTCGATCACGCGCTCCGGCTCGCCCTCGAGTTCGAAGCGGACCGCGCCCTCCACGACGTAACCGAACGCGGGCCCCGGATGGCGGTGCGGCGGGCTTCCCGGGTCCCCCGGCTCCCACTCGACGAGGATGGTCATCGCCGAGGCCCCTTCGGGGACGACGAGCGGGGAGGCGTCCTGGAGCATCCTCACCGCCGTCTTCCAGCCCTCGGACCGTGTCCGTACGCCGGTCCCTTGCGCCGAGTCCTTGTCCGACACGTGCCGCACCTCCATCAAGTCCACCGCGCCATGGCTGTCATGGCCGTCTGCAGAGGTGACAGGGGACCGGGCGCGTCTGTGACACGACCGTCGGCCGGCGTCGGTCGTCAGCGCTCGTCGTATCGTGGACTTCCGACCCGAGGGGGATGCATGGCGACCGTTGCCGACACGGCCTCCCCCGACGACGGGACGAAGGCGTTCATCGCGGCGCGGCCCCAGCTCTTCGGTATCGCGTACCGCGTGCTCGGCAGCACGGCGGAGGCCGAGGACGTGGTGCAGGAGGCGTGGCTGCGGTGGCAGCACGCCGACCGCGACGCCGTGCGCGAGCCGACCGCCTTCCTCGCCACGGTCACCGCCCGGCTGGCGATCAATGTCGCCCAGTCCGCCCGCGTGCGGCGCGAGTCGTACGTCGGTCCCTGGATCCCGGAGCCGGTCGACACGCGGGCGGACCCGCAGCTGGGCGCGGAGCGGGCCGAGGCACTCGACCTGGCGCTGCTCTTCCTGCTGGAGAAACTGAACCCGGTGGAGCGGGCCGCGTACGTGCTGCGGGAGGCCTTCGACTACCCGTACCGGCAGATCGCGGAGATGCTGGAGACGAGCGAGGCCAACACGCGCCAGCTGGTGAGCCGCGCGCGCAGGCACCTCTCGTCGGACCGCCGGCAGCCCGTCCGCCCCGATGCGCACCGGCGGCTGATGGAGGTGTTCCTGGCCGCGGCGCAGGGCGGTGACCTGACCGTGCTGGAGGACGTGCTCACCGAGGACGTGGTCAGCTACACCGACGGCGGCGGAATCCGCGGCGCGTCGCGAATCCCGGTCGTCGGACGCCCGCACGTGTCCAGGTACCTGGCCGCTTTCGCCCCGCGCTTCTGGCCCGGCAAGGCCGTCCGGTGGGTGGAGGCGAACGGCGGGCCGGCCGCGCTCGTGCTGGACGGCGGGCAGGCCGTGGCGCTGCTCAGCGTCGAGGCCTCGGAGCACGGCATCGAGCGGCTCCTGTGGATCATGAATCCGGAGAAACTGGCGCCCTACGTCGCCTCGCTGGACGCGCCGCCGGAGGGCTGAGCTCGGGGCGTCACAGATCGGTGGGCTGCCCGGTCGTACTGGTGGAAGACCCAGGCGATCGGAGTGGACCGTGGCCATCACAGAACAACGTCTCGCGACCATGGTGCTGGTCATCGGCACCGGCGGAGCCGGTCTGCGGGCGGCGATCGAGCTGGCCGAGGCCGGGATCGACGTCCTGGCGGTCGGCAAGAGGCCCAAGGAGGACGCCCACACGGCGCTCGCGGCCGGCGGCATCAACGCGGCGCTGGCCACCATGGACCCCGAGGACAGCTGGCAGCAGCACGCCGCCGACACCCTCAAGGAGAGCTACCTCCTCGCCGACCCGCGCACCGTGGAGATCGTCACCCGGGGCGCCGCCCGGGGCATCGACGACCTGGAGCGCTACGGCATGGCCTTCGCGCGGGAGGAGGACGGCCGTATCTCGCAGCGCTTCTTCGGCGCGCACAAGTTCCGGCGGACCGCGTTCGCCGGGGACTACACGGGCCTGGAGATCCAGCGCACCCTCGTGCGGCGGGCCGGGCAGCTCGGCATCCCGGTGCTGGAGGGGGTGTACATCACCCGGCTGCTGGTGCACGAGGGCGCGGTGTTCGGCGCGTACGGCTTCGACCTGGCCAGCGGGAAGCGGTACCTGATCCACGCCGACGCGGTGATCCTGGCCGCGGGCGGTCACACCCGGATCTGGCGGCGGACCTCCTCGCGGCGCGACGAGAACACGGGCGACTCCTTCCGGCTGGCGGTGGAGGCGGGGGCGCGGCTGCGCGACGCGGAACTGGTGCAGTTCCACCCGTCCGGGATCATCGAGCCGGAGAACGCGGCCGGCACGCTGGTCAGCGAGGCCGCCCGGGGTGAGGGCGGCATCCTGCGCAACGCGCTCGGGGAGCGCTTCATGGCGCGTTACGACCCCGAGCGCATGGAGCTGTCCACGCGCGACCGCGTGGCGCTGGCCTCGTACACGGAGATCAAGGAGGGCCGGGGCACCCCGAAGGGCGGGGTGTGGCTGGACGTCTCCCATCTGCCACGGCAGACGATCATGACGCGGCTGCCGCGCGTCTACCAGACGCTGCTGGACCTCCAGATGCTGGACGTCACCCGCGACCCGATCGAGATCGCGCCCACCGCGCACTACTCGATGGGCGGGGTGTGGGTGCGCCCGGATGACCACAGCACGGACGTACGCGGCCTGTACGCGATCGGCGAGGCCTCCAGCGGGCTGCACGGGGCCAACCGGCTCGGCGGGAACAGCCTGATCGAGCTGCTGGTCTACGGCCGGATCACCGGGCAGGCCGCCGCTGCGTACTCGCGGTCCCTCAGCGCGCAGCCGCGGTCGGCGGCGGCCGAGGCGACGGCCCGCGCCGAGGTCGACGAGCTGCTCGCGGCCGACGGCCGGGAGAACGTGCGCGCGCTGCAACGCGCCATCCGCAACACGATGACCGAGCACGCCGGAGTCGTACGGGACGAGGAGGGCCTGCGCGCCGGGCTCGCGGAGCTGGCGGTGATCGAGAAGCGGATGGAGGACGTCGGCGTCCACCCGGACATCGCCGGCCACCAGGACCTCGCGCACGCCTTCGACCTCAGGTCGGCCGCGCTGGCGGCCCGGGCCACGCTGGAATCGGCGCTGGAGCGGCGCGAGACGCGGGGCTGCCACAACCGCAGCGACTTTCCCGACGCGGATCCCGCGCTTCAGGTGAATCTCGTGTGGTCTCCGGAAACCGGTGTCACCCGTGAAAGCATTCCGTCCGTTCCCGGCGAGATTTCCGTGCTGATGGACGATATCTCGACCGAGGGAAAACTCGTCGAGTGAATCCGTGTCACAAACAGCATTCCTGCCCTGTCTCTCCTTGTGCAGGCATCAGAAACACCCGAAAGGAATTCCGTCATGAAGGTCGTAGTGATCGGTGGTACCGGGCTCATCGGCACGAAGGTGGTCGCGAGGCTCGGCGAGCACGGGCACGAGGCGGTCGCGGCCTCGCCCAACACCGGCGTCAACACGCTGACGGGCGAGGGTCTGGCCGAGGTCCTGAAGGGCGCGCAGGTCGTGGTCGACGTGTCGAACTCGCCCTCGTTCGCCGACGAGGACGTCATGGAGTTCTTCCGCACCTCCACGACCAACCTGCTGAAGGCGGAGGCCGAGGCCGGTGTGGCGCACCACGTGGCGCTGTCCGTCGTAGGCACCGACCGGCTCCAGGGCAGCGGGTACTTCCGGGCCAAGCAGGTCCAGGAGGACCTGATCAAGGGGTCCGGCCTGCCCTACACCATCGTCCACGCGACCCAGTTCTTCGAGTTCGCGAAGGGGCTCGCGGACGGGGTCACCCAGGGCGACACCGTGCACCTGCCCGACGCCAGGATCCAGCCGATCGTCTCCGACGACGTGGCCGCGGCGGTCGCACGCGCTTCGGTGGGCGCACCGGTGAACGGCACGGTCGAGGTGGGCGGCCCCGAGGCCTTCGAGCTGGAGGAGTTCATCCGCATGGGGCTCTCCGCCACGGACGACCCCCGCAAGATCGTCACGGACCCGGAGGCGACGTACTGGGGCGCCCCGCTGGAGGAGAACACGCTCCTGCCGGGTCCGGACGCGCAGACCGGGGAGACCAGGTTCGCGGACTGGCTGGCGCAGCAGAAGTAGTTCGGTCCTCTCCGGGTGGCCCTCTCCTCACGGATCCCTTCGGGAGGGAGAGGGCCACCGGTTGTACGGGCGTGCAGGTCTGGGTCGTGCTCAACCCGGAGAAGCTGCGGTCCTGGAACCGCCGGGGGCGGCCGTGAAGCGGGAACGCGAGTGGCGGAAGGCGGCGATCTTGCTCGGGCTGAAGATCCACATCAGCTGGTGGATGCCGTCCTTCGAGGCGGTCATCGTCAGCAGGACGGTGGGCCAGCCGTCGCGGTGAACCAGTACGCCCGTACGACCGTTGGCATCGACCAGCCTGGGCTCCGCCTCCCGCCACAGCGGCCGATACGTCGCCAGGTGTGCGACGCGGGCACGGCCCAGCACCGGCACCCGGGCGCAGCCCCGCATGCCGTTGCCGTCGGACAGGCTGACCGCGTCCGGGGCGAGCAGAGCCTCCAGCGAGGCCACGTCTCCCGTCCGGGCCGCCGAGACGAAGGCGCTCAGCAGGCGCCGGTGCTCGGTCGCGTCGACGCTCTCGCGCGGCTCGTCCAGCAGGTGGCGGCGGGCCCGGCTCACGATCTTCCGCACGTTGACGAGGCTGAGTTCGAGGATCTCGGCGATCTCGGCGTAGGCGTAGTCGAACGCCTCGCGCAGCACATAGGCGGCGCGCTCGACCGGGGTCAGCCGCTCCAGCACCAGCAGCAGCGCCAGTCCCACGGCCTCGGCGCGCTGGGCGCCGACCTCCGGGTCAGAGCTGGTGTCGACGGGCTCCGGCAGCCACGGGCCGATGTAGGTCTCCCGGCGTACGCGCGCCGACTGCGCGACGTTGATGGCGAGACGGGTCGTGGCGCTCGACAGGTACGCCACCGGGTTGGCCACGGCCGAGCGGTCGGCCTTCTGCCAGCGCAGCCACACCTCCTGGACCACGTCCTCGGCCTCGGCCGCGCTGCCGAGCATGCGGTAGGCGATGCCGAAGAGTCGCCCGCGGTGCCGGACGAAGACGGAAACCGCCTGATCGAGGCTGTCACCTGCCGTGGGGGACGGTTCGAGATGCATGTGCTTCGGCCTCCGTTGCTCCGCGTCGTCTGCCGCATCCGCTGCACAGACCGGGGCCGCACCGCTTCTGTGACAGGAATCGGGAGAATTTCTTCAGCCCGTCGAGGCGAGGATCACGACGACGCATGTGACCATCGCCAGAGTGACGAGGACCATCGCGGTGAGGGTTCCGCGCATCCACTGGCGGATCCGGGCGTGGTGTCGCCGTTCCACCGTGCTGATGCTGTCGGCGATGTGATCGGTGACCATGCGGGCGACGTATTGCTGCTCGTCGAGATACCACTGCTCTATTTCGAGTTTCTGCTCCGGGCTGAGCTCCCGCGCCCGCGCGGTGAAATCCGCCACGCGCCGACGCGCCGCCTCCAGATGAGCGTTCCGGTACAGAAATCCCTCGATGTCGATCAGACCGCGGGCGGCCTCGTCATGTGCGTCCATGGCGTACTCCCGATACTCCCGATGCGAACGAGAACCCCACCTACGCCTTTAAGACTGCCCAGGGCCGTGGAATGTGACATGCACGGTGGCCGACCGGCACTGGCCCGGCGGGCATGTGGCGTGAAAGCATCCATCACAAGTGGGGAGTCCTGGGACGTCCCCGGTCGCGCTCGCGGTTTCCGGTGAGGACTCAATGGCACGTTCGGACGCTCACGAGTCCGTGATCGCGCGGGCGGCACGGGTTCTGGAGGCCTTCGACCACGATCATCCCGTGCTGACCGTCGCGGAGATCGGCCGCAAGGCCGACGTGCCCGTCCCGACCGCCCACCGACTCGTCAATCAGCTCGTCGAGGTGGGCTTCCTGGAGCGGACCGGAGCGGGCCAGGTGCGGATCGGCATGCACCTGTGGGAGCTCGCGTCGCTGGGTGCGCGTGCCCGTGATCTCCGTGAGGCGGCGATGCCGTATCTGGAGGACATCCACGCGGCGACCCGTCAGCACACACAGTTGATGGTGCTCGACGGCACGGACGTGCTGGTCGTGGAGCAGCTCAGGGCGCGGCACGCCCTGGACGGCATCCTGCTGGCCGTGGGCAGGCGGATGCCCGCCCACACCGGTTCGGGCGGCCTGGTCCTGCTGGCCAACGCCGACCGGGCGCTGCAGGAGGAGGTGCTCTCCGGCTCGCTGGTCCGCTTCACCGGCAGAACGCCGGCCGACGCCGACAGTCTGCGCCGGATCTGGGCCGGCGCTAGACGTGAGGGCTGGCTGGTGTGCGACGGCTACATCGATCCGCGTGCCCTCGGCATCGCGGTCCCGGTCCGCGGCGCCGACGGTCGCGTGGTCGCGTCGCTCGGAGTGGTCATCCCCTCCGAAGGGGCGGTCCCCAGCGAGCACATCCCCGTGCTGCTCGCGGGCGCCCGGGGCATCGGCCGGGCCCTGCAGGCGCCGAAGCCCGTGCAGCCGCGCAGGGTCAGATACATGACCGACTGATGCCCGGGATCCCGGTCACAGCAGCGAACGGGCGATCACGATGCGCTGGATCTGGTTGGTGCCCTCGTAGATCTGGGTGACCTTGGCGTCCCGCATCATCCGCTCGACCGGGAAGTCACGGACGTAGCCGGAGCCGCCGAGGAGCTGGACCGCGTCGGTCGTCACCTTCATGGCCGTGTCCGAGGCGAAGCACTTGGCCACGGCACCGGCGGTGGTGATGTCCCCGCCGTGCGCGTCGAGTTCGCGGGCCGCCGCGTAGGTCAGCTGACGTGCGGCGCGGACCTGCATCTCCATGTCGGCCACCATGAACTGCAGGCCCTGGAACTCCGCCAGGGGCCGCCCGAACTGCCTGCGTTCCTTCAGGTAGGCGGTCGCGCAGTCCAGGGCGCCCTGGGCGATGCCGACGGCCTGCGCGGCGACGGTCGCCCGGGTGCGGTCCAGGGTGGCGAGGGCCAGCTTCATGCCCTGGCCGGGCTCGCCCACCAGCCTGTCGGCGGGCACGAAGACGTCGTCGAGGTAGATCTCGCAGGTCGGGGAGCCCTTCAGCCCCATCTTCTTCTCCGGAGCCCCGAAGGACAGCCCTTCGTCGGTCGCCTCGACGACGAAGGCCCCGAGTCCCCGGGCCCCCAGTTCCGGATCCACGGAGGCGAACACGACGTAGACGTCCGCCCGGCCCGCGTTGGTGATCCACCGCTTGGTGCCCCTGAGCAGCCAGCCGCCGTCGGCCGCCGTGGCCCGGGTGGAGATCGCCGCGACGTCCGAGCCGGCGTCGGGCTCGGACAGCGCGAACGCGCCCAGCCACTCCCCCGACGCGATGCGCGGCAGATACCGCTGCCTGAGCTCCTCGCTCCCGCCGAGGAGCAGCGGGAGGGAGAAGAGTTCGTCGGCGCCCATGACCTGCTGGGTGGTGGCGCAGGCGCGGGCGACCTCCTCGGCCACCACGACGCCCGCCAGATGGTCGCCGCCTTCACCGCCGTAGGCCTCCGGGAGCGTGACGCAGTGCATCCGGGCCTCGGCCAGCGCCTTCAGGGACGCCTCGGGGAAGGCGCCGTTCGCGTCCACCTCGGACGCGTGCGGCGCGACCTGCTCCTCGCACAACTGCCGTACGACCGCCCGCAGTTCGGCGTGGTCCTCGCCCAGGCCGTGGGTCGGGGCGCTCATGCCGTGCCGCCCAGACCGAGCAGGCGCAGGGCGTTCTCCTTGAGGATCAACGGCTTGACCTCTTCCTTCACATCCAGTTTGGCGAAGTCCGCGAACCAGCGGTCCGGCGTGATCACCGGGAAGTCGGAGCCGAACAGGACCTTGTGCCGCAGGGGGCCGTTCAGCTGCCTGACGAGCTGGGGCGGGAAGTACTTGGGGGACCAGCCCGACAGGTCGATGAAGACGTTGGCCTTGTGCGTGGCGATGGAGATCTGGGTGTCGACCCAGGGCACGGCGGGGTGCGCCATCACGATGCGCAGAGCGGGGTGGTCGGCTGCGATGTCGTCGAGCAGCAGCGGGTCGGAGTAGCGCAGCTTGATGCCCCGGCCGCCCGGCAGCCCGGCGCCGATCCCGGTCTGCCCCGTGTGGAAGAGGGCGATGGTGCCCAGCTCCTCCAGGGTCGCCCACAGCGGGGCGTACGCGGGGTCGGCGGGCGAGAACGCCTGGAGACCGGGGTGGAACTTGAAGCCGCGGACCCCGTACTCCTCGACCAGGCGGCGCGCCTGTCGGCAGGCGTCCGCGCCGCGCTGGGGGTCCACCGATCCGAACGGGACGAGTACGTCGGCGTGTTCGGCGGCCTGTTCGGCGATGTGCTCGCTGGACAGCGGCGGGTGGCCGAGCCCGCGGCCGGCGTCGACGGTGAAGACGACGGCCGCCATGTCGCGTTCGCGGTAGTACGCGGCGAGGTCGCCGACCGTGGGTGTGCGGTTGTGGTCGCCGCGGAAGTAGGCCGCCGAGGCGTCCAACAGCTCCTGGTCGAGGGAGAAGTGGCCGTGTCCGTCGGCCTCCACGTGGGTGTGGAAGTCGACGGCGACGAGGGCGTCGGGGTCGAGGCGGGGGGTGTGGACAGTCATGGTTGGCATCGGCTCTCTAGGGCAGTGCGCGGTGGCCGCGCTTCTGTTGCAGCAGGGCCACCAGCAGTTCGTCGCGCTGGGCGACCATCTCCGTCTGGTCCACGTGGGCGAGTTCGTCGTCGACTCCGTCCACGAGGAGGGAGACCAGGGCGGGGGTCAGGGGTGCGGGGCGGAGGTCCTTCATCCACTCCTCGGCGGGCGGGCCGAGGTGCTCCAGGGTGTGGGCCATGCCCCCGGCGCCGCCCGACAGATGCTGGTTGACCAGCGGTCCGAGCAACGCCCAGCGCAGTCCCGGGCCTTGGGAGATCGCCGCGTCCACATCGGCGACGCTGACCACCCCGCGTTCGACGAGGGAGTATGCCTCCTGCCACAGCGCGGCCTGGAGCCGGTTCGTGACGTGGCCGGGCAGCTCCTGGCGTACATGGATCGGGCGTTTGCCGAGGCTCGTGTAGAAGTCCAGCGCACGCTGTACGGCCGCGTCCGTCGTCCTGGCGCCCGGGACGACCTCGACGAGCGGGATCAGATGGGACGGGTGGAAGGGGTGGCCGACGAGCACCCGCTCGGGGGCGTTGCCGCACATCTCCTGCAGGCGGCTGGGCGTCAGTCCGGAGGAGCTGCTGGCGATGACCGTGCCGGACGGCGTGGCCGCGTCGAGGTCGGCGAACAGCTTCTGTTTCAGGTCGATCCGCTCGGGGCCGCTCTCCTGCACGAACTCGGCCCCGGCGACGGCGTCCGCCAGCTCCCCGGCGAACGTGAGCCGTTCCGGCGACGCCCCCTCCGCCAAACCCAGGCGCTCCAGAGCCGGCCAGGCCTGCGCCACGGCCTCCCTCAGCCGCGCCTCCGCGCCCTCGCCCGGGTCGTGGGCCACGACGTCATGGCCGTACGCGAGGAAGAGGGCCGCCCAGCCGGCGCCGATGACGCCGGTGCCGACGACCGCGACGCGGCTCACCGGGACTCCCGGCGGGTACGGGCGTACGCGACGAAGGAGTCGAGGGCGCTCGGGTCCATCAGGGCTCCCGGTGAGGCGACCTCGTCGGGAGCGGCGCCGCGGAGGATCTTCTTGACCGGCACCTCCAGCTTCTTGCCGGTCCTGCTGTAGGGCACGGCGGCCACCGGCACGATCAGGTCCGGCACATGGCGGGGCGAGAGGGCCGTACGGATCTCCTTGACCAGGCGTGCCCGCACCTCGTCGTCGACGTCCACGCCGGGGGCCGGCACGACGAAGAGGAGGAGTTCGCCCATGCCGCCCTGCGAGTCCTCGAGATGGACGACGACGGAGTCGGCCACCAGTGGCACGTCCTCCAGCACGCGGTAGAACTCGCCGGTGCCCAGGCGCACTCCGCCCCGGTTGAGGGTCGCGTCGGAGCGGCCGGTGATGGCGCACGAACCCGCCTCGGTGAAGCGGCACCAGTCGCCGAAGCGGAAGACGCCCGGGAAGTCCTCGAAGTAGGCCGCCCTCAGGCGGCTGCCGTCCTCGTCGCCCCAGAAACCCACCGGCATCGACGGCATCGGCGAGGTGATCACCAGCTCGCCCAGCTCACCGACGACGACCTCGCCCCGCTCGTCGAAGGCCTTCGCGTCGACGCCCAGGCTGGTGCCGGCCATCTCACCGACGTGGACCGGCTGGAGCGGGGACCCCTGGACCAGCCCGGTGCACACGTCCGTGCCACCGGAACCGACGTTGAGCAGCACCCGGTCGCCGAACTGCTCGTACACCCAGTGGAAGCCCTCGGCGGCGAACGGGCTGCCGGCCACGCCCAGTTGGCGCAGACAGGACAGGTCGAACTCCTCGTCGGGGCGTACGCCCTCCTTGCGGCAGGACATCAGGTAGCCGGGGCTCGCGCCCATGAGGGTCGCGCCGGTCTCCGACGCCAGCTGCCACTGGAACCGCAGGTCGGGGTGGAGCGGGTTGCCGTCGATCATCACCAGGCCGCTGCCCACCAGCAGGGCCGAGACCAGCTTGTTCCACATCATCCAGGCCGTGGTGGTGAACCACAGCAGACGGTCGCCGGGGCCCAGGTCCCAGTGGAAGGCGTGGTTCTTCAGGTGCTCGAGGAGGATGCCGCCGTGGCCGTGCACGATGGCCTTGGGCTTGCCCGTCGTACCGGAGGAGAAGAGCACGTAGAGCGGATGGTCGAACGGGACCGGCTCGAAGGCGAGCGTCTCGTCGGTGTCGGCGAGGAGTTCCGGCCACGGGACGGCGTCCTCGACCGTGAGCGGGCCGTACGGCACGTGCACGACGTGCTCCACGGAGGGCAACGCGGCACGCAGCTCCGCGACTTCCGCGCGCTTGTCGATCCGCTTCTCGCCGTACGTGTATCCGGCGACGGTGAGCAGCACCTTGGGCTCGATCTGCTCGAAGCGGTCGATGACGCTGCGCGCGCCGAACTCCGGGGCGCAGGCGGACCAGACGGCGCCGAGGCTCGCGGTGGCGAGGAACGCGACCAGCGTCTCGGGGACGTTCGGCAGATAGGCCGCCACCCGGTCGCCCCGGGTGACGCCGAGACGCCGTAGCCCCGCACGGGCGCGACGCACCCGCTCGGCGAGTTCCGCGAAGGTCAGCTCGGTGCGGTCACGGGTCTGCGACACGGCGATCACCGCGACGGTGTCGGCGGACTCGGGCTGCCCGACGCAGTGTTCGGCGTAGTTGAGCGTGGCGCCGGGGAACCAGCGGACGTCGGGCATGGCGCGGTCGGTGAGGACGGCGGTCGGCGGGGTGTGGGCCCGTACGCCGAAGTAGTCCCAGACGCTCTGCCAGAAGTCCTCCAGGCTGTCCACGGACCAGTGCCTGAGCTCCTCCCACGAGGAGAGATCCTGTCCGCGCTCCGTGTGCAGCCAGCGCAGGAAGTCCTGCACGCGGGCCTTCTCGACGGCGTGCGGGTTCGGCTCGTGGAGTATCTCGGGTACGGCCGGGAGGGTCATCTCGCTCATCGCTGCGCCACCTTCGCGGCCCGGCCCGCCAGGAAGTCGTTCATGCGCTCTCTGGCCTCCTCGGTGCTCTGCGCGACGGTGGCCATCAGCGACTCCATGAGCAGTCCCGTCTCGGGGTCGGCCTCGGCGATGCGCGGCAGGGCGTGCAGGATCGCGTAGGTGCTCATCGGCGAGTTGCCGGCCATCCGCTCGGTCAGCTCCAGTGCCCGGTCGAGCCCTTGCCCCTCGTCGACGAGGTAGTCCACCAGACCGTCCCGCAGTCCCTCCTCGGCATCGAGGACGCGGCCGGTGAGCATCATGTCGGTCATCCGCTGCACGCCCACGAGCCGGGAGACCCGCACCGACGCCCCGCCGCCCACGAACAGGCCGCGCGAGGCCTCCGGCAGGCCGAAGAAGGCCGACCGCTCGGCGACCCGGAGATGGGCCGCGGCGGCCAGCTCAAGGCCGCCGCCGACGACCGCGCCCTTGAGCACCGCGATCACGGGCACGCCACCGCCCTGGATCTTCGCGAACACCGCATGCCACATACGGGAGTGGTGGATGCCGACGACCGCGCCCTGCTCGCTCATCTCACCGAGGTCGAGCCCGGCGGAGAAGTGGTCGCCCTCGGCGGCGATCACCACCGCCCGGGCCCGTTCGGGCACGGCGTCGAAGAAGCGGCCGATACCCTGGACGGTCGCGTCGTCGAGGGCGTTGCGCTTGTGCGCCCGGGAGAGCGTCAGGACGGCCACCGGGCCTCGCTCTTCCACGCGCAGTGAGGCAGGAAGATTCCAGCTCGATGCGTTCATGTTGGTCCCATCAGGAAAAGTACGGGGCGCCTGTCAGTGCTCGTGCACGACGATGCCGCGGATGTTCTTGCCGTCCTGGAGATCGCGATAGCCCTCGTTGATCTCGTCGAGGCGGTAGCGGCCGGTGACGAGCTCGTCCAGGCGCAGCCGGCCGGCCTGGTAGAGGTCGAGCATCTTGGGGATGTCGTGGGAGGGGTTCACGGAGCCGAAGAGCGAGCCCTTGATCGTCTTCTCCTGCAGCGTGAGCAGCGTGCCGGAGAGCTGGACGGTCGCCTTGGTGACGTCTCCCATGCCGATGACGACCATGGTGGCGCCCCGGCCGATGGCGGCGAAGGCGGCCGAGATCACGGTGGTCGCGCCGACGGTGACGATGGCGACGTCGGCCATCTGCCCGCGGGTGATATCGGCGATCGCCACCCGCGCGTCGTCGGCGTTCGAGAACGCCGCCGTGGCTCCGAGGTCGAGTGCGGTGTCCCGCTTGGCGGCCACCGGGTCCACGACGACCACGTTCAGGGCTCCGGCGTGGCGGGCGCCCTGCACGGCGTTGATGCCGATGCCGCCGATGCCGTAGATCACCACGGTGTCACCGGGGCGGACGCCGCCCGCGTAGACGGCGCTGCCCCAGCCCGTCGGCACCCCGCAGCCGACCAGGACGGCGACGTCCAGGGGGATGCCGGGGTCCACCTTGACGACCGAGTGCTCGGAGACGGTCGTGTACTGGCTGAAGGTGCCGAGCATGCACATCCCGCCGAAGTCGGTGCCGCCGTCGTGGAAACGGAACGTGCCGTCGGGCAGGGCGCCCGAGGTCGACGCGCCCAGCACGCAGAGGTTCTGCCGGCCGGTCGCGCAGTAGCGGCAGTGGCCGCAGCTGGGGATGAAGCTGCACACCACGTGGTCGCCCGGCTTGAGCTTGGTGACGCCGGGGCCGACCTCCTCGACGACGCCGGCGCCTTCGTGGCCGCCGACGCAGGGGTAGCGCGGGGCCAGTTCGCCGGTCTGCATGTGGAGGTCGGAGTGGCACAGGCCGGCCGCCTCGACGCGGATCAGCACCTCGCCGGCCTTGGGTCCGTCGAGGTCGAGCTCGACGATCTCGAACGGTTTCTGCGGTGCGAGCACCACCGCGGCTTTGGTCTTCATGGCTGGGTTCTCCTCGCGGTAAGGATCAATGGCTCGCTGAGCGGATCAGTAGACGGACTTGAGGTTCTGGTAGGCGCTCAGGCCCTCCGGCCCCAGCTCGCGGCCCAGTCCGCTGTCCTTGACCCCGCCGAAGGGCGCGGCGATGTCGGGGGTGTATCCGTTGACGCCGACCGTTCCGGTGCGCAGCCGCCGGGCCACCGCCCGGCCGCGCTCGGGGTCGGCGGTCCAGACCGAACCGGCGAGCCCGTAGCGGGAGTCGTCGGCCAGCCGTACGGCGTCGTCCTCGTCCGTGTAGGGGATGACGGCGAGGACGGGCCCGAAGATCTCCTCCTGGGCGATCGCGGACCGGTTGTCGACGTCGGCGAACACGGTCGGCTCGACGAACCAGCCGCGCTCCAGGTGGCCGGGGCGCCCGCCGCCGGTGACCAGGCGGGCGCCCTCGGCCCGGCCCTTGGCGATATAGCCCTCGACCCGGTCGCGGTGGGCCGCCGTGACCATCGGCCCGATCCGGGTGGCCGGGTCGAGGGCGTCCCCGACGGTGAGTGAGGACGCCAACTGGGCGAAGGTGTCGACCACTTCGGCGTAACGCGAGGCGGGAGCCAGGATGCGGGTACTGAGGTGGCAGGTCTGGCCGTTGTTCATGAAGGTCGCCCCGAACAGGTCCCGGCCCATCCGCCCCAGGTCCAGGTCGGCGTCGTCGAGGACGATCGCGGCCGACTTGCCGCCCAGTTCGAGGGTGACCGGGCGCAGCAGCCGTCCGCAGGTCTCGGCGATGGAGCGGCCGGCCGCCGTGGACCCGGTGAACGCGATCTTGTCCACGTCCGGATGCGCCACCAGGTACGCGCCGGTCTCGCGGCCGCCGGGCACGATGCTGACGACGCCCGCCGGCAGGCCGGAGGCGGCGACCGCCTCGGCGAACAGATACGTGTCGAGGAGCGTCTCCGGTGAGGGTTTCAGTACGACGGTGCAGCCGGCGGCGAGCGCGGGCGCCAGCTTGAAGGCCGCGAGGCCCTGCGGGTAGTTCCACGGCACGATGGCGCCGACCACACCGACGGGCTCCCGGCGCACCAGGGTCGCTCCGCCACGGGCACGGGGCCGCTCCTCCTCGACCGCCTGCCGCTCGACGAGGTCCGCGTACCACCGGTAGATGCGGACGGGGAACCCTCCCTCCAGCAGGGGGGAGAGCTGGATCGGCATGCCGTTCTGCAGGCTGACGAGCCGGGCGATGTCGTCGGTACGCCGTTCGAGTTCGTCGGCGAGGCTGCGCAGGGCGGCGGCGCGGCGGGCGTTGTCCCAACTCGCCCAGCCCTGCGGGTCGTCGAAGGCGCGGCGTGCTGCGGCGACCGCCGCGTCCACGTCGGCCTCCACCGCCTCGGGGACGGAGCCGACCGCTTCTTCCGTGCTGGGAGAGGTGAGGGTGATCCGGCCGGTCGTGGCCGGCGCGGTCCACTCGCCCCCGATGAACAACTCGCGGTGTTCCACGGTCATGCGGTCTCCCCTTGGCGCGTCCCGTCCAGGAACCGGATCAGGTGGTCGTTGAACACCTCGGACTGGTCGAGGTTCGACAGGTGGCCCGCCTTCTCGATGACACGCAGCTCCGCCCCCGGCACGGCCGCGGCGATGGCCTCGGAGTACTCGAGCCGCGTCAGGACGTCCTCGGCGCCGACGAGCACCAGCGTGGGAACCGTGATGCGGGGAAGGTCGTCGAGGAAGTCGAGCTCGGCCAGCGCGGCCATGGCGACACCGAACGTCAGCGGGTCGTTGGCACGGAACCCTTCCTCGAACTCCTGGACATAGGGCCGGTTCTCCACCAGGGCGGCGGCACAGAAGGTCACGGGTTTGACGTGCTCGGCCGCCGTCTTCATGCCCTCCGTCGCCGCGAGGGAGCCGACGGCCTTCATACCGGCCGCCATCTCGGCGTCCGCTCGCGCACAGGTGTCCGCGAGCACCAGGGCGGTGACCCGGTCGGGCGCCGAGAGCGCCATGGCCTGCGCGACCATGCCGCCCATCGAGACGCCGACGACGGCGGCTCTGTCGATCCCGAGCTCCGACATCACCGCCAGCACGTCGTCGGCGTAGTCCCGCAGGGACATGCGGCCGTAGGTCCGGTCGGACGCCCCGTGGCCGCGGAAGTCCACGGCCAGCGCTCGCCGGGTCGGCGCCAGCGCTTCGAGCTGGGGCGTCAGGGTCTGGGCGGTGCACCCCACCCCGTGCAGAAGGATCACCGGGTCGCCCGATCCGTGCTCGAGCACGTTGATCCGGACGCCACGCGCGCTTACCAGCATCGTTCCTCCAAGGGTGTGCGGTCGAGCTTCTTGAAAAGGGCCTCCGGGTCGACGTCGGCGAGGCCGTGGCCCGGGCGGACCCGGACCAGGAGGCCGTCCGGCGGGTCGGGGCGGACGCCGAGATCGTCGATCCCGTCGTCGATCCATATCCACGGCCGTCCCGCCGCGAAGTCACGGATGGCGGGCAGCTTGTCGAACTGGGCGCCCAGCCACGGCCACTCCTGCTCGGGCAGGCCGAGGGCCTCGCGCAGTGCCGGATGAGCGGTGTGCGACCAGGCGCTGACCCAGACGCAGTCGAAGAACTCCGCCAGCCGGGCCAGCCGCGCCGCCGCCACCCGCGGCACGAGCACCTCGCGCCGCCACCGGCCGTAGGCACTGACCGACCGGCGCTCGACCGGGACTTCGGGATGTTCCAGTACGACGACGCCGTCCACGTCGAGCGCGGCCACCGGGCGTCCGGGGCGCGCCGCCGGTGTCCCGTTCACAGGTCCAGCACCAGCCTCGGGGAACGGGACCGGGAGACGCAGATCATCATGGTCTCGCCGGCCGAGCGTTCCTCGTCGTCGAGGATGCTGTCGCGGTGGTCGGCGACACCCTCCAGGACGGTGGTCTCACAGGTGCCGCAGGTGCCCTCCAGACAGGAGGACGGCGGGAAGACGTCGTTCTTCTCGAGGATCTCCAGGATCGAGCAGCCCGCGGGCACCTCGAACTCCCGCTCGCTGCGCGCGAGTACGACGGTGAAGTCGCCGTCGTGGGCGGCGCGTTCGGCGCGTTCCTCGGCGGTCGGCTCGCGCGGCGCGAACCGCTCGACCCTGAGGGCGCTGGCCGGCCAGGCGGCGCAGCGCGCCTCCACCGCGCGCAGCAGCGGCTCGGGGCCGCAGCAGTAGACGGCCGTGTCCGGCTCGGGCACCAACTCCCGCTCCAGGTCCAGCAGTCCGTACTCGTCCTCGGGGCGTACGGCGACCTGCGCGCCGTACGGTTCGAGTTCGCCCAGGAAGGCCATGGAGGCGCGACGGCGGCCCCCGTACAGCAGCCGCCAGGACCGACCCCGGGCCCCGGCTTCCGCCAGCATGGGCAGGATCGGGGTGATGCCGATCCCGCCGGCGACGAAGACGTACCGGGGACTGTCGACCAGCGGGAAGGCGTTGCGCGGGCCGGACATGCCGATCACGTCACCCGGCCGAAGCCCGGTGTGCACGAAGTCGGAGCCGCCGCGGCCGTCCTTCTCGTGGAGCACCGCGACCCGGTAGCGGCGGGTGTCCCGCGGGCTGCCGCAGAGGGAGTACTGGCGGACGTGGCCGCCCATGTGCAGATCGACGTGGGCGCCCGGCTGCCAGTCGGGGAGGGCGGCACCGGCCGGGTCGACGAGTTCGAGGGACAGGACGCCCTCGCTCTCCAGGGTCATGGACCGCACCAGCACCCGGCGTTCGGGCGAGGCCGCCATCAGACCTCTCCGTTCCGGCGGGCCTCGTCGGTCAGCCAGGGCGCGTCGTCGAACCACACGCCCGCCTTCACCTCGGCCGTGACGTCCTTGCCGGTGTGCGAGACACCGATCGGGTCGCGGCCCTCGCGCACCGCCCGGATCTGCTTGGCCATCAGGCGGCGGATCATGGTGATGCCCTGGTCGGTGGTGGTCAGGGTCTCCCGGGAGTGCACGGGCAGAGCGCCCTGGCTGCTCTGCGCCTCGTAGTCGCCGGGATAGCGCTGGTGTTCCTCCGGGGTGAGCTCGGCCCACGGTTTGCCGCCCTGGAGCGTCCGCTCCTTGGCGAGGGCGTCCGGGTCGGTGACCCGGGCCAGCGTGAAGATGACGAAGTGGGTGTCGTCGCGCGGGACGACCCAGCCGAGCAGCCGTGAGGGGCCCATCGAGGTCATCCGGGGGCTGGCGATCACCCGGACGTTGGGGAAGACGGCCTCGCTCAGCCGGTACAGCCGCCGCCCGTCGTCGAGCTCGCGCACCGAGTAGCAGCCGACGCCCTGGTCGGTGTACGAGAAGCGGCACTCCGGGAGGATCCCCATCTCGGGGATGAACTGGACCCCGCTGAACCGGGCGTGCAGGATCGGCACGTGGAACGGGTCGAGGACGTTCTCGTAGTGGTTGAGCCAGTTGAAGTCCAGCTCCTTCGGGCCGCCGCCGCTGAAGCTGTTGTCGTCGGCGATGACCGTCTCGCCCGGGTCGAGCTCCTCCAGCACGTCCCAGTGGACGAAGTCCGGCACGGCGTCCGGCGGTCCCATGTAGGCGAAGATCAGGCCGTGGTACTCCCGCACGGGGTACCAGGGCTGGCGGACCCGCTCCCGGTGCCGCCCGCCGTCCGGCTCGCACGGCTGCTCCAGGCAGTGCCCCTGGGGGTCGAAGACCCAGCCGTGGTAGCAGCAGCGGATGCCGTCGTCCTCGACTCCCCCGTAGAACAGGGAGGCTCCGCGGTGCGCGCAGCGCGGCGACATCAGCGCGGGGACGCCGCGGCGGGTGCGGAAGAGGATGAGATCCTCGCCGAGGATCCGCAGCGGGGTCGGCGTGGTCGTGGCGCTGCTCGACAGGGCGACAGGCTGCCAGTAGCGGCGCAGCACCTCGCCATAGGGAGTGCCCCTGCCGACCTGGACCAGCTCCAGCTGCGTGGACTCCGGCTTCTGGTCGTAGCCGGTGCCACTCAGTGTCATGGAGCCGACGGCGTTGCCGCCCGTCACCGTTTCCGTCATGCCACCCATCCCATCTCCCGCCGCCACCGGAAACCGGTGACGGGACGCGTCGGCGTCGGCCGCCGAGCCGGGTGTCGTCCGCTCTGCCGACGCCCGGCCGGGTGTGAGCCGGCCATGGCGCGTCGGCACTTCGTCGTGCCCGAGTAGTCGGTCACGAGCGGTGGCGTCGGGGTCCCTGGAGACTCCGGAGGCTCCGCTCGCGGATGACTATGGCTCCGCCCGCGGAGGCCCTTCCAGGGCGACTCCATTCAATGAGAAGCGGGATGTGTCGGGAGGGTTTCCGGCAGGTGACGGGGGTGGCGGACGAGGTTCCTCAGGAGGTGGGGGTCACCTTGGAGTGCTGGGGCACGGTCCACGGCTTGGCGGGGGTCGCGCGGGTCAGGTACTGCGGGACGGGCGCGGCGTCGGTGCCGGTGTCACGGGTCAGGCCGTAGCGGACGATGCCCTTGGCCGGGTTGGGGGCCGTGTTGATGTCCGTGTTGACCTGCTCCCAGGTGTACGGGGTGAGGGAGAGGTTGTAGTCGGCGTACCCCTGGTTCAGCGTCAGGGTGACGGTGCCGTCGAGGTAGAAGTACTCGTTGTTCCACATCTGCTGGGCGCCCGAGGGGAGGGTGACGTAGCCGGCCTTCTTGTTGCCCATCCAGGTGCTGTCGGCGGTCTCGCCGGGGTGGGTGTCGTCCATCCGGCGCCCGCCTCCGGACGCGACGTGGAAGAGCTTGCCCTTCAGACCGGTCCAGCTCGGCATGATCATCTCGCCGGTGCGGTTGAACCAGCCGATCTCGTAGCGGATGGAGAGATAGCCCTTGCCGGTGACGGTGACGTACTGCTGCGGCCAGAACAGCAGGTACCGGCCGCCCAGGGAGCCCTTGAAGGGCTCGGAGTACTTGCCGGTGACGGTGAACGTGCCGTCGGGCCGCTTGGGAAGGGCCGCCGGCTTGGCGTTGACGTCGGGGGCGGCGTCGACGGTGTCGACGGTCTGGCCGTAGACCGGCGACGCCTTGGTCTTCGAGGCGGAGGGGCTCGGCGTCGTCCGCGTGGTGGCCGCCGCGCTGGGCTTCCTGGACGCCGAGATCGACGGTGAGGGTGAGGCGGAGACCGACGAGGAGGCCGACGGCGTGGTGACCACTCCGGCGGCGGCCTTGTCCGCGGTCTGCGCGGTGCCGGGCGACGCGGGGTCCGCGTGACCGGCCACCGCGATCGCACCGGCCGCGCACGCGGTGGCGAGCACCACCGATGCGGCGACCGGCTTCGAGGCCGCCCAACGGGACCGCCTGGCACGCGGCTTGCGCCGTGACGGCCGCGGCGAAGGACCGGGCGACGCCTCGTCGGCTCCCCGGCTCGACCACGCGTGGGCCGTGGCATAGATGCCGACCATCGGCAGCGGTACCAGCGCGATGCCGGCGAGCAGGCTCTCGGCCGGTATCAACTCCCCCTGGCGCGCGGAGCATTCGGCGCACTCGCGCACATGCCGGGCCAGCCGCTTGCGCCACACCGAGGACGGTTGCCCGTCCCAGTCCCGGATCACCGTGTCGAGGCTCCCGCAGCGCGGCGCGGCCCACACCGCGCGGACCACCGTCCGGGCCGTCTCCAGCTGCGCCTTCATCCGCTGCACCCGTACGGCGGCGTACGCGGGGTTCAGCTCCAGCGCGTCCGCCAGTTCACCGCGGGTGATCTGGCCCGCGGCCTCCAGCCACCACAGGGCGAGCAGGTCCCGGTCGGCCTCGTCCAGCCAGCGCGTCGCCTCCGCGGTCTCACGGCGCTGGTCGGACAGGCCCAGCCGCAGGATCGTCAGGTCGACGAAGTCGGCCCCCGGGTCCGCGATTCCCTGCACCTCGTCGATACCCCCGTCACCGACGAGCCGCCCGCGGCGCCCCCTGCTGTCGCGTATCTCGCGCATCGCGATCGCCACCAGCCAGGAGCGGAACGCCGCCGGGTCGCGCAGCCCCGAGATGCCGTTGACCACCTTCAGCATCGTCTCCTGGACCACGTCGTCCACGTCCGCGTGCCCCTGCAGGGCACGGCCGACGATGTTGTAGACCAGCGGCAGATACGAGGCGATCAGCTCGTCGAGCGCTCGCTGATCACCTTGCCTGGCCGCGGCCACCAACCGCAGCCCGTGGTCCTCCACCATGAAGCCTCCGCCCTCGCAGGAATGAACGAACCATCCGAACGTCTAGGAGACCGGGTACAGGACCCACGGATATCACTTCCTCACGCCCGCCGTTGCGCGCATGGTCGGGCCGCCATCAGACCTCCGCCCGCCCACCGAAACCGTACGCGGTGTTCACGACGACCACGCAGGAGGCGCAGGCCGCGGACAGGAACAGCGCGAGGCTCGCCTTCACCGTCACCGCGCCGGCGAGCATCGGCCAGGTGACGTAGCGGAAGACCTGGAACCGGGACGCCCCGTCGATGCGGGCGGCCTCGACGCGTTCCTGCGGCACCGACTGGAGGTTGGCGAGACAGATGAGGGTGGTGTTGCTGCCCAACCCCGCGTCCTGCAGAGCGGAGTTGGCGAAGCCGGAGAGCCGGCAGGTAGGCCGAGCCGAGACCGAGCAGCAGCGTGTTCCGGACGGCGTTCCAGAACCGCCCGCTGGTGAAGATCTCGTCGTAGTTGCCGAGTCCGACGTAGTCGTACGTCGCGCTGATGCCGTCCCAGTTCGTGAAGCTGAGCTGGAGCGACTGGACGGACGGCGCGTTGACCACCACGAGGTAGACGGCCAGGGCGGGAAGGATGAACAGGAACATCGTCCGCCGCCGGCGGTCGAAGCGGTGGGTCCTCCTGGGTGTCGCCGCCGGGGCAACGGCCGTCACGGCCACGCCCGATGGGTTGTCTGCGGGTGGCGCCGGGATGGCCGGCCCGTTCGCCCGCGCCCGGACTTCGGTCACGCCCGCGGCGGGCCGCGGCTGCTGGTCGTTCATGTTTCCTCACCCTGTACCCGGTCAGCCCGCGGAGACGGCGGCGTCCTTCTTGAACTCGGCCTCGGTCTTCTTGATGGCCCCGTCGACCGAGATCTGGCCGTCCTGCATCTCGATGCGGGTCTGCCGGATGAAGGTGTTGAAGCTGCTGCTGCTCCGGGGATCGAGGTGTTGCGCGTGATCTTGGCGGAGTCCTTGATGTTCGGCGCGAGCGCTCCCGTCTTCTCGATCAGGTCGGCGGTGCCGACCGAGAAGTAGTACGTGAGGAACTCGGTCGCGGCGGCGTACTGCGCCTTGTTCTTCTGCGCCTGGGCGGAGATGGACGAGCCCGTGGCGGTCTCGGCGTCCACCGCGCTCTTCAGCACGTTGAGCTTGCCCTGCTCGTCCGGGACGATGAACAGCCCGGCGTTGGACTTCCGTCCGGACCGGAACAGCAGGTAGCGGCGACCCGCATACGGGAACGCGAAAGGCCGTCCTCCCGTGTGCGGGAAGAAGAATCCACGCCGGTATCGCACCCGCACTCACCCCGCGCCCCCAGAGAGTCCGGGAGGCGGAGCAGGCGGGTCACCAGGTCGAGCCAGCCGTCCTCCACCCGCTTGAGCGGGAGCCCCTGCGACCGGGTGAGGTGCGAGATGAGCGCGGGTTCCAGGTAGCCCAGCAGCGCGCGGCCGAGCAGGACGCCATCGCAATCGGGTTCTATCGCACGGAGGTTGGCGACGACCCACTCCTGGTACAGCCGACGGGTCGCGGACCGGTAGCGCTCCTGCGGGGGTGGCTCGGCGGCCAGTTGCAGTTCGTACTCGTCCGCGTAGCGGCGGACGAGGGCGACGCCGAACGCGCGCAGTCGCTCGAGCGCCGTCTCGGCATCGGGCGGCGCGGGCAGCAGGCAGGTGGCCCGAAACCCGTCCTCCGAACGCTGCAACAGCGCTTCCATCAGCCCCTTGCGGTCGCCGAACCGGCGGAACACGGTGCCCTTGCCGACGCCCGCCGCCACAGCGACCGCTTCCATGGTGAGGCGCGCAACGCCCTCCTCCCGCACGATCCGGGCCGCCGCGTCCAGCAGGCGGGCATGGTTGCGTACCGCGTCGGCACGCAGCCGAATACCGTCTCCCGGATGGGCCGGTGACATGGCGGGCTCACTCCCTCGTTCGGCCGCTCGTCCTTTCCTGACACCCTTCGGAGGGGCCGAAAGGTTCACCGGTCACGACTCGCGTCACCCTGGCCGGAGGGAGTGATCAGCCAGGCGACCAGGGTGCGCCAGCGGTCGGGCTGCTCGGTGTCGCGCGGACCGACGAGATACGTCTCCTCCACGAGATCCCGGGCACGCAGGCCGTGTTGGGCGGCGAAGGAGCCGATCGCGGCGTAGGTGAGGTCGAGGTCGTCGTGCGGTCCCCGGTGGGTGGCGACGGCGGCGGTCCGCCGGGACAGCCGCAACTCCCTTACGGTTTCAGGTGCTTGCGCGGGCAGCGGTGTTCCGGCGGGGAGGTAGACCGTGGCGCGGCCGTGGCCCTCGGTGAAGAGCGTGTGCTGGTAGCGGCCGCCCGGCGGGAGCACCGGGCGGCCGACGGCGGCCGCGTCCAGGTCGCGCATCGCGGCGTCGTACCAACTCGGCCCCGCCCCGGGCGGAACGTCGACGGTCACGGCGAACACGCTTTGTGCCGGGAGGACTTCGAGGCTCACGGCTCGCTCGGCCTGCGGGTCGAGGATCTCCCGCAGCGCCTCGACCGCCCGCTGCGTACGGCCGAGTCGGTCTTCGAGCCGACGCAGGTGGGATACGACGATCTGCTGCGCCGCACTGTGCCCCTCCTCGTCCCTGCCGGCGGACCCTGCCTCCAGGAAGCGCCGGAGGTCCGCCAGCGGGAGGTCGAGTTCACGGAACCGCTTGATGGTCAGCGCGGATCGGATCTGCGCGGGCGTGTAGTAGCGGTAGTTCGTGGCGGGGTCGACCTCGGCGGGGACGAGAAGCCCCTGCTCGTGGTACCGGCGCAGGGTGCGGATGCTCAGATGCGTGATCCGGGAGAACTCCCCGATCGTCAGCCGTGCTCCCATGCGGTCCTCCTCACCTTTCAGGCTGTGACGGCTGCGGCGGTAGCGTCGTCGTGTATGCCCTCGTCGTCGAAGAGCGCGCGACGAGACGGCGGTTCACAGCGTGCGGACGGTACCGCCGTCGACGACGTACTCGGCGGCGGTGACCGCGCCGGCCCGGTCCGAGACCAGGAAGCCGATCACCTCGGCCACTTCCTCCGGCTCGGCGGGCCGCCCGAGCGGGATGCCGCCGAGCACCCGTATCAGGTCCTCCAGGGCGGTCTCACGGGAGATGCGGCCCTCGCGCATCCGGCGGGCGAGGAGGTGCTCGGCGCCGTCGGTGCGGATGAAGCCGGGCGCGACCGAGTTGACGCGGACCCCCGCCGGAGCGACCTCGTTGGCAAGTCCCTTGCTGTAGGCGGCCAGTGCGCTCTTCGCCGCAGCGTACGCGAGTGTCGAGTCGTGCAGGGGCATACGGCGCTGGATCGACGTCACGTGCACGACCGCACCCGACCCGCGGGCCACCATCCCGGGGACCAGCTGCCGGTCGAGCCGGACCGCCGGGAAGAGGTTGAACGCCAGTTCCCGCGACCAGAGTTGGTCGTCGAGCGCCGCATGTCCACCGGCCGGGGCGCGGGAACCGCCCACGACATGCACCAGAATGTCCGGTACGCCGACAAGCTCGGCCACCGCGGAGGCCGCGGTCGCGACGCCCGCGGGGATGCTCAGATCGGCCCTCACGAAGAGGGAGCCGGGTCTGTCCGGGGCCGTACGGGCGACGGTGAGCACCCGCGCCCCGGCCTCCCGGAGCCGGTGTGCGGTCGCCAGCCCAAGTCCCTTGCTGCCGCCCGCCACCACGGCGACTCGTCCGTCGAGATCATCGCTGTTCATGCCCCGACCCTGGACCCTCTCCCGGGGAGAGGTTCAAGTCGGCGGTGGCTGAACCGGCGCGTGCGGGTGCCAACGACTGCAGCAGCGGCAGGAGCGAACCGTCCACGATCACCACCCGGTCCGCCGCGTCGCCCGCTGCCTGATCACCCACCGGCAACTCAGCTCAGCGCGCCGGCCGCCGCTCCGGCAGCCCCGGCCGTCACCAGCGGACCGGAAGCTCCTCCAGACCGCCGACCAGAATCCCTGACCGACGCTTCAACTGCTGGGCCGGTACCGCGAGTTCGAGCGTCGGAAGCCTCTTGAGCAGGGTGGCCAGAACGGTCCTCAGTCCGGTGCGGGCGAATTCACGGCCCACGCAGATCTGGGGACCGTATCCGAAGGTGAGATGGGGGTTGGGGGCGCGCCGCAGATCCATCCGGTCCGGGTTCGGGAAGACGGTCCCGTCACGGTTGGCGGCGGCGATCTCGGCCAGGACGGTGCAACCGCGGGTGACCGTGGTGCCGCCGAACTCCATGTCGGCGGAGAGGTATCTCGGCAGTGCGAAGCCGTGGTTGGCATCGAAACGCAGTGCTTCCTCCACCGCGGTGGGTACGAGCCCGGGGTCGGCCAGCAGTTCGCGCCAGCGGTCGCGGTCGGCGAGCAGCATCGCGGTCATCTTGCCGATCATCTGGGAGGTGGTCTCGTGTCCGGCGACGAGCAGACCGATTCCCGCGCTCGCGAGTTCGGGCTCGTTGAAGCGTCCGTCGTCCGCGTCGACGATCGCGGTGAGTTCGCTGATGACGTCGTCGCCGGGGTCGGCGCGCCTGCTCTCGATGTGCGCGATCATGTACTCGTAGAACTCGCCCCCGGCCCGGTCCATCTCGCTCTGCGAGTAGCGAGTGAGGCTGAGCAGGACCGTCGACCACCGCAGGATCTGTTCCTGGTCCCGGTGCGGGATGGCGAGGGCCTCGCAGATCACCCACAGGGGCAGCGGCCTCGCGAGGGCACTGACCAGATCGGCGGGTCCCGGGCGCGCGGTCATGGCGTCGATGAGCTGGTCGGCCTTCGCGGCGATACGGGGGCGCAGTACGTCGAGCCGCCGACCGGTCAGGGCCCGGGTGAGGACGGCACGCCAGCGGGTGTGATCGGATCGGTCGTTGTGGCCGTGGTCGGCCTCCGATATGCCCTCTCCGCCGGGATCGGGGTCGTAGAACAGTCCGCCGTCCTCGGAATCGCCCAGCCGGGCGGTGTCCTCCGCGGCCAGGTTCCGGCGGAATCTGCGGTCGGCGAACAGCTTGCGGACGTCTGCGTAGCGGGTCAGCAGCGCGGTCTCGTCACCGCCGGGGGTGCGTACCCACGTCACGGGGCACTTCTCGCGCAACCCGGCCCACTGGGCGGGCGGTTCGAGGGCGGTGGCGCCCACGAAGGGGTAGTCCTGCGGGTCTTCGTCACCGTGGCCGGCGGCCGAGGTCATGTCGTACTCCTGCCTCTCTGGGCGTGGCGATGTCATCGCTGGTTGGTCGCGCCGACCCCGTTAGGGATGCGCGGCCCAGACCTGGTGCCGAATGACGTTAGATGCCATGGAGTGCCGAAACTGTGCCGATGGCCTGGCCGGTCGAATCGAGGCTTCGGACAGGTAGCGGCGGTCGAGCCGATCGCCGCGCCGCTGCCGTTCTGCCCCTTGCCGGCCGTCAGCGGTCCCGTCCCGGACCCGGATCAGAACAACCCGTCGTCGCGTGTGTAGTTGGCGCTGAGATCGAGCAGCGCGGCGACAGCCGGGCTCGGCGTGCGTCCCGCCCGCACGGCGAAGGACAGCACGAGGACGGGCGCGGCCCCGGACAGCGGCCTGGAGACAACTCCGGCCATGTCCCCGAACTCGTAGCGCGGAATGACGGCCGCACCGTCCACGGCTCGCACATAAGCGACGGCCGTCGCTATGTCAGCGATTTCGACCGATATACGGCGACTGATACCGAGTTCCCCGAAAGCGCGGTCCATCGCGGTACGGGTGCCGAATCCGATCGGCCCTTCGACGAAATTCTCGTGCGCGAGGTCCCGGAGGGTGATGTTTTCCCGCCGGGCCAGCGGATGCCCGGCGGGCAGGAGCACCACATAGGGAACGGTGGCGAAATGCCGTAGATCCAGATCATGGGCCTCGCGGGACCCGAGGGCGACCACGCCGACGTCGAGCCGCCCTCGCCGCACGTCCTCGGCGATGCCGCCGCTGCCACTGCCGGAGACCTGGATCCGGATGTCGACCAGCGGATGGCGCCGCCGGAAGGCCCCCACGAGGCGAGGCAGGTCGAGCGCGGTCATGCGGGTCATGGTGCCGATCCGCAGGCTGCCCTGAAGCCGCTGCGCCGCCGCGCCCGCGACTTCCGCGGCCCGTTCCGCCGCCGCGACGACCGCCTTGGCCTCCGGCAGGAACACCTCTCCCGCCGCGGAGAGGGCCACCGCCCTGGTCGAGCGGTCGAAGAGGGAGACCTGGAGTTCCTCCTCCAGAGCACGGACGGCTGCCGAGACGGTCGACTGGGCCGCGAAGAGCCGGGAGGCGGCGCGGGTGAAACTCAACTCCTCCGCGACGGTGACGAAATATCTCAATTGCCGTAATTCCACCCCTAATTATCGCCAGAATCGATAATACCTGTCAATACATTTCGTTGGACTCGATAGGACGTACGCACCACTGTTGACAGCGGCAGGAGAGCCGGCCGCCACGAAGGCGTCGTCACCGGTCTGCCGCTTCGACCATGTCACGACGAATGGAATTGTCATGATGAATCAGATTCTTGTCGTCGGCGGAACGGCCGGCATCGGCCGCGAACTCGCCGCGACCTACGCGAGCCGCGGGGCCTTCGTGGTCATCGCCGGACGCGACGCCGCGCGGGCGGAGAAGGCGGCCGCGGAGATCACCCCCGCGGAAGGCGGCGGGCAGGTGCGCGGCATCGCGGTCGACCTGTCCCGGCCCGAGGAGATCCAGCAGGCGCTGGCGGACATCGAACGCGTGGATGCGATCGTCCTCGCGGGCATGCGGCGCGACCTGAACACGCTCGCGGACTACGACATCGCGGGGGCAACGGAGTTGGCCGTGTCGAAGCTGGTCGGCTACACGACCGTCGTCCACACTCTGCGGTCGCGCATCTCCCCCACCGGCTCGGTGCTGTTGTTCGGTGGCCTGGCCAAGGACATGCCCTACCCGGGTTCCACCACGGTCACCACGGTGAACGCCGGTGTGATGGGCCTGGTGGCGACCCTGTCGAAGGAGGCCGCCCCCGTCCGCGTCAACGCCATCCATCCCGGTGTCGTCGGCGACAGCCCCTACTGGGCGGGCAACGAACCGGTGTTGGACGCCGCTCGCAAGCGCACGCTGACCGGAGTTCTGCCCACCATGCGGGACATGGTCGACGGCTCCGTGTTCCTGCTGGAGAACCCCTCGGCGAACGGCGTGAACCTCAGCCTCAACGGCGGCCTCGCATGAGCGGCGCCCTGCCCTGTGTGGCCGTGGTGGGCGTCGGTCGTCTCAGCCGCCCCATGGTGGTACGCCTGCGCAGGGCGGGGCACGGCGTGACGGTCAGCAACCGGACCCGCGAGCGGGCCCTGGACGTCGCGGCGGAGACGGGCGCGCAGGTCGTCAACTCCCCCCGAGAGGCCGCTGCTTCGGCCGGCATCGTGATCGTCTCGCTCTCCGACGACCAGGCCGTGCGGGAGGTGTACGAGGCGTCCGACGGCCTCCTCGCCGGCCTGCGCCCGAGAGCCACCGTGCTGGAGACCAGCACGATCTCCCCCGAGACGGTGCTGGCGCTCGTGCCCCAGGTCCAGGAGCGCGGCGCCGTCCTCCTCGACGCCCCGGTGTCGGGCTCGGTGGAACTGGCCACCCGCGGTGAACTCACCGTGCTGGCAGGCGGATCGAAGGAAGCACTCGACCGGGTGCGCCCGGTGATCGACGTACTGGCCACCCGGGTCCTCCACTTCGGTGACTCGGGCAGGGGCAGCGTCATGAAGCTGGCGGTCAACTCCCTTCTTCTGTCGATGGCCACGGGCCTCGCCGAGTCACTGGTGTTGGCCGAGCGCGCCGGCGTCTCCCGGGCGGACGCCTACGACGCGTTCACCCAGAGTGCGGCCTCTTCGCCCTTCATGCTGTACAACCGGACCAACTTCGTACGACCGCAAGAGGCCGCCACCCACATGACGCTGGCGTTGGTGGCCAAGGACCTCGCACTGGTCGACGCGCTGGCGTCCTCCGTGGGCGCGCCGATGGCCCAGATGACGGCGAGCCGAGGGCTCATCGCCCAGGCACTGGCCGCGGGTCTGGGCGAGCAGGACGGTTCGGTGCTGGCCGAGTTCCTGCGGAGCGGTGCGGTGACACCGCCCGGCGTCCCCCGTGCGGCGTCCCGAACGACCCGTCCCCATCACCCCTGAGGAGACAAGGAAGTGGACCCGGACCCGACGCCCACAGCGGAGCGGAACCCGCTTCGCCTCTCGGTCCTCGGGCCTCTACGAGCCTGGTACCAGGACAGAGAGCTGCACCTGGGACCGCCGAAGCAACAGAGCGTGCTGGCCATGCTGCTGGCCCAGGCAGACCACCCGGTACCGGTGCACCAGATCGTCGACGCGTTGTGGGGCGACGACCCGCCGTCGCGTGCGATCAACGTCGTACACCGTCATGTGGGGGCGCTACGACGGCTCCTGGAACCGGAGTTGACGCGGCGGAGCGAGGCGCGGGTACTGGTCAGGGCAGCCGGGGGCTACCGACTGGACCTCAGGGACGCGGAGTTGGACCTGCTCCGGTTCCGCGAGCACCGCGACGCGGGTCTGAAGGCGGCCGAGGACGACCGGCAGGATGCGGCGGCCTTCCATCTCGTCAAGGCGCTCTCCCTGTGGCACGGTCCCGTCGCCGCCGGTCTGGCCCACGAGGTCCGCTCGCACACCGTGTTCGCCGGGATCGACGCGGAGTACTTCCAGGCCGCTCAGGCCGCCGCGGAGGCCGCGCTGGCCACCGGGCGCACCGGGACGGTGCTGCCGCTGCTCAGACCGGCCGCGAACGGCGATCCTCTCAACGAGGCCCTGCAAGCCTGCTTCATCCGGGTCCTGGCCGCGGAGGGGCGGACGGCCCAGGCCGTGGAGCACTACCGACGCGTGCGTTCGCAGCTGATCGAGGAACTGGGCGTCGACCCGGGTCCCGAACTCCGCGCCGCACAAGCCCAGGTGCTGCGCGGTACGGCCCCCGCTGCCCAGGGCACTCGGTCCCGTGCCAAGGCGTCCGCCGCTCCCCCCGGTGACGTCACCCGCGTGCCCGGACCGGCCCAACTGCCCGCGAGACTGCCGGTGTTCACCGGACGGCTGGCCGAGATCGAGCTTCTGGACTCCTTCCTGCCGACGGACACGAGCCCGAGCGTCGGCATCGGCGCGATCGGGGGCGCACCGGGCGTGGGGAAGACCACGCTCGCCCTGCACTGGGCCCATCGCACCGCCCATCGTTTCCCCGACGGCCAGTTGTACATCAACCTGCGGGGCTACGACCCCGAGGGCGACCCCCTCACCCCCTCCGCGGCGGTCCGCTGCTTCCTGGAGTCGCTCGGCGTCCCCGACGAACGGATCCCCTCACTCCTTGACGGCCAAATCGCTTTGTATCGCAGCCTTTTGGCCCGGCGCCGCTGTCTGATCCTTCTCGACAACGCGCGGGACGCCAACCAGGTACGTCCGCTGCTGCCGGGCAATCCGGCCTGTCTCACCCTCATCACCAGCCGCCAGCGGCTGACCGGACTCGCCGTCTCCTCAGGTGCGCGGCTGCTCGACCTGGACGTCCTCACCCTCCCCGAAGCCCTCGAATGCCTGGCGGGGAGACTCGGGACGGCACGGGTGGAACGGGAACGCGAGGCGGCGACCGCCATGGCCGAGCACTGCGGCCGTCTGCCCCTGGCCCTCGCCATCGTCTGCGCCCGCGCGGAGATCCGCCCGGCCGCTCCACTCGCGGAGATCGCGGCGGAGTTGGAGGAGGGAAGCGACGGACTCCACGCCTTCTCGATCAGCGGCGCGAGCGATCCCGTCACCGACACACGGTCGGTCTTCTCGTGGTCGTACCGCGCTCTCAGCGAGCGGGCGGCCGAGGCGTTCCGTCGTTTGTGGCTGGTCCCGTCGCACGAGGTCTCCCTGGAGGCCGCGGCGAGCATGACCGGCCTGCCGGTGCGCGTCATGCGCCGGGTGATGTCCGAACTGCACCGCGCCAGCCTGTGCACCCCGGAGAGGTCCGGCCTCTACAACACCCACTCGATGCTGCGGCTCTTCAGCAGGGAGGCGTCCCGGGCCGAGGACTCCCGGCAGGTCGTCGAGGAGGCCCGGCGGCGGCTCCACGACCACTACTTGCACACGGCGCACCATGCCTCGACCGCCATCAACACCCACCGCGAACAACCCGTGTTGCCGCTCGCCGCGCCGGGCACCCAGGCCATCTCGTTCACGGGCTCCGCGGAGGCGGCCGAATGGCTGCACCACGAGATGCCCAATCTGCAAGCCATCGTCACCCATCACCCGGACCACGGCGCCGGTGCGCAGATCTGGCGGCTCGCGGCCGTTCTCGAACTGTTCCTCGATCGCAGCGGACGGCGCCAGGAGCAGATCGAGACGCAGCGCGCGGCCCTGCTCGCCGCTCAGCGGGTCGGCGACATCGCCGGACAGGCGTGGATGCACCGGTCGCTGGGCTTCGCCCTCGGTCGTTCGGAGCCGGACGACGAGGCCGAGGAGCACCTCCATACAGCGCTGGAGATGTTCTCCGAGATCGGCGACCTGCCCGAAGAGGCGCTGGCCCGGCGTTATTTGGCCTTCCTCGCCAATGTCAGAAAGGCCCACGGGGACGCCCTCGTGCACTACAAGGCGGCAACAGCCCTTTACGAGAGGGTCGGTCACACGGTCGGCACGGCCTCCGTCGCCAACGAGGTCGGCTGGACCCGTATCCTCCTGGGCGACTTCGAGGGTGCGGTCCGGGACTGCCGTCATGCGATCGCCCTCGCCCAGGCAGCCGGCAACCGCAATGTCGAGGCGGCGTCCTGGGACAGCCTGGGCGTCGCCCACCACCGCCTCGGCGACAGCGCCGCATCCCTGCGGGCCCTCGACCGCGCCCTGGCCGCCTACCGCCGGCTGAACGACGTCTACCTGACCGCCGACACACTCGTTCACATCGGCGACGTACACGCGACGGAGTCCAAGGAGGACGCCCGCGCGGCGTGGAGCGAGGCACTCGACATCCTGGGCGCGATCGGGCACCCCGAGAGCGATCTGATCCGCGAGCGGCTCGCGGTGCTCGACTCCTCGTCACCGCATGAATGCTGACGTGGTGCGCTACCGCGACTCCGTCGCAGCGCCGCGCTCACCACGCGAAAGCCGCCCTCCCGCATCCGAGAGAACGGCTTCCGACCTGCAAAAAAGCTGGTCGGGACGACAGGATTTGAACCTGCGACCCCTTGACCCCCAGTCAAGTGCGCTACCAAGCTGCGCCACGTCCCGGTGCCTCTCGCGCGGTGGGCCGCGCGATCGTGCAGGTCAACCTTACCGTACGGGTACGGGGGCTCCCGCAGGGTCCGGGAGCCCCGTCCGTCAGCCGCGGGTGCCGGATGTGATCACTTCCGGCTCGCTTCCGGTCACCGGCGCCGTACCGGCGAGCCGTCCCGCCCGGCCGACCGGCACCAGCAGCGCCGCGAGTGCGGCGGCCAGGCAGAGCACCGCCAGGAGCGTGAAGCCGTGGGTGTAGCCGGAGGCGTACGGCAGGCCCGAGGGCTGGAGCCGGCCGGTGACCAGGACGCTGGTCACGGCGGCGCCTATGGAGCCGCCGATGGTGCGGATGTTGGCGTTCATGCCGGTCGCGGCGCCGGTCTGGGAGGCCGGGACGCTGCCGACGATGAGGTTGGCCATGGAGGCGAAGGCGAGTCCGATGCCGAGGCCGAACACGCCGGTGACCAGGGCGACCTGCCACTGCGCGGAGTGCCAGGCGGCGAGCAGGCCCAGGGCGAGGGCGCCGAGCGCGGCACCCGTGGTCAGCAGGGCCTTGGCGCCCACGACGGGCTCCAGCCGGCCGCTGAGGATGCCCGAGAAGAACATCGTCACCAGCATGGGCAGCATCAGCAGCCCGGAGGCGGTGACGCTGGCGCCGAAGCCGTATCCCGCGGAACTGGGCATCTGGACGAAGCCGGGCAGGAAGGACCAGAGCGCGTACATGCCCGCGCCGAAGAGAAGGGCCACGGTGTTGGTGGTCCACACGGCGGGCAGCCGCATGACGCGCAGGTCGATCAGCGGGGTCCGGGAGCGGGCCTCCGCCAGCAGCCACAGGGCGAACAGGACGACCGCGGCGGCGAACAGGCCGACCGTCCTGGCCGAACCCCAGCCCCACACGCTCGCCTGGCTCAGCGGCAGCAGCAGCGCCACCAGCCAGGCCGACAGCAGGCCGGCACCGAGCCAACTCACGTTGCCCTCGGCCCTGTTGGGCGACTCGGGCACGTAACGGAGGGCGATGAAGACGGTGGCCGCGACGACGCCGACCGGGATCCAGAACAGCCAGCGGTAGTCGAGGGCCGACACGATCGGACCGGCCGCGACGATGCCGACGCCGCCGCCCGCGGCGATCACGGCGGACAGGTTGCTGATGCTGCCCGGGACCCGGGACGGGTCGAACTCGTCCCTGATGATGCCGAAGGAGAGCGGGAACAGCGCGCCGCCGACACCCTGAACGACCCGGGCGACGATCAGTACGCCGATGTTCGGGGCGAGCGCGGCGAGCAGACAGCCGGCCAGTACGACGAGCAGGACGGCGACGAGGGTGCGCTTCTTGCCGACCAGGTCGCCGACGCGGCCGAGGATCGGGGTGAAGACGGAGGCGGACAGCAGATAGGCCGTCATCACCCAGGTCGCGGTGGACTGGGAGGTGTGCAGCGCGTGCTGGACCGTCGGCAGGGCCGGTGCGATCAGCGACTGCAGCATGGCGAACACACCCGCGCCGGTCGCGAGGACGGCGAAGGTGAGACGGGTGGACTTGCGGGGCATGGAAGGCCTCTCCGAACGAACGGGGTGCGGCCGAGGTTCTCGGGCCACGGTCGTACGGGCCCTGAGCGCGGGGGCGTGCACACCCACACTGCTAAAGTGGAGGTACGCCTCCACTGTATCGGAGGCACACCTCCGGTTTCAACCGAGTCCTGTCCGGGAGGCAGCAGTGACGGCCCAGCAGTACCCCGTCCGTGAACTCGTCGTGTCCCGGCGCCCGCACCGCAAGGACGCCGCGCGCAACTACGACGCCCTGCTGGCGGCGGCGCGGGAGGCGTTCGCCGAGCACGGGGCGGAGGCGTCGCTGGAGGACATCGCGAAGCGTGCGGGGGTGGGCATCGGCACGCTGTACCGGAACTTCCCGTCGCGGCGCGAGCTGTTCGAGAGCGTGTACGCGGACGAGGTGAACGAGCTCGTGCGGGTCGCCGAGGAGGTGGCCGAGCGGGAGCCGTGGGAGGCGCTGACCTCGTGGCTGACCCGGTTCACCGACTACATGGTGACCAAGCGGGCCGTCCGGGAGGCGCTGGACGACGAGTCGGAGATCTTCGACGCGTGCCGGGAGTCCATGTACGCCGCGGGGGGTCCGTTGTTCGTGCGGGCCCAGGAGGCCGGGGTGGCTCGGCGGGACATGGACTTCGGGGATCTGCTGCGGATGGTCGCGGGGATCACGGCGACGGTGTTCGTCGACGAGGCTCAGCGGGACCGGGTGCTGGGGATCGCGCTGGACGGGGTGCGGGTGGGCGCGTAGCCGCAAAGCGAAACAGCCCCGTACCCCTGAAGGGGCACGGGGCGTCTCAAGGCTTGGCTAACCGACCGGCTTCGGCAGCGTCACGCCCAGCTTCTCCGCCTGTTCCGTCAGGTCTCGCCAGACCTTCGGGGGTACGGGGATGCCCTGCGCCCCCCGCTGCGACGCCACCGTCGCGCTGCGCTCACCGGGGTAGTAGACACCGTCCGCGTCATCCGCCACCGGGAGGCTCTTGAGCGTGCTCAGCGTGGTGTCGACGTCCTCCGTGAACTCGTCCGCGCCGCCGAACGCCGCCGGGTCCACGGCGATCAGCAGGGCGTTCTGGCGGTGCTTGCGGCCCGCCGGGTCGTCCGAGTGGAAGGACGCGAAGATCGGGGCGCCCACGAGGACGCTGGTGAGGAGTTCGAAGGCCAGGGACATGCCCGAGCCCTTCGCGCCGCCCAGCGGCAGGGGCATGACCGCCTGCTCCGGGTCGGTCGTCGGGGTGCCGTCCTCCGTGGCCGCCGCGCCCTCCGGCAGCGGGGTGCCGCTCGCCTTCGCCTGGCGGATCTTGCCGAGGGCGATGGTGGCAGTGGCCATGTCGAGGAGCAGCGGGGCGTGGTCGCGGGCCGGTACCGCGATCGCGAGGGGGCTGGTGGCGACCGCGGCACCCTTGACGCCGGTGTAGCCCATGTTCGGCATGCCGGCCACGAAGCCGATGCCGACCAGGCCCTGCTCGGCGATCCGGGAGACGTAGTACCCGATCGCGCCGGTGTGCACGGTCCGCCGTACGCCCACGGAGGCGATGCCGGTCTCGCGGGCCCGTCGTACGGCCTCGTCGGCGGCCGCGGTCAGCGCCACCGGGCCGGGCGCGCGGTCCGCGTCGACGACCGCGGCGGCCGGGGTGGTCGACTCGACCTTGATGTCGGCGCCGGCGTTGGCGACACCCTTGGCGAGCAGCTCCAGGTAGGCGGGGACCCGGGCGATGCCGTGCGAGTCGACGCCCCGCAGCGCGGCCCAGACGAACACGTCGGCGGTGGTGGCGGCGTGCTCGGGGCTCAGGCCGCCCTTTTCGAGGAGCGCGGCGGAGAAGGTGCGCAGGTCGTCGGCGGGGACCAGGACCTTCTTGGGGGGTGTGGTGGACATGGGGGTCTCCTGGATCAGCGGGTGACGAGGACGTCGACGACGGCGGTCGTGCCCTCGGCCACGGCCTTGAGGGCGCGCTCCAGCGCGGAGGCGAGCGCGTCCCGGGTGTCGACGGTCTCGGTGTGCATGTCGAACGGCTCCGCGAAGGAGGCCAGCCGGGGCAGCCGGTGCAGGTCGGTGCCGAGCCACTCCCCCGTCTCGGCCGCCGCGCCCTCGGGGTAGAAGCGCCGGTGGTTGAGGTTCATGGACTTGTAGACGCGGTTGTTGAACACCACGATCAGCAGCGGGAGTTCGTACGCCTTCGACGCGTCGTACGACGGGATGACCGGGTTGTACGTGAAGGCGCCGTCGCCGATCGTGAGCACCACCGGGCGCTGCTTCGCGGCGAGTTTGACGCCGAGGGCGACGGCGATGCCCTGGCCCAGTCCGCCCTGCACGTAGAAGTACGAGTCGGGGTCGGCGGTCTGGACGTGCCGCTTGACGACACGGCTGTGGGTGATCGTCTCGTCGACGACGATGCCGTCCTTGCCGTCGAGGAGCTTGCGCAGGGTCGCGGCGACGAGCACCGGGTCGACGCCCTCGGCCTCGGCCGCCCTGGCCTCGGCGGCGGCGACGGCCGACAACTCTGCGGCGTGCCGCGCCTCTTGGGCCGTACGACGAGATGCCACGACGGCCTCGTCGAGGTCCTTCGCCCGCTTCGTCAGCTGACGCAGGGTGTTGGCGACGTTCCCCTCCAGGTACCGGTCGGCGAACAGCACTTGGTAGACCACATGCGGGCGTTGGGGCACCTCATCGATGACCACGACCTTTGCCTTGGACGGGCGGCGCGACGGCGGGTAGAAGGGCGCGCGGCAGTTGACCAGGAGGATGAGGTCCGCCTCGTCGATCCACGGGCCGATGTCGCTGCCGGCGTGGAGGGGGTGCGTGCGCGGGAAGTTGCCGCACACCGCCGAGTCGGGCTCGACGACCGGGATGTTCCAGGCCTCGGCGAAGGCGACGAGCGCCTCGAAGCCGCCCGCCTCGCGGCCCGCCGTCTCCGTGACGATCACGGGGTTGGCGGCCTCGCGGATCAACTGGGCGACGGGGTCGACCTCTTCGGGCGAGCTGTGCGTGGAGCCGGGTGCCACGATCGGCTTGGCCTCGCGGCCGTCCCAGTCCTCCAGGAGGATCTCCAGCGGGATGTTCAGGTACGCCGGCCCGGCCGGGGCCCGCCAGGACAGCTCGGCGGCCCGCGCGACCATCGTCGGCAGCGTGTGCACGCTCGCGGCCTCGTTGGACCACTTGGTGAAGGGCTGCGCGATCTGGTGCGGCCCGCCCACGATGGACAGGTTGCGGTACCACTGCCCGCCCGGATCGTGCCCGGGGGCGTCGCCGTACGTGGTCGACTCGGACGAGGAGACCACCATCGGGACGCCCGCCAGGAGCGCGCCGTGCACCGCCATGGAGCCCTGCAGGAGACCGGGGGCCGCGTGCAGGAGGACGCCCTGGGGGCGCCGCTTGATCAGGCCGTAGCCCGTGGCCATGCCGACCGCGACGGTCTCGTGGGTGAGGTCCAGGTACTCGGGGCAGTCCAGCCCGTCCCGGTGGCGCCGGGCGAGGGACTCCCACACGGGGGCCCACTCGGAGCCCGACGAGCAGAAGATGTAATCGGCGCCGACGGCGTTGAAGGCGGTTACGAGAGCGTCGCCGCCGTCGGCGCCTGGGGTGTTGCGGGTGTCGGTCATCTCTCGTGCTTCCTCAGCCCTCGATCGGCCAGTTCAGGACCTCGGAGATACCGCGGCCCATGATCCATTCAAGCTCCTCGGGGGTGAAGTCCCAGTGCTTGGTGAACTGCTCGATCGTGTCGGTGTAGGTGATGCCGTGGCCGAGCAGCCGGGTGATGTCGGTGCCGTAGAAGCAGCGCTGCGGGCCCATCTTGTCGACCATCTCGCGCACGTACTTCTGGATGTTGTTGTTCGGGAAGGGCTGGGTGGAGTAGCCCGGCAGCGCCGACACCTTGACGTAGATGTTCGGGTGGACGTGCAGGTCGGCGGTCTCCTGGACCCAGTAGCCGATCGCGTCGTCGACGCAGCGGGCCATGATGCCCATGTGGTCGATGATGATCTTCAGCTCGGGGTGCTTGGCGGCGATCTCGCCGAGCTCGCGCTTCCAGATCGGGGCGTGGACCATCGTCGGGATGCGCAGCTCCTCGGCGATCGGCCAGTACCAGTCGTTGGTGCCGTCGATCATCCAGTTGCGGTCCTGCGGCCGGTGGAAGGTCAGCCGGGTGCCCTTCACATGCGGGTTCTCGGCGAAGTCCTTCAGCATCGCCTTGCCCTCTTCGGGCTTGTTCTGCGGGATGCGGGCCATGATGCCGAAGCGGTCGGGGTGCGCCTCGCACGCCTCCAGGGCGTAGTCGATGCGGTCGCCCTCCCAGGACGGCGGCAGGATCAGCGCGCGGTTGACGCCGGCCTCGTCCATCAGCTCCAGGGCCTCCTCGTACGAGAAGGGGTCCTCGCGATGTCCGTTCAGGCGGATGCGCTCCCGCGCGCCGGGGACCCAGGGGCGGTCCGGGGTCTCTTCCTTCCAGATGTGGATCTGGGTGTCGACGACGAACATGTCTTGAACTCTTTCCGTAGAGCGGGACGGTGGGGTGGTGCGGAAGGAACGCTAGGCGGGTGGTGAGCGCTTGCGGAGCCCCCTGGAGCGCAACCAGAAAGTGCGTCGTACGCAGGGAACTCTCAGATTGCGGACGGGTTCCTGAACATGGCTTCGACGATGTGTTCGGCGATGGCCATGGAGGCCGTCGCGGCCGGCGAGGGGGCGTTGCGGACGGCGGTGATCCGGCCGACCTGGTGGATGCGGAAGTCGTCCACGAGGGTGCCGTCGCGGTCCAGCGCCTGGGCGCGCAGGCCCGCTCCGCCGCGTACGACGTCGGCGGCGGAGACTCCGGGGACGTACAGTTTGGCGTCCTTCATGAAGGCCGCCGTGGAGAAGGAGCCGCGGTACTCCTTGATTCCGGTACGCCAGTGCTGGGCCGCCATCTTCCAGGCGCCGGGGTAGGCGGCCAGGCCCAGGAGGTGCGCCGGGGAGATCCGGGTCTTGGTGTAGCCCTCCCTCGCGAGGGCCAGGACCGCGTTGGGGCCGACCTCCACCGTGCCGTCGACGCGCGGGGTGAAGTGCACGCCGAGGAACGGGTAGCGCGGGTCCGGCACCGGGTAGAGCAGGCCGCGGACCAGGTGGGTCTTGTCCGGCTTGAGGAGCATGTACTCGCCCCGGAAGGGGACGATCTTCGGCTCCTGCTTGTCCTGCGCGAGCTTCGCGACCAGGTCCGACTGGAGGCCCGCGCACAGGATCAGCCGGTCGACCGTGACGCGCTCCTGTCCGGAGGCCACCTCGACCCCGCCGGGCACAGTGGTGATGCCGGTGACCGGGAAGCCGAGTCTCACCTCGCCGCCGGAGTCGACGACGTCCTTGGCGAAGGCGCGGGCGATCGCCGGGTAGTCGGTGATCGCGGTGCGCGGGGAGTGCAGGGCGGCGACACCGCCGGCGTGCGGTTCGAGCTCCCGGATCTCCTCCCTGGAGATCTTCCTCAGGTCGGGCACGTGGTTGTTCCGCGCCCGCTCGTAGAGGTCGTTCATCCGGCCGAGCTCGTCCTCGCGCACGGCCACGACGAGCTTGCCGATCTCCCGGTACGGCAGTTCGCGGTCCTGGCAGTACTCGCGCAGCAGGGAGACCCCCCGGACGGTGAGGTCGGCCTTCAGACTGCCGGGCTTGTAGTAGATGCCGGCGTGGACGACGCCCGAGTTGTGGCCGGTCTGGTGGAGGGAGACCTCCTTCTCCTTCTCCAGGACCACGACCCGGGTACCGGGGCGGCTCAGGGCGATCTCGCGGGCCGTGGCCAGGCCCACGATGCCGGCGCCGACGATGCCGATGGTCTCGTCAGCCACGTACGGCCTCCCCGAGGTTGATGGCGACGGTCTTGACGCGGGTGGAGAACTTCAGGACTTCCTCGCCCTGCTCCTTGTAGCCCGTACCGGAGTCGCGGAAGCCGCCGAAGGGCAGGTGGACGTCCCAGCCGGGGGTGGTCGTGTTGACCGCGATCTGACCGCACTCGGCCTCGTCGGCGAAGCGGTACGCGCTCGCCAGGTCGCGGGTGAACACGGCGGCGGCGAGACCGAAGTCCGAGTCGTTGACCGCCTCCACGGCGGACGCGAAGTCCTCGACGGCGAGGAGGGCTATCACCGGGCCGAAGACCTCCTCGCGCCAGATCGCCGTCTCGGGGGTGACGCCGGCGAGGACGGTGGGCTGGACGTAGCAGCCGTGCGCGCGCTCGCCCTCGGTGTCCGGCGCGCCGCCGGTGAGGACGGTGGCGCCCTGCGCGAGCGCCTTGTCGATGTCGGCGAGGACGGAGTCGCGCTGCTTGGGGCTGGACAGCGGGCAGAGCGTGGTCGCCGGGTCGCTGCCCGGGCCGATCCTGAGCGCCTCGACCTCGGCGACCAGGAGCCGGGTGAACTCGTCGTACACCGGCCGCTCGACGATGACGCGGCTGGTGGCGGTGCAGCGCTGGCCCGCCTGGCCGAACGAGGCGGCGACGACGGCCTTGGCGGCGGCCGGCAGGTCGGCGTCGCGCAGGACGACGGAGGCGTTCTTGCCGCCGAGCTCGCCCTGGAAGCGGACGTTGCGGTCGGCGAGGCGGCGGCGGATGCGGTTGCCGACCTCGTTGGAGCCGGTGAAGGTGATGCCGACGATCCGCGGGTCGTCGAGGAGGGCCTCCTCGATCTCGGCCGTGCGGCCCGTGACGACGTTGAGGACACCGGCGGGCAGGCCCGCGTCGTGCAGGGCGCGCGCGAAGTGCAGGCCCGACAACGGTGTCTCGGTGGCCGGCTTGAACACGGCCGCGTTGCCGGCGGCGAGCAGCGGGGCCAGCTTGCGGGCCGGGGTGATCAGCGGGTCGTTCCAGGGGCTGATCACCAGGATCACGCCGATCGGCTCGCGCTGGGTGTGCGTACGGTGGTTGGGGCGTACGTCGTGCAGGAGCGTGCCGTAGCCCTGGCGGGCGAGCCCCGCGTAGTACTCCAGGAAGTCGGCGGCCTTCAGCGTCTCGCCGGTCGCCTCGGCCAGGGTCTTGCCGTTCTCCGCGGTGACGTCGGCGGCGATCTCCTCGACGCGCTCCCGGATCAGCCGGGCCGCCTCGGTGAAGACGCGGGCCCGCTCGAAGGGGCTGGTGCGCTTCCAGACGGCGAAGCCGCGCTCGGCGTGGTCGTAGGCGCGGGTGACGTCCTTGGCGGCGAGGGCGGGGATACGGGCGATCGGGGTACGGACGTCGGCGGGGTTCTGGACGCCGATCCACTCACCGGTCGCGACCCACTCGCCGCCGGAGAGGGTTTCGAGGGTACGCATGGAGATCACTTCCTTGGTCGTCCGCGCGGCGCGGATCGTGCGGGCCGGATGCGACAACACACCATGTGGGGGCGGTGCCACCAGGCCCGTGGGGGCAGGCATTGGTTGCGCCGTGCGCGGGTGGGCGGGCGCATGATCCGTGCTGGAATCGGCGGGCCGGACCAGATACGAGGAGAAACAGATGGCTTACGCAGTTGTCGCCCACTACCGCTGTGAACCCGCCGACTCGGAGACCGTGCGCGATGCGCTGCTGAAGGCGCGGGAAAGCACGCGGGCGGAGCCGGCGAACCTCGCGTACGAGGTGCACGCCGTGGAAGGCGAGCCCGGTGGGTTCCTGCTGTACGAGCGGTATGTCGACCAGGCCGGGTTCGAGGCGCACAAGGCGGCCGATCACTTCAAGGAGCTGATCATCGAGACGGTGTGGCCGCTGCTCACCGGTCGCTCCGTGACGTTCGCCGAGTCCGTCTGAGACGGAAGGGGCCGGGAATCCCCGGCCCCTGACCATCAGAACTCGTTGCCCCAGACGTACCGGGCGATCGTCTCGACCAGGACCAGCTTCCTGCGCTGGCCCTCGGCGCTCAGCAGTGGCCTGTCGGCCGCGTCCGCGAAGCCCCGCGACGGGGATACGGCGCCGTCCTCCAGGTCCTTGAACTCGCCCACCGCGTCGATGCGTCGCATCACCGCGTCGATGTCCTCCAGCTCCGGGGTGGTCGCGTCGACCACGCCCAGGCAGAAGTCGCGGTCCTCCGGCAGCGCCTTGACCAGGGCCAGTTCGGCCGGGGTGCCCTGGTCGAAGGGGAGGATCCAGCGGTCGGCCGCGATCTCGGAGTAGAGCTGCTCGGCGCGGGACCGGTCCACGGCGGCGGGGGCCGTCCAGCCCGGGGAGACCGCGATCCTCACTCCCTCGGGGCGCTCGTCCAGACGTACCGCCAAAGCGTCGACGGCCAGCGCGTCCTCGAAGGACAGGGCGCCCGGGGCGGCCGGGTCGGTGTCCAACTGGCCCAGCAGGAGCGGGTTGTTGAGCTGGATCAGGCGTACGCCCTTGGAGACCAGCAGTTCGATCTCGGCCTGGACGATCTCGGCCAGGGCCTCGCCCAACTCGTGGGCGGAGGACGGGCCGAGGCCCTCCTGGTACGTGGTGGCCGCCAGGTACGCCGGGGAGGGCAGCGAGGCCTTCGGGGCGATCAGCGTCAGCTCGGTGAGCCGGGCCGCCCAGTCAGCGAGCAGCGGGCCGTTGGCCTTGGGGAGGGACTCGGCGACCCAGCGCGTGAGCCCGTCCTCGTCCTCCCCGTCCGTACGACGGAATCCTGACACTCCGTCAAGAACCGCGCTGCGGAAGTCCTCCCGGGGGAAGTCGCCGTCCGTGACGACCGTCGAGCGCAGCTTGCGCTGGTAGGCGACCGCGTCCTGGACGGCCTGTTCCACGCCGACGGTCGCGAGGTCGTTCGGGCGGACCAGGCTTCCGTGGTGGTCGATGCGGTAGTTGAAGGTGTCCGCCATGGCTCAGGCGTCCTTTCCTGAAGGCTTGCCGGAAACGCCCCAGGCGGCGAACTCCAGTTCGTAGCCGAGGGACTGGAGGACCTCCTCGGCGATCTGCTGGTCCTCGTCCGCGGTGCCGCCGGCGATGCCGAGGCCGCCGATGATCTCGCCGTCCTTCTTGATGGTGACGCTGCCCTCGGTGGCCATGATCGGCAGGGCGGCGCCGGGCAGCTGGGAGAGCTGGGAGAAGAAGACGGGCTGGCTCTCCTGCCACTTCTTCAGCATCTTGCCGGGGCGCTGCATGATGGCCGCGGTGTAGGCCTTGGCGCGGGCGATGTCGGGGGTGAGGGGGCGGGCGCCGTCGGGGCGGCGGATGGCGATCGGGAAACCGCCGGCGTCCACGACCGCGACGCTCACCGCCTTGCCGATGGCCTGGGCGCGCTTGTGGGCGGCGTCGATGATCTCCTCGGCGGTGTCCAGGGTGAGGCTGGTCATGCGGCTTCCTTCGGTGCGGTGAGGGTGCGGCGCAGGCGGGCGACGGCCGCGTTGTACTTGTCGGGTGTCTCCCAGTACATGGAGTGCGGGGCGCCCTCGACGATCTCCAGGTGCGAGCCGGGCAGGAGTTCGTGGGCGCGGGTCACGGTCTTCACGCTGAGCACCGCGTCCTTCTCGCCGGCGAGGAAGGCGACCTTGACGCCGGAGGCGTGGATGTCCTCCAGGGAGGGGCCGTTGGTGTCGAGGTTGCGCAGGTCCTGCATCTTGGCGACGTTGAAGGTGCCCATCTGCTGGAACAGGAAGGTGAGATCGGCGCGACCGGTCTGGAACTCCTTGGTCAGCAGGCGGTCGATGACGGGAAGCTTGACGGCCTCGGCGCGGTCGGCGGCGGCCAGCTCCTTGAGCTCGGGGTGGCTGATGCCGCCGAGGGAGTGGCCGAGGACGACGGAGGAGACGCGCTCGGGGCGCATCAGGCCGGCGCGCAGGGCGGCGACGGAGCCGATGGACTGGCCGACGAGCATCGCGTCGGTGATGTCCTCCTGGTCGAGGACGGCGACGACGTCACCGGGGAAGTCCTGGCCGTCGAACTCTTCCATGGACGAGTCGGACTTGCCGAAGCCGCGCAGGTCCACGGTGAGGACCGTGAACTCCTCGCGCAGCGCGGCCACTTGCTGCCACCAGGCCGCGTGATGGCCACCGCTGCCGTGCACGAACAGGATCGCCGGACCGCTGCCGTGGCGCTCGTAGTAGATGGAGGTGCCGTCGGAGTCGGCAATGGGCATGAGGATGAACTCCCGTACGTGCAGGCTTAGTTGGGGCGACGACCGTGGTAGACCAGCTCGATCATGGTGTGGTCGGGGTCGTGGATGTAGCAGAACTTGGACTGGTTCTCGGGGCGCTCGATCGGCCGGGTGTGCCGGATGCCCAGCTCCGTGAGGTGTTCCAGGAACTCGTCCCAGTCGTCGACCTCGACGGCGAAGTGATAGGGCGCCATGCGCTCCATCTCCTCGACCGGGGTGAAGTGCAGGTCGAAGTTGCCCCGGGTCATCAGCACCACACGGGTGTTGGACTTGGGCTGGATGCGCTTCATCCCGAAGACCTTGGTGTACCACTCGGCGGTGCGGTCGGGGTCGGTGGTGGGGAAGTTGACGTGGTGGATGTAGCGGGGTGCCTTGCTCATGGGTGTTTCCCTTCGAGTTGTACGGGGTTGGACAGCACGCCGATGCCGCTGATCTCGACGTCCACGGTGTCGCCCGGCTCGATCTGGCAGACGGACTCGGCACCCATCCACAGCACGTCGCCGGGGTGCACGGTGAGGTGTCTGGTCATCTCGACGAGGTAGTCGAAGGGGTCGAACACCATGTCGCCGGTGGGAAATGCGGACCGCACCTCGCCGTTGACGCGGAGTGTCGTGGTCTGTGCGAGGGCGTCGACGTCGGTCTCGATCCAGGGCCCCATCGGCTTGAACGTGTCGCTGTTCTTGCTGCGCCAGAAGGTGCGGTCCTGGTGCTGCCACGCGCGGGCGCTGACGTCGTTGCCGATCGTCCAGCCGAAGACGGCCTTGCGCGCCTCCTCGTGGGTGGCGTGCCGCAGCGTACGGCCGATGACGGCGACGAGTTCGGGCTCGGCCTCGAAGCGGCCCTCGACCTCGGCGGGCTTGACGATCGGCGAACCGTGCCCGGTGAGCGCGTTGTTGGCGCGGTAGCCGATCTCGGGGCGGGCCGGGGTCTCGACGCCGGCGTGCGCGATGTGCCGCGGGTAGTTCATGCCGACCGCGTAGAACACGGGCGGCACGACCGGCGGCAGCCAGACGGCGGCCGAGCGGGCGACCGCGCCGACGACGTCCGGTTCGCCCTCGATCGGGGACCCGGACAGCAGCTCGACGTCCTGCTCCCCCACCCGGCCCCACACCGGCCGGCCGTCGACCAGGATGCGCGCGTACCTCATGGCGCCAGCAGGTGGGAGACGCGCTTGGTGATCAGGTAGGCGTCGAGGGCCTCGGGCCCGCCCTCACGGCCGTAACCGCTCTCCTTCACACCGCCGGAGGGCGCCTCGTGGACGGAGCCGCCGCAGTGGTTGAGGGAGAGGATGCCGGCCTCCAGCTCGTCCGAGAGTCGCTCGGCGGTTGCGGCGGACCGGGTGAAGCCGTAGGCGGCGAGGCCGTACGGCAGTTCGTTCGCGGTCCTCAGCGCCTCGTCGAGGTCGGTGAACGGCACGATCGGGGCGAGCGGTCCGAAGGGCTCCTCGTGCAGGAGGTCGGCGTCCGACGGTACGTCGGTCAGGACGGTCGGCGCGAAGAAGTACCCGGGGCGGTCCGGGCGTTCGCCGCCGGTGAGGATCTTGGCGCCCTTGGCGACGGCGTCCTGGGTCAGGCGGATCATGGCGTCGAGGCGGCGCTCGTTGGCCAGCGGGCCCATCTTCGTGCCCTCGGCGAGTCCGTCGCCGACGACCACGGCCTCGGCGGCCTTCACGAACTCGGCGGTGAACTCCTCGACCAGGCTCTCGTGGACCAGGAAGCGGCTGGGCGAGGTGCACACCTGTCCGGCGTTGACGAACTTCGCCTGCGCGGCACGGCGGGCGGCCATGGCGGGGTCGGCGTCCTCGCACACGATCACCGGGGCGTGGCCGCCGAGCTCCATCAGCGTCGGCTTCATGACCTTGCCGGCCTCGGCGGCCAGCAGTTTGCCGACGGGGACCGAACCGGTGAAGGCGATCAGGCGGGTGACCGGGGAGGCGATGAGGTGGGCCGAGACCTCGGCGGGTTCGCCGAAGACGAGGTTGAGGACACCGGCCGGCAGGCCCGCGTCGGCGAAGCAGGCGACCAGGGCTGCGGCCGTCGCCGGGGTCTCCTCGGAGGCCTTGATGACGATCGAGCAGCCCGCGGTCAGCGCGGAGGAGATCTTCCGCATGGGGCCGCCGGCCGGGAAGTTCCACGGCACGAACGCGGCGACGGGGCCCACCGGTTCACGGCGCACGGTCAGTACGGTGCCGGGTGCCGAGGGGATGATACGGCCGTACGCGCGGCGGGCGTCCTCGATGTGCCAGCGCAGGGTGTCGGCGACCCGGCGGGCCTCGCCGGCGGCCTCGGCGAGGGGCTTGCCCTGCTCCAGGGTCATGATCCGGCCCACCTCGGCGGCGCGCTCGGTGAGCAGGTCGGCGGCGGCGTGCAGGATCTGGGTCCGCTTGGCGACGGACGTGTTCCGCCAGGTGCGGAAGCCCTTTTCGGCGGCTTCGAGGGCGCGGTCGAGGTCCGCGGTGGTGGCGAGCGGGACCTCGCCGATCACCTCCTCGGTGGCGGGGTTCACGATGGGGGCGGTGCGTCCGGTGCCGCCCTGGCACCACTCGCCCGCGATGTACATGCGGACGGCGGGGTAGCCGTGGTCGGTCGTCATGGGTGGGTGCCCTCTCAAGAGGCTTCGTTGTCGCGGTTGGTGCGCAGGGCCCAGATGTGGTGCGGCGGGGTCGTCTCGTGGACGCGGGTCTCGTAGGTCTCGTCGACCCGGTCCATGTCGGCGGCGTACTCGACGCGGCCACCGCACGGGGCGTGCAGGAAGCGGAAGACGTTGGAGCCGATGGTGTGGCGGCCGAGCCGGCGGGCCTCGCGCCAGCCGTGCTCGATCATGTGGTTGCCGCCCTCGATCACGTCGTCGAAGCCCGGCACCTCGTACGCGATGTGGTTGATGCCGGCTCTGTCGGGCCGGTGGCACAGCAGCATGGTGTGCTGGTCCTGGTCGCCCGGGGCCTGCATGAACACGCCCATCGGCTCGACGACGTCGGTGGGGCGGAAGCCGAGGAGGTCGGTGTAGAAGGCGACGGCCTCGTCCTTGCCCGGCTTGGGGATGTTCAGGGCCACGTGGCACATCCGCAGCGGCCGGACCCGCTCGATGGCGTCCAGGGCGGTGTTCCAGCGGTTGACGTTGCCGAGCGCGTTGGCGGGGCGCGGCGTGACCGGGGCCGGCCTGGGGCGGGCCAGGGTCAGGCCGACGCCGAAGCCGGTGTCGTCGGCGGTGTGGTGGACGCCGTCGGCGCTCTCACGGACCTCGCGGTCCTTGGCGACGGCGGCCACCAGCCGCTCCAGTTCCTCGGGGGTGTCGACACCCCACACGACCTCGCGCAGGGTGGGCCCGGACTCCACCGGGGGCGGCAGCAACGGACCGGGGAGGGTGTCCAGGTGGAGCGTCTGCCCGGTGAGCGTCTCGAACACGGCGTGCTCGTCGGTCCGCTCCACCGGGAACAGCCCGAAGTCGTCGAAGAAACGGACGCATTCGTCGAGGTCGTCGATACCGTAGGTGACCGATTCGATCCTCTGGATTCCCATGGATTCCTCTTTTCGCGGGTCGCCTGTGAGCGTAGATTTCCGCAGGCCGCGGGCTCAATGGATGGGGGCCCGCGGAATGCGCAATCGTTTCTTGCGCCTACTGGTCGATCGCGGGGATGGGGTTGCGTGAGAACCAGTCGGTGAGGAAGTCCAAGAACACGCTGATCTTGCGCGGGGTGCCCTGCCCGGGGCCGTAGATCGCGTACAGCGGCCGGTCGGGCACCGCCAGCTCCGGCAGCAGGACCCGCAGCGCTCCGGAGACGAGGTCGTCGTACGCCGGACGCTGCGGCAGCAGCGCGATGCCGCGCCCGTGCACGGCCGCCTTCTGCAGCGCGAGGTACGAGTTCGACGAGAAGGCGATGTTGCGGATCTTGTGCAGGGTGGACGCGTGGCCGTGGCCCAGGCGCCAGACCGGGTCGTTCACATGGACCAGGCAGTCGTGGTTCGCGAGGGCGTTGGGCTCGTCCAGCGGGCCCTCGCGGTCCAGGTACGCCGCGGACGCGCACAGCACGAACGGCAGCGAGGCGATCTTCTTGAGCCGGACGCTGGAGTCCCTGAGGTCCCGGGTGTGGAACGCGACGTCGAATCCGCCGTCCAGGAAGTCGTAGGTACGGTCGGACATTCCGCCGAGTTCGAATCTCACCTGGATTTTCGGGTGGGCCGCGGAAAAGGCGGCGATGGCGTCTCCGAGATCGAGGCTGCCTATCCATTTCGGGCAGATGATGCTGAGGGTGCCTTCCGGCCGGTCGTGCAGCTGGGCTATTCCGGCGTCCTCGGCCTCGATCTCGTTCAGGATGCGTTCGGCGAATTCCGCGTAGCGCCGGCCCGGTTCGGTGAGACTCACCGAGCGGGCCGTACGGTTGACCAGGCGTACGCCCACCTGCCGCTCCAGCTCCGCCACGTGCCGCGACACCAGCGAGCCCGACGAGCCCAGCTTCTTGGCGGCTCCACTGAAGCTGCCGACCTGTGCGACGGTGACGAAGCTGTGCATCAGGAGCAAGCGATCCATTGTTTTCCTCCGGCCCTCCCGCTCACTTCCTTGTGAGGGGGGTGTCCTACTTGGGGCAGTACTGGGGCGCGTCGCCCAGGTTGTCCTTGGTCACCAAGACAAGAGGAATGTTGGCAATCTTGTCAACCTTCTTCTTGTCCAGTAGACCGACGGCGTTCTTGACCGCGGTGTCGCCGATCGTCTTCGCGGAATTCGCCACGGTCGCCGAGAACTCACCGCTCTTCACGGCGGCCAGGCCCTCGTCGGTGCCGTTCACCGTGACGATCTTGACGTCCTTCTTTCCGGCCGCGTCGAAGGCCTTGCGGACGGAGAAGGCCATGTCCTCGTTGGCGACGAAGGCGTAGTCCAGGTCCGGGTGGGCCTCGATCATGTTCTCGGCGACGTCCTGCGCCTTGGCCGGGTTGAACATGCCGGGCTGGTTCGCGACCACCTTGGCATTGGCCGGCAGGGCGCCCTTGAAGCCGCCCACCAGCAGGTCGGACGCGGCGCCCGGGGCGCCGGCGACGATGCCGACCTCGACGTCCTTGCCGCCGGCGTCCTTCGCGACCCAGCCGGCGTCCAGGGCGCCGACCTTCTTCAGGTCGACGACGGCCGCGCCGAGGATGTCGTTCACGTCGCTGGTGGCGACGGACGTCAGATAGATCGGGATGTCCGAGGCCTTCGCCTTGGCTATGTCGCCCTTGAGCGAGTCGACGTTGACCGTCTGCACGATCAGCGCGCTCACATTGCGGGAGATCATGTCCTCGATGTTGGACAGCTCGGTGCCCGCGTTCTGGTGCGAGTTGGCCGTGTAGACCTTCGCGCCCTCGGTCTTGGCGGTCTCCTCGACGGCCTTCTGCAGACAGGTGTGGAAGCTGGTGTCGCCGCCGTTGACGAATCCGAGGGTGAGGTCTCCGGAGCTGCTGCTCGCCTTGTCGTCACCGCAGCCGCTCAGGACGAGCGTGGAGGTGAGGGCCGTGGCGAACAGCGCGCTGCGGGAGCGGGCGGAGAATCTCATGAGGTGCCGCCTTTCAAAGGAGCTTTTCATGGGAGCAAGTCGCAAGGGAAAGAAGGGAATTCAGTGCCGTGAGGCGGAGCGCGCCTTGTGCATTTCGTTGGCGACGGCCGCGACGAGCAGCACCGCGCCGACCGAGACCGGCTGGTAATTGCTGGAGAAGTCCAGGAGGTTGAGCGCGTTGGCGACCACGCCGAGCAGCACCAGGCCGAGGGCGGTACCGATCACGGTGCCGTAGCCGCCCGCGAGGGAGGTGCCGCCGATGACGACCGCGGCGACGACGGCGAGCTGGAGCGAGAGCCCCGCGGTGCCGCCGGGGCTGGAGGAGCCGAGACGGGAGAGCAGCATCAGGCCGGCGAGACCGGAGAGCGTGCCCGTCAGGCCGTACAGGGTCAGCTTCCGTGCGGTGACGTTGATGCCGCTGAGGCGGGCGACGTGCTCGTTGCCGCCGATCGCGAAGGCGTCGCGGCCGAACACGGTGAACCGCATGACCAGCGCCGTCGCGACGAGCACCACGACCGCCACGACCAGCAGGTACGGCACGCCGAGGACCTTGTCGTTGCCGAGGGCGAACATGCGCGTGCCGATGGAGATGGTGTTGCCGTCGTGCACCAGGAGCGCGACGCCGTCGAGGAGGGTGGCCGAGGCCAGCGTCACGACGAACGGCGCCACGTTGGTGAAGGTCACCACCAGCCCGTTGACCAGCCCGATCGCGGTGCCGAGGAGCAGCGCGACGACCACCGCGTAGGCCGTGGCGTGCCCGCCGGCAAGGAGTTTCGCGGCCACGGCGGCGGTCACGGCGACGTTGGAGCCCATGGAGAAGTCCATGCCGCCCGCGGTCATCAGCAGGGTGAGCCCGGCGGCGAGCACCGCGTTCACGCTGATCTGGCCGAGCACGTTGATGATGTTGCGGTCGGTGGCGAAGGTGTCGCTCTGGACGGCGGTGAAGACCACGACCAGGGCGAGGACCACGATGAGCCCGGCGTGCGGGATGTCCCGCAACCGCCCTACGGAGACACGGGACTTGGACGGGCCGGAGACGCCGGGGACATCGGGAAGTGTCTTGACGCTCACTGCGGTTCGCCTCCGAGGGCCGTGGCGACGAGTTCGTCGCGGGTGATGGCGGTGATGTCGTGCTCGGCGACCGTGCGGCCGGCGCTCACGACGACGACCCGGTCGGCCAGGCGCATGACCTCCTCGGCGGAGGAGGAGGCGAGCAGTACGGCCACGCCCCGGGAGGCGAGGTCGTCGACGAGGGTGTGGATGTCGGCCATGGCGGCGATGTCCACGCCGTTGGTGGGGTCCTCCAGGAAGCAGGCGGCGGGCGAGGTCTCCAGCCATTTGCCGAGCAGCACCTTCTGCTGGTTTCCGCCGGACAGCGCGCTCACCGGCGGGTTGCCGGCCAGCGCCCTGACGCCGTAACCGCGCCTCAACGGGGCGGCGCGGCGGGCGAGTTCGTTACGACGGTGCAGGCGCCGGCGGGCGAAGCGGTCGTCGGCCAGCATCAGGTTCTCGTCCAGGGAGAGCTCGGGGACGAGGCCGAGGGCGCGGCGGTCGCCGGTGACGCAGCGCAGGCCGCTGCCGAGGGAGGCGGGGATGCGGCCGAAGGGCACCGCCCGTCCCTCGACGTGGAGTTGGCCGGCGTCGGGGCGCCGGCGTCCGGAGAGCAGGTCGAACAGCCGGGACTGGGCGTCCCCGGCCGGACCGAGGACGGCGACGATCTCGCCCTTCCTCACCTCGACGGTGAAGTCCCGGATCGTCCGGCCGTCGGTCAACCCCCGTACGGACAGGCCGACTTCGTCCTTCGGGGCCGGGCGCTCGGGGCGGGTGGAGACGACGTCCCGGCCCACCATGGCCCGTACCAGCTCCACATGGTCCATCTCGGCGGCGGGCGCCGTGCGCACCACTGCCCCGTCCCGCAGGACGGTGAGGCGGTCGGCGACGGCCATGACCTCGTCGATGTAGTGCGAGATGTAGACGACGGCGACACCCTCGTCCCGCAACTTCCGTACCAGGGCCCGGATCTGGCCCGCGGCCTCGGCGCTCAGGCAGGCGGTGGGTTCGTCGAGGATGAGGATGCGGCCGCCGCGGCGGACCTCGCGGGCCACCTCGACCATGGTCTGTTCGGCGACGCTGAGCGAACCGGCGGTGCGCTCGACGTCGATGTCGATGCCGAGCCCGTGCAGGGCCTCGCGGGCCGCGTCCCGGACCGCCTTCCAGTGGACGGTGCGGGCGCGGGTGGGCAGGTCGCCGAGGAGGACGTTCTCGGCGACGGTCAGGCCCATCGCGAGCTCGCGGCGCTGCGGGACCGAGGCGATGCCGAGGCGGCGGGCCTTGCGCACGGTCAGCCCGTGCTGCGCGTGCCCGTCGACCTCGATGGTGCCGCCGTCGGCCTGGTGGACCCCGGAGAGGATCTGCACCAGCGTCGACTTGCCGGCGCCGTTCATGCCCATCAGGGCGTGGATCTCGCCCGGGTACAGGTCGAGGTCGACGCCTTTGAGGGCGGCGGCTCCGCCGAAGCTCTTGGTGACGCCCCGGACGCGGAGCACGGCGGCGGGCTGCGCGTCGCTCTTCGGTGGCACGGCGGTGCCTCCCTGTCTGGCCGGGTCGGTCACGGCTGCGTACGGTCGTCGCCGTCCGGCGCGACACGGCCGTAGCCGCGGATGTCGGGGAACGGGGGCTCCTTGTCGGCCTGCAGGTCCACCTGGAAGGTGTTGAGGCACATGCCGAGCATGGTGAAGTTGCCGAGCGCGCCGATGGTGTCGACCAGCCCCTTGGAGCCGAAGTGCTCCAGCGCCCGGGCGAAGGTCTCGTCGGTGACGAAGTGCTCGTCGAGGATCTCCCGGCAGAACTGGTAGAAGGCCTGGTCGGCCTCGTTGTCGAAGACCGCCTCGCGCTTCTCGGCGATGGCCTTGACGGCGGCCTCCGGGATGCCGGCCTCGATCGCCTGGTGCACATGGGCGTTCCAGGAGTACTGGGCGTCCCAGTTCCGGGCGGCCATCAGCAGCGACAGCTCGCGCAGGTGCTTGGGGAGGCTGCAGTCGAAGCGGGCGAAGGCGCCCAGGGACTCGGCGCGCTCGCACATCTCGGGGCTGTGCAGCCAGACCCGGAACGGGCCGCGGACGGCTCCGCGCCGGCCGGCGATGCGGGCGGCCAGCTCCTGCTGCCGCGCATCCATTTCCTCTTCGCTGAGAACGGGGAGCCTCATCTGGCCGATACCTGCCTTTTCTTTCCGGCGCGTTACTGGCACGGAAACGGGAAACCGTGCGACGCCAGCCGACCGTACAGCCGGGTTCCGGCAGCTCAGCCCCCCTCGGACTGCAACGTAAAGCTGCACGCTGGAGGGCACCCAACAAGAGGGACGCCGCCTAACGTCGGTCGACGCAACATCCCGAAGTGGAGAGGAACTCCGGATGACCACGATCATCAAGGTCGCGTCGGTACCGCTGCTGGACCGCGGGGGCGCCGTCGTCACGACGCCGCTGATCACCACGCCGTCCGCGAACGGCGAGAACAAGATCACCAGCGGGATGAGCGTCTACCCGGTGGGCTCCGGAGCGCCGCTGCACTCGCACAACTGCGACGAGCACGTGACCATCCTGGAGGGCGAGGCGGAGGTGTGGGTCGACGGCGAGGTGACGAAGCTGGAGCAGTTCGACACCACCTATATCCCGTCACCCATCCCCCACCTCTTCCGGAACGTCGGGGACACTCCCCTGCGCATCCTGTGGGTGTACTCCTCGGGCCATGTGACACGTACGTTCACCGAGACCGGGAAGACGGTGGAGCACCTGTCGGCCGAGGACCAGATGGGCAAGGACTGACGGCGCGCCTCCGCGGCCCTCAGAGCGAGGCGGCCGCCACCGCGATCACCTCGGCGACGCGGGCGGGCTGTTCGACCAGGAGCATGTGCCCGGCGTCGGGCACCGTGACCAGCCGGACCTGTGGGCAGGCCTCCAGGCCCCGTCGCTCGCCGTCCGTCAGGCCGATCTCGTCGTGGTCGCCGCGTACGACCCAGGCCGGGACGGCGGCCTCGCACAGGCGGGGGACCAGTGAGGGATACCGGTCCAGGTACTCGTAGTAGCGCCGTACGATCCGCCGGCAGACGGCAGGGTCGTTGCCGGCCATGTCGGCCGACAGCGTCTCGGCACGGTGGGCCGGCATCTCGCGTTTCATCGCCCTGGGCAGCAGCCACAGCATGCCGGCCCAGACCGCGCCGCCCAGCGCCGGGACCTTGCCCACCGTGTTCATCACCGCGAGGAACTTCGCCTCGTCCCCGCGCGAGAAGGTCGGCGACAGGAGTACCAGCGGGCCCTTGAAGAGGCCGGCCGCGGCCATCTCGATCGCCACGTTCGCGCCGAGGCTGTGGCCGACGAGCACATCGCAGCCGGTGTCGTGCGCGAAGCGGGCCAGCAGCTCGGCGTAGTGCTCCATGCTCACGTCCTCGGGCGCGGTGGTCCCGGCGAACCCCGGCTGCGTCACGGCCACCGTGCTCAGCCCGGCGAGAACCGGCTCGGCCATCACATCGGCGTAGAACTCGGTCGAACACAGCCCACCGGGAATCATCAACACCCGGTGCGGGGCCTCGACAGGACCCGCACGCCGGACATCCCAGCGCTCACCCATACCTAGAGCGTGCCTCCACGGAGGGCGACCCGCATCCGCGGCGGCCGCCCGCGCCGGGCACGGCATGGGCATCCGCCCCACGGCCGCGCCCGGGGCAGTCTGGTCGCGCACACGAGGTCCTCCGCGGGCGCCGGTCACCGGCCCGGCACCGCCCGCGGGCATCCCGCCGGCCAGCCCGACCCCGAGTCCCCGGCCCTCCTCCCCGGCTCATCCGCGCCCCCGGCCCTCCTCCCCGGCTCATCCGCGCCCCCGGCCCTCCTCCCCAAATCATCCGCAGCCCACCGAACCGCCGACCCCGCATCTCCTGCGGGCACCCCGCCCCGCCCATGTCCCGCGCCCCGCCCCTCCCCGCCACCGATCACCCCGGCACGCCGGACGCCGGCCCTCGCGTCCCGCGGTGGCCGGCGTCCGTCCTTGTCCCCTGTGTGCTCAGTGCGCGGCGACCAGTTCCTGCCCCGTGTCCACCGGGGCGCCCTTCTTCGGGCTGCGGAGGGCCGCGATGCCGATGAAGATCATGGACGAGACTCCGGCGAGGGCGAAGGCGGTGAAGCCCCAGTCGCCGTTGCCCGCGGCGAGCAGCTGGCCGCCGAGCCACGGGCCGAAGACCGCGCCGAAGCGGCCCATGCCGGAGGTCCAGCCGACGCTGGTGGCGCGGTTCTCCGGGGTGGAGCGGATCGAGACCGTGGCGTAGATCATCGTCTGGGCGCTGTTGAGGAAGACACCGGTGAGGAAGACGACGATCATCGTGACGGTCTGCGCCATGTGGACGCTGAGCAGGAAGACCCCCACGGCGGTCAGCGCGAACCACAGGGCGGAGATGCGCGGCGCGCCGAAGCGGTCGGCGGCCCGGCCCGCGACCAGCATGCCCACGATGCCGCCGAGGTTGAAGACGACCACGAAGGACAGGGCGTCGCCGAGCGCGTAGCCCTCGGTGCGCATCAGGGTCGGCAGCCAGGTGGCGACGCCGTAGACCAGGAGCAGTCCGCCGAAGGAGGCGCACCAGTACAGGAGGGTCTGGATCCACTCGCCGCCGCGGAAGAGGTTCTGCAGCGCGTCCCAGCGGTCGGCGGCGGTCTTCTTGCCGGCCGCGGCGGGCACCTCGACGTCGTAGCGGGCGGCCAGCTCGCCGGCCTCCTCGGTCCGTCCCTTGGCGACCAGGAAGCTCAGCGACTCCGGCAGGAACTTCGCCAGCACCGGCGCGAAGACCAGCGGGGCCACGCACACCCAGAAGGCCGCGCGCCAGCCGACCGGGTCGATCAGCCACTTGGCCACGTAGGCGGAGAGGATGCCGCCCGCGTGGTGCGCGGTCATCAGCATGCCGATGACGATCGCGCCGCGGCCGCGCGGGGCGTAGTCGGAGACCATGCTGATCGCGGTCGGCAGCAGGCCGCCGAGGCCGACGCCCGCGAGGGTCCGGCCGAGGCCGAAGACCTCGACGCTGCCGGAGACCGCGCAGATCCCGGAGGCCAGCGAGAAGACCGTCACGCAGACGACCATCAGCTTCTTGCGGCCGATCCGGTCGGCGACCGTGCCCGCGGTCAGCGCGCCGACCAGCATGCCGAAGGTGGCGTAGGAGCCGAGGTCGCCGGCCTGGTCGGGGGTGAGACCGAAGGTCTTCGTCTCCAGCAGGTGCGGCAGCACCGAGCCGTAGATGAACATGTCGAGCCCGTCGAAGAGCACGGCCAGCCAGCACAGTCCGACGACCAGGAGGGCCAGTCTGCTGACCCGAGCGGAGGGGGAGGGGGAGGAAGACATCGTTGGTTACCTCTCGTACTTGGTGCGCAAGACGCTAAGGAGCCGCCCGCCAAGAGTCAACATTTTTGTCAACAATCTCATCGACAATCTCGGCGGACGGCCCCTGCCGGTTCAGCCGACCGGCGGCGTCCCGTGCGTGTGGAACGACTCGATGGTCTTCAGGCCCCAGGCCTGCCCCTTCTTCCGCTCCTCCTCGGTCCAGGTGATCAGCGGCCAGTCCGGCGCCAGCACGAGCCGGGTGAGCGGGTTGCACAGCTCGATCCGGTTGCCGCCGGGTTCGTAGACGTACAGGAAGAACGTCTGCTGGATGGCGTGCTTGTGCGGGCCCGTCTCGATGAACACCCCGCTGTCGATGGCGAGATCGGCGGCGCGCAGGATGTCCTCGCGGGTGTCGGTCGCGAAGGCGATGTGGTGCAGCCTGCCTTCGGAGCCGGTCCAGTCCTCGGTGTAGACGACGTCGTACGACTTGTTCGTGTACGTCAGCCAACGCGCCGCGATCCGGCCCGAGTCGAGCCGGATCTGCTCGGTCGGCCTGGCTCCCAGCACCTGTTCCTGGAACTCGGCGTTGGCCAGCACGTCCGCCGCGAGGAAGTTGATGTGATCCAGGCGGCGCACCCCAACTCCCCTGTTGGGCTTGGCCTGTGGCTGGTTCTTGAGCGCGGGCCTGAGCTCCTCGGGGGCCCGGTAGTGCTCGCTCTCCCAGTACAGGGCGTGCTCGTGGCCGTCCGGGTCGGTGGTCAAGTACAGCCTGCCGAGGCCGGGTTCGTCCTCGACCCACTTGCCGGAGCCGCCCGACTCCTCGATCGCCTTGACACGGCGGTGCAGCGCGTCCTCGCTGGAGGTGCGCAGGGCGAGCCTGCCGAGGCCGGGCTGTTCGCGGGCGGTGAGGACCAGGCTGTGGTGCTCGTAGTCGTCGAAGGTCCGCAGATAGACCGTGTCGCCGTCCTGGCCGTTGACCGTGAGGCCGAGGTAGTCGGTGAAGAAGGCGACGCTGGCATCCAGGTCCGGGGTGAAGAGCTGGGCGTGGCCGATGTGGGCGATGTCGCCGAGCGGCGGAGTCATCGGTGACCTCCTTGGGGTTGCGGGGGGATCGGTGCCGTCTCGGCGGACCGCGGGAAGACGGTGCCGTCGAAGATCTTGCGGGCCGTGCGGACCACGGCGGTGCGGCGGGCGGAGGGGAGGCCGTCGGGGGTCGATCCGAGGCTGCTCTCTATGTCCAGGAAGCCCGTGGGGTGTTCGATGCGGACACGGTCGCCGCTGCCGTCGGTCTCGGCCAGCTCCGCGCCGACGCCGCCCTCGATCCTGAGCCCGGCGGCCACGCTGGCCGCGCCGAGCACACCGATGGAGGTGTGGCAGCGGACCGGGATGAAGGTGCGGGTGGTGACCGCTCCCCCGTCCCGGGGCGGGGCGAGCAGTGTCAGCTTGGGCACGGTGGCGTCGGAGACGTCGCCGAGGCCCATCAGCCGGCCCGCCTCCAGGCGGATCTCGTGCAGCCGGTCGGCGAGCACGACGTCCTCCTCCAGGTCCTTGGGCGTCTCGTAGCCGGTGACCTTGAGGGAGGCGGCCGCGATGAGGACGGTCGGCATGCCGTTGTCCACGCAGGTGACGGACACTCCGGCGATCTCGTCACGGACCCTGCCGGTGGGCAGCAACTGCCCTGCCCCGGCAGGGAATTCGATGACGACGGGCGCGGCCGTCCCGGGCACGCCCGAGATCTCGGCGTCTCCCGTGTAGTCGACGCGGCCGCCCGGGGTCGGGAAGGTCGCGGTCGCGTAGTCGCCGGAGTTGACCATGCGGATACGGACGGAGGTCTCCTCCTCCCCCGCCGGGACCAGTCCGCGCTCGACGGCGAACGGGCCGATGCCGGCGAGGATGTTCCCGCAGTTCTGACGGTCGCTCACCTCGGGCCGGTCGACGACCACTTGGAGGAAGAGGTAGTCGACGTCGGCGCGCGGATCGTCCGAGGGTGACACCACGGCGACCTTGCTGGTGAGCGGGTGCGCGCCGCCCAGGCCGTCGATCTGCCGCTCGTCCGGGCTGCCCATGATCCGCAGCAACAGGTCGTCGCGCAGGGCGGGTTCGGCGGGCAGGTCGCCGGCGAGGAAGTAGGCGCCCTTGGAGGTGCCGCCGCGCATCAGCAGGCAGCGCACCTCCTCCGGCCCGCGGGTCACGACGACTCCCCCGAGTGTTCCTCGTAGGTCCGGTACTCGACGCCGAGCTCCTTGAGCTTGTCCCGCAACCCGTAGCGGTCCAGGCCGAGTTGGCCGTCGATGAAGGCGGCGCGGGTGGCGGCCTCCTTGGCCTCGCGGGCCTCGGACTTCTCGGCCGCCTCACGGGCACGCTCACGCGGTACGACCACGACGCCGTCGTCGTCGGCGAGGATCACGTCGCCGGGGCGGATCACCTGGCCGTCGATCGCGATCGGCACGTTGACCGAACCACCGGTCGCCTTGACCGTGCCCTGCGCGGATACGGCGCGGGACCAGGCGGCGAAGCCCATGTCGCGCAGCTCCTGGGTGTCGCGGATGCCGGTGTTGAGGACGACACCGCGCACCCCGCGCTGCTTCAGCGCGGTCGCGAACAGCTCGCCGAACAGGCCGTCCGTGCAGGGCGAGGTGGTGGTGACGACCAGGATGTCGCCCTCGCCGCACTGCTCCACGGCCGCGTGGATCATGAGGTTGTCACCGGGCCAGCTCAGCACGGTGACGGCGGTACCTGCTACTCGTACCCCCTGCTGGACGGGACGGATCTCCGGCCCCAGCAGGCCGGTGCGGCCCATCGCCTCGCTCACGGTCGCCACGCCGAACCCGGCGAGCGCCTCGACGTCCTTGGCCTCCGCCTTCGGCGGGTTGGTGACGATCACGCCGCTCATGCCAGCTCCTTCGCGATCTGCGGGAAGGGCCGCATGAACGCCTCGGCCATGGTGTTGTGCGCGAGGCCCAGGTTCGGGCCGGCGTTCCGCTTGAGCTGGACGCCGCGGCGGACGGCGAGGTCCGTGTAGTAGGCCCACAGGTGCTGCTGGGCGCCCAGGCACTCCATGGCCTTGCGCTTCGTGTCCCAGACCTCGGTGATGTCGAGCAGCACCTCGGGCCTGAAGCCGCTCATCTCGGGCTGGTGGGGCTCGAAGTAGAAGACGGGCGGGGCGCCGATGATGTCGCCGTCGCCGGGGTAGCCGATGGCCTGGGCGAGGATGCGGGCCTCCAGGGCCATGCGGTTGGCGGCCGGGTGGTCGCCGTTGTACGGGTCCTCGACGGGGTGGGTGAGCACGACGTCCGGCTGGGTCTCGCGGTAGACGGCGACGAGCTGGTCGGTCAGCTCGGCGGTGGCGATCAGCGGGTAGTCGCCGGCGTCGAAGAAGCGGACCTCGGCGCCGAGAGCTGCGGCGGCCTTCTCCGCCTCCTCCCGGCGTATCGCCTTGATCTCCTCCAGCTTCTTGCCCTCGCGCCATGCCTTGGCGGACTCGCCGCGCTCGCCGAAGGTCAGACAGGCGATGGTGACCTTCTCGCCGCGGGAGGCGGCCAGGGCGATGGCACCACCCGCCCGCCACACGAAGTCCCCGGCGTGGGCGGTGACCACGAGGGTGGAACGCGGTGGGGTGGCGGGCGCGTTGGCCTGGGTCATGCTGAAATCTCCCAATTCATGGGCGGCTCCCCTCCGGGGTGCGTCAGCCGGTGGCGAGGCCACGACCGTGCTCAGCCCTTCGGGCCTCCGCGCGCTCGCGGCCTCGCCACCGGCGCACCCCTTCGGCTCGCTCGCCTTGGTGACAGGTGGACGCCCGCCTCCCCCGCGTCCGGTGCGCGTCGCGTCAGTCGCGGAGCGCCTCGATCACGCTGGTGAGGTGGGCGCGGACGGCCGCCTCGGCCGCCTGCGGGTCCCTGGCCCTGATCGCCTCGATCATCGCCAGATGTTCGTTCAGGGAGTGCTGCGGGCGTCCCGGCCGAAGCGCCAACTGGAAGCGGTGGCGCACCAGTTGGGCGTTGAGCCGCTCCAGCAGGTCCACGGCCGTCTGCTGGCCGGAGAACTCGCGCACCTTGGCGTGCAGTTCCTGGTTGAGCTCGGAGTAGGTCACCGGCTCACCGTCGGCCACGGCCTTGGTCATCGCCGTGCCCAGCTCGGTCAGCTCGGCGAGCTGCTCGTCGCTGGCCAGGGCGGCGGCCTTGGCCGCGCACAGCCCTTCGAGGACCATGCGGCACTCGGTGATGGCGACCGCCTCCTCGACGGTCACCACCCGCACCCGCGAGCCGCGGTTGCGGATCCGCTCGACGAGGCCCTGGGCCTCCAGATCGATGAGTGCCGCCCGGATGCTGGCCCGTGTCACACCGAACTGCTCGGCGAGCTCGTTCTCCACCAGCCGCTGTGCCGGTGCCATCTCGCCGTGCAGGATCGCCTGCCGCAGCTGCGCGAGCGCATGCTGTTTGGCCTGCTCCCCGGTGCTCGGACGGGCTTCTTTCGGCATCGCTGCCCTCCCTGAGTGAGTGCCTGTCGAACCTAAATCTAGCCAAACAAGATTGTCAACAATTTTGTCCGCCGTATTGCCGGGTCGGGTCGATTGCCGGACCGGGTCATACGCCGAGGATCCGGTCGACCCCCAGCGGCACCTCGTGCAGCACCAGCCGGCTGCGCAGTTCCCGCACCCCCAGCTCGCTCTTCAGCCGGTCGATGACCGCCTCGAACTCGCGCGCGTCGACACAGCTCATCCGCAGCTGGAAGTCGTAGTCGCCGGTGAGCCTCATGGCACCGACCACCTGCGGCACGTCGTTCAACCGCACTTCGAAGGCCTTGCGGTCCATCCGCTCACCCAGGCGAATGTCGCTGATCATCTGCATTCCGCGCCCGAACGCCTCCAGGTTCAGGTCGGCGCGGTATCCGCGGATCACTCCGGTCGACCTGAGGCGACGTACCCGGTCGGCGACCGTGTTCGCGGACAGCCGCACATGCCGACCCAGCTCCTGGTAGGTCGCCCGGCCGTCCTGGAGAAGGAACGAGAGGAGCTCGCGATCGATACGATCCATGCCCTCAGATTACAGATCATCGGCGTAACGCATGATTCACCGAGATTAGCTCGGCTACAGAGCCCTAAGCACCGAGAACTCCGAGCCAAAATCGGCGTTCTCGCTGCAAGCATCGCAAGCATGGAAATCCTGCTGCTCAGGGTCGCCCTGGCCCCCTGTCTCGTACTGCTCGTCTCCGTCGCCGCCCGTCGGCTCGGACCGCACAGGGGCGGCCTGCTGATCGGAGCGCCGACGAGCACGGGGCCCTTCCTGCTGCTGATGTGCTCCACCTACGGCCCCCGAACCGCCGCGCGCGCCGTGCACGGCTGTGTGACGGGAACCCTGGTCGTGGCGTGCTTCGGCCTGGCCTACGCGCGCTTCGCCCGGACCCTGCGGCCGGCCTGGACGCTGCCGCTCGCCCTGGCGGGCGCGGCCACGGCCGGTCTGGTCGGCGCGCTGCTCGGCAGCGTCCTGCTGACCGCCGGCCTCACCGCGGCCGTGATCCTCGTCGGCCTGGTGACCTGCCCGCCCGGCGACCCGGGACACCGGCCGCCGAGCCGGTCGCGGGCCTGGGAGATACCGCTGCGGATGGCGATGGCGACCGCGCTGGTCCTCACCGCCGTGACCGCCGCCCGCACCCTCGGCTCCTTCGTCGGCGGCATGCTCTCGGCGCTGCCGATCCTGCTGGCCATCATGGGCACGGCACTGCACCGCTCGGCGGGCGCACCCGTCGCGACCGACCTGATGCGAGGGGCGCTGAGCGCCACGACCGGGACGCTCTGCTTCCTGCTGGCGCTCGGCGCCACCCTGGTCCCGCTCGGCCCGGCCCCCGCCTTCCTGCTCGCCCTGGCCGCACTGGCGGCGACCCAGCCGCTCACGCGACTCCCCCTGCTCCGCCCGGTGACTCAGGCCCCTTGAACCGTCACCGTCAGCCGGTCGGCAAGGCCGGCAGCGGATCCTCCGCGTGGGCGACGAAGTCGTCGACCAACCGGTGGAAGAGCGCGGCGAGTTGCTCCAGGTCACCCTCGGACCACTCGGCCAGCGCCATCGCGAGGCCCCGGCGGCTCACCTCGCGGATGCGCTCGACCGCCGTCATGCCGACGTCCGTGAGCTGGACCCGCTGGGCCCGCCGGTCGTCCGGGTCGGCGATGCGGATCACATAGCCGCCCTGCTCCAGCTGCCGCAGCTGGCGGGTGACATGGGAGGCCTCCACCGAGAGACGGACGGCCAGCACACCGGGGCGCATCGGCTCGCTCTCGGCGATGTGCCGCAGGATGGCGACGGCGGCCCGGTCGAGCGGCAGCCCGGCCAGGGCCATCAGACGCTCATGCTGCCGGGCCCGTCCGGCCAGGTAGGTGACACGCGTGAGCGCCTGCTCGATGTCGGTCACGTTCGCCGGAACGGTAGCCGAGACTGATCGTTGTGCGGGCATGCGCACCAGCCTAAATCTACTTGCCTAACTTAAGCAATATGGAGATGGTTGCTTGACTTAAGTAATGCCACTGTGCTTGCCTAAGTCAAGCAAGCCCGCACAGACCGGGCCGCACCTGAGCGGAGGCGGCCCCTGAGCGCCGGTTCCGTGGGGACGGGAACGGCGCGGTCACCGGGTCCGGCAGACCGGAGCACTCCCCCCTTCCGGCGCCGGACCCGGTGACACCCCCACTCCCGCACTTCCAGAAAGCGAGCCCTTCCAATGGCCACGATGAAGTCCGTCAAGACCGGCGCCAAGAACGAGATCGACGTGGTCGACGTCGAACGTCCCGTACCGGGGCCGAAGGACGTGCTGATGAAGATGCGCGCGTGCGGAATCTGCGGCACCGACACGTTCTTCCTGCACATCGGCGGGATGCCGGCCGGTGCGGACGGGGCGATGCGGTCCATTCCGCTGGGCCACGAGCCGGCCGGCGAGATCGTGGAGGTGGGCGCCGAGGTCACCGAGCTGAAGGTCGGGGATCGGGTGGTGGTCAACCCGCAGGGCGTGCCCTCCGGGATCATCGGGTGCGGTGGCGAGCACGGTGCGATGACCGAGTACCTGCTGCTGGAGAACGCGGAGATCGGCAAGACCGTCGCGGTCTTCCCGGACACCGTGCCCTTCGACGTGGCCTCGCTGAACGAGCCGATGGCCGTCGCGCGGCACTGCGTCAACCGGTCCGAGGCCAAGCCGTCCGACAAGGTGGTCGTCTTCGGTGCCGGCCCGATCGGGCTCGGCGCGACGATCTGGCTGAAGCTGCGGGGCGTGGAGCACGTGGTCGTCGCGGACGTCATTCCCGAACGGCTGGAGACCGCGCTGGCGGTGGGGGCGGACGCCGTCATCAACTCCGCCACCGAGGACGTCACCGCGCGGCTGACCGAGCTGCACGGCGAGGCGACGAACGCGCTCGGGCAGCCGCGGGCCGGGACCGACATCTACATCGACGCGGCCGGGGTCGCCGCCGTGTTCAACGCGACCGTGGACGCGGCCAAGTGGGGCGCCAAGCTGGTGATGGTCGCCGTGCAGAAGAAGGGGGCCGACATCGATCTCGGCGGGATGCTGCGGAGTGAGCTGACGCTGGTCGCCTCTCAGGGGTATCCGACGGAGATCTTCGAGGTCACGCCGGAGATCGTGGAGCACCACGAGCGGTTCGCGAAGCTGATCAGCCATCGGGTGCCGTTCGCGGAAGCCGGGCGGGCGTTCGAGCTCGCGATGACGCCGGGGGCCGCGGAGAAGGTCGTCGTCACCTTCGACTAGGCAGCCTATTCAGTGTGGGGCGTGGTGGATCGTCGGGCGGCTGCGGGTTCGTCGTGGCTGGTCGCGCAGTTCCCCGCGCCCCTGAGGCGCTTCCCTCACGGCGTTTCTGACAGGAACCCCACTTCCATGATCGACCATCTGATACGTCCGCCTCGTACCCGGCCCCGGCCCGTTGACGGTCTTGTCGCCGCCGCGCTCTTCACCTGTTCCTTTCCCGGCAGTCTGGTCGCCCTTCCCGGTCAGGAGCTCGGGGTTTCCTGGTGGCCCGGTGTGCTGCTGGGCGGTGTTTCCTGTCTCGCCCTTCTGTGGCGGCGGGGGCGGCCTCGGGGCACGGTGCTCGTCACCCTCTGCTGTGCCACCGTCGCCTCCGCGCTCGGGTATCTCCTCACCGTTCTGCTGCTCGGGCCGCTCATGGTCGCGCTGTACTCGCTGGCCGTCGGCACCGACCGCAGGACCGCCAACACCTTCGCCCTCGCCGGCATCGCAGTGCTCGTCGGCACGGGGCTGCTCTCCGGCCCCTCGGGCGAACCCCTGGTGCTCAAACTGCTCGGTCCCGCCGCCTGGTTGCTGCTGCCGACCTCGCTCGGCACGGTGACCCGGCTGCGCGCCGCCTACCTCGACGCCGTGCAGGCGCGAGCCGAGCACGCGGAGCGGACCCGGGAGGAGGAGGCGCGGCGGCGGGTGACGGAGGAGCGCATGCGGATCGCCCGCGATCTGCACGACGTCGTGGCGCACCATCTGGTGCTGGCCAACCTCCAGGCCGGTGCCGTCGCACGGGAGTTGCCGGGGCGGCCCGCGGAGGCCGCGCGGATCGCCGGTGATCTGAGCGGGACCACGGCCTCGGCGCTGCGTGAACTCAAGTCCACCGTGGGGCTGTTGCGGCACAGCGGTGACGCGGAGAAGCCGCTGGAGCCGACGCCCGGTCTGGCCCGGCTGCCGGAGCTGGCCGCCTCGTTCGAGAACGCCGGGCTCGCCGTCAGGGTCACCACGGAAGGTGAGCCTGGTCCGCTCTCCGCCGGTGCGGATCTCACGGCGTACCGGATCGTCCAGGAAGCCCTCACCAACGTCACCAAGCACGCCGCCGCCCGCGAGGCCGAGGTGCGGCTCGTCTACTCCGACGACACTCTCGCGGTCACGGTCGCCAACGAGGGCACGGGGGCGCCGGTCGCCCCCGCTCCCCCGGGCGGCGGGTACGGCGTGCTGGGCATGCGTGAGCGGGCCCGTTCGGCGGGCGGCCGGCTGTACGTGGGGCCGCTGCCCCGGGGCGGCTTCGAGGTCGTCACCGAGCTGCCCCTCACCTGAGACCAACTCCACTTGCTTAAGTCAATCAATCCTGCTTATACTTGCGTAAGTCAAGCAATGAACCCCTTGCCGGAGGCCCCGCCATGTCCGACGCCCTGACCCGACCCGCCGACGCGGGGACAGCCGCCCCGCCGAAGCCGAACGCCGTGGTGGCGGTGCTGGCCCTGGCCGGAATCGTCGTCTCGCTGATGCAGACCCTGGTCATCCCGATCGTCCCGGAGCTGCCGACCCTGCTGCACGCCTCGGCCTCGAACACCGCCTGGGCCGTCACCGCCACCCTGCTCGCGGCCGCCGTGGCCACGCCGGTCGTCGGACGCCTCGGCGACATGATCGGCAAGCGGCGGATGCTGCTGGTCAGCATCGTGCTGCTGGTCTCCGGCTCCGTGGTCTGCGCCCTCGCCGACTCGCTCGTGCCGATGATCATCGGCCGTACGCTGCAGGGCCTCGCGGCCGCCGTGGTGCCGCTCGGCATCAGCATCATGCGGGACGCGCTGCCGGCCGAGCGGCTGGCCCAGTCCACCGCGCTGATGAGTGCCTCGCTGGGTGTGGGTGGTGCGCTGGGTCTGCCGGCCGCCGCGTTCATCGCCGACAAGTGGGACTGGCACATCCTGTTCTGGACCTCGGCCGCGCTGGGTGCTGTCGCCTTCGCGCTGGTGCTGATGATCGTGCCCGAGTCCAAGGTGCGCACCGGTGGCCGTTTCGACCTGGCCGGCGCGCTCGGCCTGTCCGCCGGTCTGGTCTCGCTGCTGCTCGCCGTCTCCAAGGGCGGTGACTGGGGCTGGACCTCCGGCGCCACACTCGGGCTGGGTGCCGCCGCGGTCGTGATCCTGCTCGGCTGGGGCTTCTGGGAGCTGAAGGCCAGGCAGCCGCTGGTCGACCTGCGTACGACCGCCAAGCCGCAGGTGCTGTTCACCAACCTCGCCTCGGTCGCCCTCGGCTTCTCGATGTTCGCGATGTCCCTGGTGCTGCCGCAGCTGCTCCAGCTGCCCACCCAGACCGGCTACGGCCTCGGCAAGTCCATGCTGACCGTCGGCCTGGTGCTCGCCCCGCAGGGCCTGGTCATGATGGTGATGTCCGCCGCGTCCGCGAAGGTCACCCAGGCCAAGGGCCCGAAGGTCACCCTGCTGATCGGCGCGCTGATCGTGGCCTCCGGTTACGCCCTGAACATCGTGCTGATGAGCGAGGTCTGGCACCTGATCCTGGTGTCCTGCATCATCGGCGCCGGCGTCGGCTTCACCTACGGCGCGCTGCCGGCCCTGATCATGGGCGCGGTCGACCCCTCGCAGACGGGCGCCGCGAACAGCCTCAACACCCTGATGCGCTCCCTCGGCACCAGCTTCGCCAGCGCCCTGGCCGGTGTCATCCTGGCCCAGATGACCACCGACTTCGGCGGTCACGCGCTGCCCTCGGAGAACGGCTTCAAGGTGGTCATGGCCATCGGCGCCGGAGCCGCCCTGCTGGCCTTCCTGGTCGCCTCCTTCATCCCGCGCCGGCAGACCCCGGCCGCGGCGGAGACCGAGGCGGACGAGCAGCCCGAGGCGGTCACCGCCAAGGCCTGACGCCCGGTCAAGCGCCGCACGGACGGCCGTCGTTCCGCTCCGGCGGGACGGCGGCCGTCCGGCGTTTCCGGAGCAACAGGCTAGCTAGGCGGGGAACTCCGGCTCCCCGCCCTCGTACGCCGCCCGCAGGACCGCCAGCGCCCCCTCCGCCGTGACCGCGCGGGGGTTGGCGTACGCCTGGCCCGCTGTCTCGGTGGCGGCCTGGGGCAAGTCGGTCTCCTTCAGGCCGAGTTCGGCCAGGGAGCGCGGGGCGCCGAGGCGGGCGGCCAGGTCCCGCAGGGCGCGGGGGGCGTCCGTGGTGTCCAGGGCGTGGGCGAGGGTTGCCATGGCATCCGGGGCCGCGGGGGCGTTGTGGGCGAGGGCGTAGGGCAGGACCACGGTGTGGGTCTCGGCGTGCGGGAGGCCGAAGGTACCGCCGAGGACGTGGCAGAGCTTGTGGTGCAGGCCCATGGTGGTGGCGCCCAGGCAGGACCCGCACAGCCAGGCGCCGTAGAGGGCGCGGCCGCGGGCCGGCAGGGAGTCCGGGGCCTCGGCCAGCGCGGGCAGGGCGGTCGCCATGGCCCGTACGCCCTCCGCCGCCATCAGGGCGGTCAGGGGCGAGGTGTCGGGGGCGTAGAGCGCCTCGGCGGCGTGGGCGATCGCGTTGATGCCGCTGGTGACGGAGAGCGGCACGGGCAGCGAGAGGGTGAGTTCGGGGTCGTAGACGACCGCCCGCGGCAGGACCACGGGGTCGCGGCCGGTGCGTTTGGCGCCGTGCTCGGTCAGGCCCCACACCGGGGTCATCTCCGAGCCGGAGTAGGTGGAGGGCACGGCGATCAGCGGGAGGCCGGTGCGCAGGGCGATCGCCTTGCCGAGGCCGATCGAGGAGCCGCCGCCGACCGCCACGCAGCCGTCGGCACCGGCCGCGCGGGCCGCCGCGACGGCACGGTCGGCGACCTCGACGGGAACGTGCATCCGGGCCCCGTCGTGCAGGCCCGCGCAGGCGGGCCCCAGCGAGTCGGCGACCGCCCGCGCGGTGGCCGCGCCATGGCTGCCGCAGACCACCAGCACCCGGCGCAGCCCCAGGCCGGCCGCCTCACCCGCGGTCGCGGTGGTGGCGGCGCCGGCGCGGAAGACGACCCGGACGGGATGGGACTCGTACGAGAAGTCGAGGACGTCCATCACGAGCGCTCCAGTACGAGGTCGAAGCGGGCGTGCCGGAACGGGTTCCGGACGCCGAACTCCCGTGCCAGGGACGGGTCGTCGGTCTCGGCGAAGTCCTGCACCAGGCTCTGCTTGACCGCGAACACGGCGTCCGAGTCGAGGTAGTCGCTGCCCGCGACGAAGATGTGCGTGGTGACCGGCACATGCCCTGCCGCCGAGGCGATGAAGTGGATGTGGGCCGGGCGGTAGGGGTGTCGGCCGGTGGCCCTGAGCAGGTCGCCGACCGGGCCGTCCGTCGGGATGGGGTACGGGCTCGGCACGCAGGTGCGGAACCAGAAGCGGCCGTCGGCGTCTGCTGTGAACAGTCCGCGTCCGTTGCCCGGCGGCTGCACGTCGGGGCGCTGGACGTCGTAGAAGCCGTTGCCGTCGGCCTGCCACACGTCGACTTCCGCGCCCGGCAAGGGGGTTCCGTCCCGGGACAGCACCCGGCCGCTGACCACGCAGGGTTCGCCGCCGCCCACCAGGTCGATGTCCGCGCCGAGTTCACGGACCGGGGACTCGGTCATGTGGAAGGGGCCCAGGACCGTCGACTCGGTGGCGCCGGGGGCCCGGTCGCCGTTGATCGTCTCGACGAGCATCGACAGGCCGAGCACGTCCGACAGGAGGATGAACTCCTGGCGAGTGTCCGTGCAGGTCTGTCCGGTCGCGGTGAGGAAGCCGACCGCCCGCTCCCACTCCTGCTGGGTGAGCCGGGTCTCGCGGACGAAGGCGTGCAGATGGCGGATCAGACCGGTGAGCAGCTCGCGCAGGCGCGGGTCGGTGGTGCCGGCCAGGCTGCTCACGGCCTCTTCGGTGACCGTCGTGTCCGTGGCGTCCGTGGTCATGTCGGCTCCTTCCCGGGTAAGCGGGTCAACCGAACCAGACGAGGAGCCGTACGTGCTCGTCGCCGTACCCGGCCGCCAGCTCCCGCATGGTTCGCCACACCTGTGCCCAGCATCCCTCGTCCGGCGGCGCGAGGATCCGCGCCGTGGGCACGACGGGCCGGTACACGGCCCCGTCCAGGTGGACCTCGCCGCCGGGCGGCCACTCGGGCGGGGCGAGCAGGAGTTCCCCGCCGAACGTGGCGGCGGCGGCCTCGCGCAGGCCCGGTGTCACCCGAACGAGATCCTCGCCTTCCCGGTCTCGGCGCAGCGCGCGGTTCCAGGCGGGGCCCGAGGCGAGCGGCTCGTCCCAGTCGACCGCGGCGACCTCGGGCCAGGTCGCGTACGTATGGCTGTGCTGCCAGTCGCCGACAGCCGCCTCCCGCGTCGCCTCCGAGATGTGCGGCGGCAGCCCGCGGGCGGCGAACAGCGGGCGCTGTACGTCGCCCGTACCGCGCACGCCGAAGAGGCACTCCCAGGCGTCGTAGTCCCGCGGCGGCCGGAAGTCCAGCAGATCGGCCTCCAACTGCCAGTGTCCGTCGGCCGATCGGCACTCGATGACACCGTCGATGTCCGTCCCCACGGCGCATGACCCTACGGCAAGTCGGCGCGTCTCGGGACCGATCACTTGATGACCGCGTTCGCCACGACGACGACCACACCGAGCAGGGCGTCCACCGCGCCGATGAGCAGGGCGACCGGCCAGGGTCGCCGCGACCGGCGGGCGGTCACCAGGCCGAGTGCGAACAGCAGGACGATGTTCAACACGAACGCCGCGTACTCCACCCCTTTCGGCGGCCACCAGCCCCACCCCGCCCCCGCGAGCAGCAGCACGGTCGGCAGCACCGCCGTGACCAGGGGCCACTCGTCGACGAGGGTGTGCAGGGCGTCCCAGCGGCGGTGCGGTTCGCGCTCGGCGATGTAGTGGGCGTAGCCGTGGGCGAGGGCGGAGGCCAGCGCGGTCACCAGCAGCCACAGGGCGTCGTAGCGGCGGCTGGCTCTGGAGGTGTGGCCGTACTGGGTGAGCGCGGCGACCATGGAGCAGGCGAGTACGGAGCCGTAGACCCCGCCGAAGAGCACGGCCTCACGCGTGTCGTGCTGCCGTGGCTCGCGGGCGGCCGTCGTGGTCTGCGCCATGCCTTCCACGATCGCCCGGCACCGGCCGGGCCGCCAGTCGCGACGAAGTGTCCTCCCACCTGCGCCGATACCGCACACAGTGTCGACGGCCGATCACCTGTCGGGCTCGTTAGGGTCGGCCCATGACCGACAGCTTCGTAGTGCACATCCCCGACGCCGAGCTCGAACCCGAGCCCCTCGCCCCCGAGCAGATCGTCTCCGGGACGCCGGAGGTGACCGGGAAGGTCGTCTGGGAGTCGGCGGACGGGAAGCAGATCCGGGGCGTCTGGCAGATCACGCCCGGCGTCGTCACCGACACCGAGGCGGACGAACTGTTCGTTGTGATCAGCGGGTCGGCGACGATCGAGGTCGAGGGCGGGCCGACGCTGACGGTCGGGCCCGGGGACATGGCCGTACTGCGCGAGGGCGACCGTACGACGTGGACGGTGCACGAGACGCTGCGGAAGGCGTACGCCATCAACCTCTGAGGAGCCCGGTCAGTCTGTGAGGAGCCCGACGCCCTTGGCGAGCGCGTCGACCACGGACTGCGGCGGCTCGTCGGGGACGCCGGGCCGCCAGCCGGGGCGCCGGGTGCGGGCGGTGAGCGGGAGTTCCACCTGGACGCCGCCTCCCCTGGTCAGGTTCACCGGGTTCCTGGAGTGCAGGCCGCGCAGGTTGACGGGGATCTCCTCCAGGTCCGTGACCGTGTGGAACTCGGGGTGCAGGGCGGTCAGGCCGGAGGCCAGCCGGTGCGCGGCGGGCCGGTTGGCGCCGCCGAGGAAGATGGCCCGGGGGGTCGCCCTGCGCCTGTGGCCGTGCAGGGAGACCGTGACCGCCACGTGGGACAGGAAGTCCCGCAGCAGTTCACAGTGGGCCACGGCCATGCGCGGGGACGGGATGTGCACCGGCGCCGGCTTGCCCGGCTGGGTGAAGACCAGGCTGGTGGCGCCGCAGCGCTCGGCCACGGAGCGCGCGAGTTCGGCCGTACCGCCCTCGTTGCTGCCGTGCAGGGCCAGCAGTCCGACCTCGCCGCCCGTGGTCAGGGTGGCGAACAGGCGCACCCCTTCGATCTCCACCTCTTCGGTCCTCGTCGTCACTCCCCGTCCCCTCAACTCGTCGCCTGCGGTGGCATGTTGTACGGCGTGACCACCTGGATCGCCGACGGCAGGGTGGGTCCGGCGGGCGGCAGGGCGCCGTGTGCGCGCATGACGATGTGGCAGGCCTCGCGCATGTCCTGGCGCAGGTCGTGGTGGAGGACGGCGGAGAGGCGGTGCTCGCGCAGCAGGCGGGTGTTGTCGTGGTCGAGGTCGTGCGCGACGAACACCGCGCACTCGCGGCCCACTTCCTCGAAGGCGCGCAGGGTGGCGATGTTGCCGCCGCCGATCGAGTAGACGGCCCGGATGGCGGGGTCGCGCTCCAGAGCGGCCCGTACGAGCTCGTACTGGGTGGCGTCCAGGCCCTGGCCCTCGGCTATCTCGACCAGCGTGCGCTCCGGGTGGAGGGTGCGCATGGCGCTGCGGAAGCCCATCTCGCGCTCCTCCTCGTTGCGGAAGAAGCCGCTGCTGAGGCTGGTCAGCACGTTGCCGGGGCGGTCGCCGAGCCACTGGCCCATGAGGTACGCGGCGGTCGCGCCGGCGGCTCGGTTGTCGATGCCGACATAGCCGAGGCGCGGGGTCGCGGGCAGGTCGGTGACGAGGGTGACGACCGGGATGCCCGCGTCGGCGAGGCGGCTGACGGCGGCCGTGACCTCGGGGACGTCCGGGGCCTTGAGGATCACGCCCTGGGAGCCGCGCCGGGCGATCCGGTCCAGCGTCCGGGTCAGCTCAGGCACCGGGCCGGTCTCCCGGAAGTGGAAGCGCGAGCGCACGACGGCCGGGTGCAGCGCCGGCAGCTCCGCCTCCAGGGCCGCCCGTACGGCGGTGGAGAACCGGTCGGGCGTCTGCATCACGATGTCGATCATGAACGTACGGCCCACCAGCCGGACCTGGGTGCGCTGCCGGTCTAGGTCCGCGATGGCCTGCTGGACCTCCCGCGCCGTGCTCTCGCGGACCCCGCCCCTGCCGTTGAGCACACGGTCGACGGTGGCCTCGCTCAGACCCGCCTGACGTGCGATCTCCCGGATCGGGAAGGGGTGCCCCATGGGCCGGCTCCTTGAGGGGTTTTTGATGGCCGCCTGCTGGTTGTTCGACGGGTTTGTACTGACAAGAATGACAGCGCGGCCCCCACCTGTCACCGGTGCCGCCGGCCCACCCCCAGAAGGGACGACGATGTCCTTCACCTCCGTGCGACCCCGTGCGTGGCTGTCCGAGCGGGACTGCGACCTCGCCGACTTCCGTGAACTCGTCGAGCGGACCACCGACCTCGCCGACTTCCCGTACGCCTCCGCGGTCGAGAGCAATGTCCTGGTCTACGACAGCGAGCGGCTGCGGAAGGCCGAGCGGCGGGCGGTGCGGGCCGAGCTGGTGCGGGCCCTCGCCGACGGCCCCGGCATCGTGGTCTTCCGGGGCGCCTTCACCGACCACGCGGTCGTCGACCGGCTCAGCGCCGTCTTCGACGCCCTGATCGCCGAGCAGCACGCCTCGGGCGCGAGCGCCGGGGACCACTTCGCCCGGCCGGGCGCCAACGACAGGGTGTGGAACGCGCTGGAGAAGGCGGCCCTGTACGACCCCGAGGCGTTCGCCGACTACTACGCCAACGACATCCTGGCGCTGGTCTCGGCGGCCTGGCTCGGCCCCGGCTACCAGGTCACCTCGCAGGTCAACGTGGTCAACCCGGGCGGACAGGCGCAGACCGTGCACCGGGACTACCACCTCGGCTTCCTCACCAACGAGGTCGCCGCCGCCTACCCGGCCCACGTCCATCTGCTCTCCCCCGTGCTCACCCTCCAGGGCGCCGTCGCCCACTGCGACATGCCGGTCGAGACCGGGCCGACGATGTACCTCCCGCACTCCCAGAAGTACGAGCCCGGCTACCTCGCCTGGCGACTGCCCGAATTCCAGGCCTACTTCGAGACCCACCACGTCCAACTCCCGCTCGCCAAGGGCGACGCGGCCTTCTTCAACCCGGCGCTGTTCCACGCGGCCGGCACCAACCGCTCCGCGGACGTCCGGCGCATGGCCAACCTGCTCCAGGTGTCCTCGGCCTTCGGGCGGGCCATGGAGACGGTGGACCGCGAGGCGGTCGCGAACGCCGTCTTCCCGGCCCTCCTCAAGCGCAGGTCCGAGGGCGTCGGCGAGGACTGGCTGGAGCATGTGATCGCCGCGAGCGCCGAGGGCTACCCCTTCCCCACCAACCTCGACAGCGACCCGCCGGTCGACGGACTCGCCCCGCCCTCCCAGGCGGACACGGTCCGGCGCGCGCTCCGCGAGGCCTGGACTCCCGAGGCCCTCCGGGCCGAGCTGCGGGCCGGCGCCGAACGCCGGGAAAGCTGAAAGGACCCTCCACGTCATGGGACTTCTCGACGACAAGGTCGCCCTCGTCAACGGCGGCAGTCAGGGCGTCGGCGCCGCCATCGCACGGGCCGCGGTCCGCGAGGGCGCGGTCGTGGCCGTGACCGGCCGGCGTCCGGCGCCGGGCGAGGAGCTGGTGGCCGAGCTGACGGCCTCCGGCGGCAAGGCGATGTTCATCCGCGCCGACCTCTCCGACGCCGAGCAGGCACGCACCGCCGTGGGCGACGTGGTCGCCGCGTACGGGCGGATCGACTGCCTGGTCAACTCCGCCGGGCTCACCTCGCGCGGCACGCTGCTCGACACCACGCCCGAGCTGTTCGACCAGCACATCGCGATCAACCTGAAGGCGCCGTTCTTCGCCATGCAGGCCGCGGTCGCGGACATGGTCTCGCGCAGGTCGCCCGGCACGATCGTCAACATCATCACCTCCTCGGCGCACGGCGGGCAGCCCTTCCTCGCCCCGTACGTCGCCGCGAAGGCCGGCCTGATCGGGCTGACCCGCAACGCCGCACACGCCCACCGCTGGGACCGGGTGCGGATCAACGGCCTCAACATCGGCTGGACCGACACCGAGGGCGAGGACTCCACCCAGAAGACCTTCCACGACGCCACCGACGACTGGCGCGAGGAGGCCGCCGCCAAGCTGCCGATGGGCAAGCTGGGCCAGCCGGACGAGATCGCCGACTTCGTGGTCCTCCTGCTGTCGGAGCGGTCGGGCGTGGTGACGGGTTCGGTGATCGACTGGGACCAGAACGTCTTGGGCGGCCTCGACTGATTCAGCCCGTCCGGCGTTTGAGGACGAGCCCGAAGGGCGATCGGGGTCCGGGGCGGAGCCCCGGCAACGCGCAGCAACCACTCAGAAGGAGCAGTACCCACATGCGTATCGGCATCCTCGGCCTAGGCCGCATCGGCGCCTTCCACGCCGAGACCCTCTCCGGACTCGACGCGGTCGAGTCGCTGGTGCTCACCGACCCGTTCGCGGACGCCGCCAAGTCGGCCGCGGAGCGGTTCGGCGGCGAGGTCGTGGACTCGCCCCAGGCCCTGCTGGCGGCCGGTGTCGACGGCATCGTGATCGCCGCCGCGACGGACGCCCACCCCGGCCTCATCCTGGCCGGGGTCGAGGCCGGCATCCCCGTCTTCTGCGAGAAGCCCGTCGCGAAGACGATGGCCGAGGGCGTGCAGGTGCTCAAGGCGGTCGAGGGCAGCGACGTGCCGATCCAGATCGGCTACAACCGCCGCTTCGACACCGGTTTCGTCAACGCCCGTGCCGCCGTGCAGAGCGGTGAGCTGGGCAAGCTGCACACCGTGCGCTCGACCACCCTGGACCCGGCTCCCCCGCCGGCCGCGTACATCGCCGCCTCCGGCGGCATCTTCCGCGACTGCTCCGTCCACGACTTCGACATCATCCGCTGGGTGACCGGCCGCGAGGTCGTGGAGGTGTACGCCGTCGGCGGCAACCGCGGCGCCGAGTACATCAAGGACGCGGGCGACGCCGACACCACCGGCGCGATCCTCACCCTCGACGACGGCACCATCGCGGTGGTCTCCAACTCCCGCCACAACGCCCGGGGTTACGACGTCCGTATGGAGATCCACGGCTTTACGGACTCCATCGCCGTCGGCCTGGAGGACAAGCTCCCGCTGCGCTCGGTCGAGCCCGGCGTGACCTTCCCGGCCGGCACCCCGCACGACTTCTTCATGGACCGGTTCACCGCCGCCTACCGCGCCGAACTCACCGCGTTCACCGAGGTCGTGGCCGGCAAGCGCCCCTCGCCGTGCACGGTCGAGGACGCGCTGGAGGCCGGCTGGATCGCCGACGCGTGCACGCTGTCGCTGCACGAGCACCGGCCGGTGACCATCGCCGAGGTCCGCACCGCCTGACGGGCGCCCCCAGTCCTCGTGTTCCGGGCACGGACCGGCCTCCGGTGCCCGGAACACGAGTGTGCGAACCATCACGTCACCCTGGTCGGCCACGCCGACGGGATCTCCGGGTACGAGCATGAGATCCCGCCGAACGGACCGACCGAGGAGCGACGCGCATGACCGAACAGCCCTTCACATCAAGAGAGTTACTCCCCCGCACGGTCGTCGTCATCGGCGCCGGCCCCAGCGGTCTCGCCGCCGCCCGGGAGCTGGAGCGGGCCGGACACCGGGTGACCGTCCTGGAGGAGCGGGACACGGTGGCCGGCAAGTGCGCGAGCGTGGCCGTCGACGGGCGGGCCTACGACCTCGGCGGGCACATCTGCACCACCCGGTACGAACGGATCGCGGAGCTGGTGACGGAACTGGACGTGAAGACGGAGCGCACCAGCCGCTACCGCGTCCTCGACGTCGAGGGCCGCGCGGCGACCCGGCAGGCGATGTCGTTCCTGCGCGAGGAGTCCTTCCGGCGCTACCGGGCCCTGCGCGCAAGGGAGTTCCCGCACATCGCCGAACCGGGCCTCGCCCACTCCGCACGGGCTCTGGCGGCTCCCGTCACGGAGTGGCTCGCCGAGCACGGCCTCCAGTCCATGGCCGACTCCCTCGGCACCGGATACACGGCGGCCGGATACGGCTACCTCGACGACGACGCACCGGCGCTGTATTTCGTCAAGTACGCCGAGATGACAGGCCTGTTGGCCGGTCCGCCCCAACTCCTGGGCCATGCGGGCGCGTTCACCGTGGTGGGCGGTTTCGGCGCCCTGTGGCGCCGGGTCGCCGAGGAGCTGAAGGACGTGCGCTGCGGAGTGCGGGTGGAGTCGGTCGAGCGCCGCGCGGAAGGGGTACGGGTGCACACGGACACCGGGCCGGTGGAGGCGGACGAGGTCGTACTCGCCGTCGCCCTCGACCGCGTCCTGCCGGTCCTGGACGCCGGCGCGGAGGAGCGCGACCTCGCCGCCCGGGTCCGCGCCAACGCCTACCACACCACCCTCGCCACCGCGTCCGGCCTGCCCGAGGACGCCTTCTACTTCCTCGACGCCCACACCACGAGCCGCGCGTCGAAGGGCCACTGCGTCTCGTACCACCACCGCTACCCGGGCAGCGACGTGCGGACCTTCTACTCCTACGGCCGCCCCGAGGAGGTCGGCGCGCTGCTGCGGGAGGACGTCGCGGGGCTCGGCGGGCGGCTGGAGGAGGTGTATTTGGAGCGCGCCTGGGCCTTCATGCCGCACTTCGGCAGCAGCGACCTCGCGGACGGCGCCCTGGACCGGCTGGAGGCGCTGCAAGGCCGTGACCGCACGTACTACGTGGGCGGGCTGCCCGCGTTCGAGCTGATCGAGTGCACCGTCGCACACGCCCAGGACCTCGTCCGCCGACACTTCCCGCCGGCGGGCGGCACACTGACACTGCCGTAACGGATCACGGAGGGACCGACGCCATGAGCGAGACGAGCCGGGAACCACTGCGCATCGGAGTACTGGGCGCCGCGCGGATCACCGAGCGTGCCCTGATCGACCCGGCGCGGACCACCGGGCATCGCGTCGTCGCGGTGGCCGCCCGCGACCGGTCCCGCGCGGAGGCCTTCGCCGCCGAGCACGGCGTGGAGCGGGTCGCCGGCTCGTACGCCGAACTGCTCGCCGACCCCGAGGTCGAGGTCGTCTACAACCCCCTGGCGAACGGCCTGCACGGCCCGTGGAACCTCGCCGCCCTCGCGGCCGGCAAGCACGTCCTGTCGGAGAAGCCGTCGGCGAGCAACGCCGAGGAGGCGGCCGAGGTACGGGAAGCGGTGGCGAAGTCCGGCGCCGCCTTCATGGAGGGCTTCCACTACCTCTTCCACCCGGTCACCCGCCGCCTGCACGAGATCCTCGACAGCGGCGAACTCGGTGATCTCCAGCGGGTGGAGACGATGGTCGCGATCGGCGCCCCGGACGCCACCGACCCGCGCTGGTCCCTGCCCCTCGCCGGCGGCGCCATGATGGACCTCGGCTGCTACAGCCTGCACGCCCAGCGCATGCTGGCCCCGTGGGCGGGCGGCGCCCCGAGCCTCGTGTCCGCGCGGGGCGGGGAGCGCAGCGAGATGGGGGTCCCCCCGGACGGAGTCTGGGGGAGGGCGGGCGCGCCGGGCGTGGACGAGTGGCTGGACGCCGAACTCGCCTTCCCCAACGGCGTGACCGGCTCGGCCCGCTGCCACATGGCGTACGACGGGCTGGAGATGAGCTGCCGGATCGTCGGCACGAAGGGCGAGGCCCTCGCCCCGAACTTCGTCCTCCCCCACCTCGACGACCGGCTCGTGGTCCGTACGGCGGAGGGCGAGCGGACGGAACGCCTCGGCACCCGGTCGTCGTACACGTACCAGTTGGAGGCGTTCGCGGCGCGGGTGCGCGAGGGCGCGCCGCTTTCCCTGGACGCGGACGACGCGCTGGCGACGATGACACTGATCGACGAGTGCTACCGGGCCGCGGGCTTCGAGCCGCGGCCCCGGACGACGATCGGGAGTTGAACGGCTAGATCTTCGCGGCGAGTTGGCGGACGACGGCGTCGAAGGCCGGGTCCGCGTAGTAGGCGCTGTGGCCGAGCATCGGGGTGGCGGGGGCGTTGTCGGAGGGCACGACAGTTCGTGGGTCCCGGAGTTGGTATTCGGGGCCCAGCTTTCGCCACCAAGGCCCCGTCTCCGGGGGCGGATTGGTGTCGGCCTCGACCGGTTGGACGTCGATCGTGTTCCAGTCGGTGACCGGCAGCACCGGATCGACCTTCGCCGAGCCGGGATACGCGAGGACCGGCCCGCCGATGGGGTCGGTCCAGCGGTGCAGGTTGTACCAGCGGTCCTTGAGCTTGACCGCGTACAGGTCCTTGAGGGTGTCGTAGCCGACGTGGGCCGGGAACAACCTGGAGTACGCCCACATGAGTTGGGAGCCGTAGGTGAGCAGGGCGAGCCGCTGACGGGCCTTGTCCGGTGTGGCGAGGACAGCCGCCGCGCAGATCAGGCTGCCCTGGCTGTGCCCGGACAGCACCACCTTGTCTCCCGCCGCGGCCTTGTCCTCCACCCGCTTGACCAGCCCCAGCACCGCGCGGCCTCCGTACGGCGGCGGCACGATCGGGTGGATCCAGCGCGGCCAGAACGCGAGCAGGTCCCAGATGATGCCGACGGTGCGCCGCCAGGTGGGGTTGCGGAAGGCACGCATGCCGAGGAAGGCGAGGCCGGCGGCGAGGGCCGTCAGGGTCCAGGTGCCGAGCGCCTCGTCGACGAAGGTGAAGAAGATGCGGGGGTTGCGTCCGGTGTAGACGTGGTCCTGCAGCCACCGGGGCACGGGGTCCCGGCCGGGCGGCACCGCCAGGGCGCCGAGCACTCCCTGGGCGACGGCGGCGACCCATCCGGCGACTCCGATGGCACACAGCCAGGTCGGCAGCCGGTACTTGAGGCGGGCCCGTTGCCATGACTTGCGGATGAGGGTGACGGTGCGCTCCTCCGGCTGCGCATTCTCCGGATACTCCTGCACGATCCGACCCGGGAAGGTCACGCCCTGCGGCCACCTCGGGTGGATCGCGCGCCAGAAGAGGCACACGGCGGCGACGGCGACGAGGGGCACGATGAGCAACCCCCACAGCAGGGTCGTCACATGGAACAGGTCCGGCAGGTCCAGGGTCTGCTGGGTTTTCGTGAGCTGGTCACGGTGGCCGAACAGGCGGGCGGTCTGGAGGATGAGGCCCGAGGTGAAGCCGGTCGCCAGCAGCACGGCGAAGCCGGTCAGGACGGTGCAGGTCATTCCCGCCCACAGCCTCCGGTACGGCTTCGGCACGCCGGATCCACCGGATCCACCGGCAGAGCCTCGCGCCAGGACCGCGTTCGCCACCGCGAGCAGGACCAGCAGCAGGGCCGCATAGGCGTAGTACGCCTGGAAGGCCCAGTCGAAGCCGGTCAGCCACACGGGCAATTGTCCCCGGCCGCCACCGGCGTGCCCGCCGCCGACCAGGGCGGCGGCCGCGAAGGCCGCCCAGGCCACGCCGTACACCGCACGGTAGAAGCCCGGCACGGCGTTGGGGTCGGTCACCGCGTCCACCTTGTCCAGGCCGGGGGTCCGGCCGGCCGCGGTGGCCACCAGGCACAGGACGGCGATCGCGCAGGCGATCCAGAACAGGGCCCACAGCACGGGCCGGGGCCAGCCCCGCGCGGCCTGGAGACCGGACACGTAGTGCGTGGACAGGTGGGTGATGAGCATCGTCACCACGGCCAGGGAGGCGGTCAGGTGCAGTCGGCGCAGCAGCGCCGTGCGCGGCTTCGGCGCCCAGAAGTCCCTGTCCCCCAGGTCGCGGCCCGGCCGGCTGCCCGACTTGTGTCCCTCGGGCAGGACAGGCGGGTACAGATACACCTTTCGGCTGATGCGGTCGAGGATCAGCACCATCGCCGCGGGCACCAGCGCCGCGCACGCCAGCCGGAAGTGCCAGCCGTACTGTGGGGCGGTCAGGAACAGCAGCTTCTTGGCGCAGTTCTTGTCACCGCCGCACTGCCACGCGGCCTGGTCCACCGCCACGAACGTCACGGCGGTGACCAGCAGCAGGGTCATGCCCAGCGCGAGCAGCCGCAGCAGGGCCTCGGCCACTCCCAGGGCCCGCTCCTGCGCCTTCTTCCCGGCCGGTGCCGGCAGCGTGAATCCGGCCAGGTTGATCACGCCGAGCGGAGCCATCAGCAGCCATACGGCCTTGGAGACCGACCCCGAGGTCATGTCACCCCAGCGGAACGCCTCGCAGCGGACGTCCGACTCGGGCCGGGTCTCGGGCAGTCGGTAGAACCCCGCCAGGTTGTCGCCGTCGACCTGGCGGACGGCGCTGATCTCCAGCAGGCTCTCCACGGGCGTGCCGCTGACGCCGTGCACGCGGATCTCCACGGTCTCCGCGGATACCGCCGCGGCCGGAGCGGTTTCGGTCACGGCGACAGCGTGACGCGGCCGAGGATGCCGGTCCATCACGCAATCGGGCGATATTTCAACGCTGTTGGGCCGTCAGTGGTACAGCTGGGCCGTCAGTGGTAGAGCGCCGGCCGCTCCGCCAGCTCCACCTCCACCCGGCCGCCCTCCGTCAGCGCCCGCACCCCCGCCTCGCATACCGCGGCCACGGCGTAGCCGTCCCACACGCTCGGCCCGGTGACCTCGCCCCGGCGCGTGGCGTCGACCCAGGCCTGCACCTCGCGGTCGTAGGCGTCGGCGAAGCGCTCGATGTAGTCCTGGGTGATGGTGCCGCCCCAGCGGCCGGCCATGTTGGTGACCATGGCGTGGCCGTCGCCGATGCGGGCGGTGCCGCGTTCGCAGACCACCTCGGCCTGGACCTGGTAGCCGAAGCCGCAGTTGACGAAGATCTCGACGTCGACGACCGCGCCGCCGTCGGTCTCGAAGACGACGAACTGCGGGTCCTGCACCCCGTCCGGCGCGTTCGCGGACGGCGTCGGGCGCAGCACCGTGACCGCCGTGATCTCCTGCCCGAGCAGCCACCGGGTCACGTCCATCTCGTGCACCACGGAGTCGTTGATCAGCATCTCGCTGTGCCAGCCGGGGGGCGAGGCGACGTTGCGGTGCCGGTTGTGCAGCATGAGCGGCCGGCCCAACTGCCCTGTCTCCAGGAGGGCCTTGAGTCTCATGTACTCGGCGTCGTAGCGCCGCATGAAGCCGACCTGGACCCGGCGCCGGCCGAGCCGCTGCTCGGCCTCCATGACGCGCAGGGCGGAGGCCGCGTCCGGGGTGAGCGGCTTCTCGCACAGCACGGGCAGGTCGTGCTCGAACGCCGCCAGCAGGGCCGCCTCGTGGGCGGGCCCCGGGGAGGCGATCAGTACGGCGTCGACGTCGGCCGCCGTCATCGCGGCGGCCGGGTCGGTGTGGGCGGTGCAGCCGTCGACGCGGGCGGCGACGGCCTTGGCGCGTTCCGCGTCGACGTCCACGACGGCGCTCACTCTGGCCCCGCTGACGACTTCCTGGATCCGGCGGACATGGTCGGCACCCATCTTCCCGGTGCCGACGACGGCGACGCGCAGCGTTCCCGGCTGAGCCATGGTCGTCCCCCTCGCTTCGTCAGGCGCCGCAGGACCTCAGGAATTTGCGGGTGCGTACCGCGATCGGCAGGGGCTTGTCCGGCTCGCAGGGGTACATGTCCTGCTCGACGATCGCGAACAGCTCCACGCCGAGCCGCTGCGCCGCCTCCAGGACCGGCCCCAACTCCGGTACACCGGCGGGCGGTTCGCACATGACGCCCTGCGCCACGGCGGGCCCGAACGGCGTGCCCTTGGCCTGTACGTCGGCCAGGACCGCCGGGTCCACCTGCTTGAGGTGCAGATAGCCGATCCGTTCGCCGTACGTCTCGATCAGCTTGACGCTGTCGCCGCCGCAGTAGGCGTAATGGCCGGTGTCCAGGCACAGGTTGACGAGCTCGGTGTCGGTCGAGTCGAGGAAGCGCTCGACGTGGTCCTCGGTGTCGATGTGCGTGTCCGCGTGCGGGTGCACGACGAGTTCGAGGCCGTACGTCTCCTTCACCTCGTGCCCGAGCCGTTCCATGCCCTTGGTGAGGTGCGCCCACTGCTCGCCGGTCAGCTCGGCCGGCTCCAGGATCTCGGCCGTCTTGTCGTCCCGCCAGAAGGACGGGATCACGACGAGGTGCTCGGCGCCCATCGCCTGGGTGAGCGCGGCCACCTGGCTCACGTGCTCCCAGGTGGACTCCCAGACGGACGGGCCGCGGTGCATCCCGGTGAGGACCGTGCCGGCCGACACCTTGAGGTCGCGCTTGGCGATCTCGTCGGCCAACCGGGCCGGGTCGGTGGGCAGATAGCCGTACGGACCCAGCTCGATCCACGAGTAGCCGGCCTCGGAGACCTCGTCCAGGAAGCGTTCCCAGGGCACCTGCCGGGGGTCGTCCGGGAACCAGACGCCCCAGGAGTCGGGGGCCGAGCCGACCCGGATGCGGTCGAGGGCGTTCGCCATGTCAGGACGCCCCTTCCGAGGAGGCGACGGGTGCGGTGAGGTCCTTCTCCTCGGGGAGCTCCTCGGTGTCGACGCCGCGGACCTGGGCCAACTCGTGCTTGAGCGCGGCGAGTTCGGCACCACCGGCCATGTGGTTCGTCAGCTCTTCCAGGCTGACCTCGCTGCGGGAGGCGGACAGCTCCATGGTGCCCAGGCGCAGGACGCTGAAGTGGTCGCCGACCATGTAGGCGTGGTGCGGGTTGTGGGTGATGAAGATGACGCCCAGGCCGCGGTCGCGAGCGGCGGCGATGTACTTCAGCACCACGCCGGACTGTTTGACGCCGAGGGCGGCGGTGGGCTCGTCCAGGATGAGGACGCGGGCACCGAAGTAGACGGCGCGGGCGATGGCCACGCACTGGCGCTGACCGCCGGAGAGGGTGCCGATGGGCTGTTCCAGGTTGTCCAGGACGATGCCCATGTTGCGCAGTTCCTGATCCGCGGTCTGCTTCATCTTCTCGATGTCGAGGCGGCGCAGGGGCCAGGGGCCCTTGGTCATCTCGGAGCCGAGGAAGAAGTTGCGCCATACCGGCATCAGCGGGACGACGGCGAGGTCCTGGTAGACGGTGGCGATGCCCTTGTCGAGGGCGTCGCGCGGGGTGGAGAAGCGCACCGGGGTGCTGTCGACGAGGAACTCGCCCTCGGTGTGCTGGTGCAGGCCGGAGATGATTTTGATGAGGGTCGACTTGCCGGCGCCGTTGTCGCCCAGCACGCAGGTGACCTGGCTGGGGAACACCTTCAGGCTCACCCCGTGCAGGGCACGGATGTTGCCGTACGCCTTGCCCGCGTTGCGCAGTTCGACGATCGGGCCGTCCTCGCCCTCGGGCACGACGTCCTGGAGGATGGCTCCGTGGGTTCCGGATTCGTTCTTCGTCATCGGGTCACCTCCTGGTCGCCGACTGGCGGACCCACAGATTGATCAGGACGGCGCCGAGCAGCATGACGCCCAGGAAGGCCTTGAACCAGTCGGGGTTCCAGCCCGCGAAGACGATGCCCTGGTTGACCATGCCGAACATGAAGGCGCCGAAGACCGGACCGATCGCGGAACCGTAGCCACCGGTGAGGAGACAGCCGCCGATGACGGCCGCGGCGATGTAGATGAGCTCCTGGCCCACCCCTTCGCCGGACTGCACGGTGTTGAAGGTGAACAGCTGGTGCATGCCCACGAACCAGGCACCGAGGCCGACCAGCATGAACAGGGAGATCTTCGTGAAGGTCACGGGCACACCGACCGCGCGTGCCGACTCCTTGTTGCCGCCGACCGCGAAGATCCAGTTGCCGTACTTGGTGCGCAGCAGCACCCACGTGGCGATGGCCGCGAAGACCAGCCAGTAGAAGACGGTGATCTTCACCTGGACGCCACCGATGTCGAAGGACGAGGCGAAGACCTTGCGTGCCTGGTCGAAGCCGTCCATGTTGCTGATGTCGTCGGTGGCGACGTTGGTGGTGACCAGCTTGGTCACCGCGAGGTTGGCGCCCTGGAGGATCAGGAACGTGCCCAGGGTGACCAGGAAGCTCGGCAGTCCGGTCTTGACGACCATCCAGCCGTTGAAGAAGCCGACCGCCAGGGAGACCAGGAGGGCGACGAAGACACCGACCCACACGTTCACGGTCAGCTGGTAGGCGAGCATGCTCGCGGTCAGCGCCGAGGTGATCACCGCGACGCCGGAGGACAGGTCGAACTCGCCGCCGATCATCAGCAGCGCCACCGGGAGCGCCATGATCCCGATGGTCGACGACTGGTACAGCACCGTGGCCATCGCGCTGCCGTCCCGCACGGGCGGGGCGGCGATCAGGAAGAACACGTAGACGGCGGCGGCACCGAGGAAGACGCCCACCTCGGGGCGGGCCAACAGCCGCAGGGCCAGGGGCCGTTCGGCGGTCCGCCCGTCGGTCTCCTTCGGGCCGGGGGCCGGCGGTGTCTCCACCGCCGGCTCGGCATGCTGGGTCATGCTGATCACCGGGTGCCCTTCGCGGCGAACTTCGCCACCGCCTCGACGTTCGACTTGTCGACGAAGGCCGGGCCGGTCAGCACGGGCTGCTCACCGCCGCCGCTGTAGTTGCCGTTGTTCTTGTAGAGCCACAGCGAGTCCACCGCGAGGTAGCCCTGCAGGTACGGCTGCTGGTCCACCGCGAACTGGATCGTGCCCTTGCTGATGGCGGTCGTGAGGTCCTTGTTGAGGTCGAAGGTCGCGACCTTCGCCTTGCTGCCCGCGTCGGACACCGACTGCACGGCCGTGAGCGCGAACGGGGCGCCCAGCGTGGCGACGTAGTCGATCGAGGAGTCCTGCTTGAGCTTGGCGGTGATCGTCGACTTCACGGACGGCATGTCGGTGCCGTTGACGTTGAGCACCTCGGTCTTGCCCGAGAACGTGCTCTTGAGGCCGTCGCAGCGCTGGGTGAGGCCGACGTTGCCCTGCTCCTGCACGACACAGACGGCGTGCTTGGCGCCGAGGGAGTTCAGCTTCTTGCCGAACGCCTCACCGGCCACCGTCTCGTCCTGACCGAAGAACTCCATCAGGCCGAGCTTCTTCCAGTCGCTCACGCCGGAGTTGAGGCCCACGACGGGGATGTTGGCCGACTTCGCCTTGCCGATGACCGTCTTCATGGCGTCCGGCTTTGCGAGTGTGACGGCGATGCCGTCGACCTTCTGGTCGATCGCGTTCTGCACCAGGGTGGCCTGGTTGCCCGCGTTCGGGTCGGCGGAGTAGATCAGCTTGATGTTGTCCTTGGCGGCGGCGGCCTCGGCACCCTTGCGGACGATGTCCCAGAAGGTGTCGCCGGGCGACTGGTGCGTGACCAGCGCGACGGTCATCCGGGGCGTGGTGGCCTTGCCCGCGGAGGCGTCGGCTCCGCCTTCCTCGGACTTCTTGCCCCCGGAACTGCTGGAGCAGCCTGCGAGGGTCAGGGCGGCAACCGCGGCCACCGCGACTACGGGGGCGAGTCTGCGGGAGCGGGGCTTTGAAGAGCGGTCCATCTTTCCTGGCACCTCACTGTGCTTTGCGGGGGAAAGGGAGAAGTGGATCACGAAGATCCAGGGCCCGGGATCTTGGCATGTCCGGGTCGTCTGCCGCAAATGCGGCGGTTGCGCTGGGACGGGATTCCATCCCTTAACGCGCCCGCTGTCAATACTTTGTTAAGACATCATTTCACAAGCAGGTCCGAATGTAAGTACAAACTATTGACAGCGCCGGTCCTCGAGGCCTACACCTGGGACATGACCGAGCAGGCACAGTCCCTCGACTTGATCACTATGGGCCGTATCGGAGTGGACATCTACCCCCTCCAGTCCGGCGTTCCTCTGTCGCAGGTCGAGACCTTCGGCAAGTTCCTCGGCGGTTCGGCGGCCAACGTCGCGGTCGCGGCGGCCCGGCTCGGCCGGTCCACCGCGGTGATCACCCGCACCGGGGACGACCCCTTCGGCGCCTATCTCCATCAGGCGCTGAAGGAGTTCGGCGTCGACGACCGCTGGGTCACACCCGTGGCCGCCCACCCGACACCGGTGACCTTCTGCGAGATCTTTCCGCCGGACGACTTCCCTCTGTACTTCTACCGGCAGCCTAAGGCTCCTGACCTGGAGATTCACACCGAGGAGCTGGACTACTTCGCCATTCGGGCGACCAGGGTCTTCTGGATCACCGGCACCGGCCTCAGCGAGGAGCCCAGCCGCTCCGCCACGCTCGCCGCCCTCAAGGCGCGCGACAAGGCGGGCATCACGGTCTTCGACCTCGACTGGCGGCCGATGTTCTGGCGGGATCCGGAGGAGGCCCGCCCGTACTACGCGGAGGCCCTGCGGCACGTCACGGTCGCCGTCGGCAACCTCGACGAGTGCGAGGTCGCCACCGGCGTCCGCGAGCCGCGGGCCTGTGCCGAGGCGCTGCTGGAGGCGGGCGTGGAGTTGGCGGTCGTCAAGCAGGGCCCCAAGGGCGTGCTCGCGGTGCACCGCGACGGCAGCAGCGCCGAGGTCCCGCCGGTGCCGGTCGAGGTGGCCAACGGGCTGGGCGCGGGCGACGCCTTCGGCGGTTCGCTCGTGCACGGGCTGCTTTCCGGCTGGGATTTGGCCGAAACCATGCGGTACGCCAATGCGGCCGGCGCCCTCGTCGCCTCCCGTCTCGCCTGCTCCTCCGCGATGCCCACCCCGGCCGAGGTCGACGACCTCCTCGCGCGCGCAACTCCCTGAAACGGAGCTTCTGACTTGTCCCTCAGCATCCCCGACCTCGTCTCGGTCCGGGCCCGGCACCCGGAGGCCGTGGCCGAGGCGGCCGCCCGACGCACCCGCAGGCCCCTCCTGGGCGATTCCGGCCGACTGATGATCGTGGCCGCCGACCACCCGGCCCGCGGCGCGCTCGGCGTCGGCGGCCGCGGCCTCGCCATGGCCAACCGGGCCGACCTGCTGGAACGTCTCTGCATCGCGCTGTCGCGGCCCGGCGTCGACGGGGTGCTGGCCACCGCCGACATCCTGGAGGACCTGCTCCTGCTCGGGGTGCTGGAGAACAAGGTCGTGATGGGTTCCATGAACCGCGGGGGCCTGGCGGGCGCGCGCTTCGAGATGGACGACCGCTTCACCGGCCACCGCGCCGAGGACATCGCCCGGCTCCGCTTCGACGCCGGCAAGCTGCTCCTGCGTATCGACCACGACGACCCGGGCTCGCTGACCACCCTGGAGTCCACGGCCCGCGCGATCGACGACATGGCGGCGCACCGACTCCCGCTGTTCGTCGAGCCGTTCCTGTCCCGTCGGATCGGCGGGAAGGTCACGAACGACCTGTCCGCCGAGGCCGTCACCAAGTCCGTCGCCATCGCCTCCGGGCTCGGCGGCACCTCCGCCTACACCTGGCTGAAGCTGCCGGTGACCGAGAAACCGGACGACATGGCCGAGGTCATGGAGACGTCCACGCTGCCGGCCGTGCTGCTGGGCGGGGAGGTCGGGGACGATCAGGACGGGGCGTACGAGCGCTGGCGCAAGGCGCTGCGGCTGCCCACCGTCCTGGGCATGGTCGTCGGCCGGTCGCTGCTGTATCCGGCCCAGGGCAGTGTGGAGACGGCGGTCGACACGGCCGTCGGGCTGCTGTGACGTGCCTGTCATGACACGGACGAGGAGTGCCATATGACATACCACCTTCCCGCCGGAAAGGCCCTCGGCGGCCCCTACGTCGTCGACGTGACCCCGGAGAAGGCCGGCTGGGGCTACTCCAGCCTGCGCGTCCTGGAGCTCCCCCCGGGCGGCACGCACACCTTCGACACCGGCGAGAGCGAGTGGATCGTGCTGCCGCTGAGCGGCGGCTGCACGGTGTCGGCCGCCGACGACTTCGGCCACGACACCTTCGAACTCACCGGCCGCGAGAGCGTGTTCAGCGGCGTGAGCGACTTCGCGTACGTGCCGCGTGACGCCCGTACCACCGTCACGTCCGACGGCGGCGGACGGTTCGCGCTCACCGGCGCCCGGTGCACCCGCAGGCTGCCCGCCCGCTACGGACCGGCCTCCTCGGTGCCGGTGGAGCTGCGCGGCACCGGGAACTCCTCGCGGCAGGTCAACAACTTCGGCGCGGCGGGCGTCTTCGAGTGCGACCGGCTCATCGCGGTCGAGGTGATCACGCCGGGCGGCAACTGGTCGTCCTTCCCGCCGCACAAGCACGACGAGCACCGGCCCGGCGAGGAGTCGGTCCTCGAAGAGGTCTACTACTTCGAGTTCGCCGCCCACGACGGCATCCCCGGCCTCGGCTACCAGCGCGTCTCGCCCTCCGGCCACGGCCGGGGCACCGACGTACTGGCCGAAGTGCGCGGCGGAGATGTCGTGCTGATCCCCGACGGCTGGCACGGGCCCTCGATGGCGGTGCCCGGCCACCACATGTACTACCTCAACGTCATGGCGGGCCCCGAGCCCGAACGCGCCTGGCTGATCTGCGACCACCCGGACCACGCCTGGGTCCGCGGCACCTGGCCCGACCAGCCCGTCGACCCCCGCCTGCCCCTCTACACGGCCCCGGAGAAGTCCTGATGAGCACCGCCCCCACCCGCCGCCTGACCGTCGCCCAGGCACTGGTGCAGTTCCTGTCCGTCCAGTACACGGAGCGCGACGGCGTCCGGCGGCGGCTGATCGCCGGTACCTGGGGCATCTTCGGCCATGGCAACGTCGCCGGACTCGGCCAGGCGCTGCTGGAGGCGGGCGAGGACACGATGCCGTTCCACCAGGGCCGCAACGAGCAGGCCATGGTGCACGCGGCCGTGGGTTACGCCCGCCAGCTGGACCGCCTCTCCGCGCAGGCGGTCACCACCTCCATCGGCCCGGGCGCGACGAACCTCGTCACCGGCGCCGCCCTCGCCACCATCAACCGCCTCCCGGTCCTGCTCCTCCCCGGCGACTACTTCGCCACCCGCGTCGCCGACCCGCTCCTGCAGCAGCTGGAGCACCCGGTGGAGGCGGACCTGTCGGTGAACGACACCCTCCGCCCGGTGTCGCGCTACTTCGACCGCATCACCCGCCCCGAGGCCCTGATCCCCTCCGCGCTGAACGCCATGCGGGTCCTCGCCGACCCCGCCGAGACCGGCGCGGTCACCCTGGCCCTCCCCCAGGACGTACAGGCCGAGGCGTACGACTGGCCGGAGGAGTTCTTCGCCGAGCGGGTGTGGCACGTACGGCGTCCCGCTCCCGACCCCCACGAGCTCGCGGAGGCGGTGGCGGCGATCCGGGCCGCCGAGCGGCCGCTGATCGTGGCGGGCGGCGGGGTGCACCACAGCGCGGCCGAGGAGGCGTTGAAGGAGCTCGTCGAGGCCACCGGCATTCCGGTCGCCTCCACCCAGGCCGGCAAGGGCTCGCTGCGGTACGACCACCCCTCCGACCTCGGCGGCATCGGCCACACCGGCACCGCGGCCGCCAACGACCTCGCCCGCTCCGCCGACCTGGTGATCGGCGTCGGCACCCGCTACACGGACTTCACCACCGCCTCCGGCACGCTCTTCCAGCGCCCGGACGTCCGTTTCGTCAACCTCAACATCACCGCGTTCGACGCGCACAAGCTGTCCGCCCGGACGCTGGTCTGCGACGCCCGGGCCGGGCTCACCGCGCTCACGGAGGCGCTGTCCGGCCACTTCGTGGAGCCGTCGTACGCGGCCGAGTACACCTTCGGCCAGGAGCACTGGGAGGCGGTCGTCGAGGACGCCTATGGCGTCGATGACGAGAACGCCGCACCGACGCAGACCCAGGTCCTGGGGGCGCTGGACGCGGTGGTCGGCGACGACGACGTGGTGATCAACGCGGCCGGCTCCCTCCCCGGCGACCTGCACAAGCTGTGGCGGGCGCGCGGTCGCCGCCAGTACCACCTCGAATACGGCTACTCCTGCATGGGTTACGAGATCCCGGCCGCGATCGGTGTGCAGCAGGCCAGCCCGGACACTCCTGTGTGGGCGCTGGTCGGCGACGGCACGTATCTGATGATGCCGACGGAGATCGTCACGGCCGTCCAGGAGGGCCTGCCGATCAATCTGGTCCTCCTCCAGAACCACGGCTACGCCTCCATCGGCGGCCTCTCGGAGACGGTCGGCGGCGAGCGCTTCGGCACCGCCTACCGCTACCGGGCCGCCGACGGTACCTTCTCCGGCGCCCCGCTCCCCGTCGACCTGGCCGCCAACGCGGCCAGCCTCGGTATGGACGTCCTGCGCGCCAAGACCGTGAGCGAGCTGCGCGAGGCGCTCACCACGGCCCGCGCGTCCGACCGGCCGACGTGCGTGTACGTCGAGACCGACACCTTCAATCCGGACGCTCCCCCGACGGAGGCGTGGTGGGACGTGCCGGTCGCCGAGACCGCCTCCCGCGAGGCCGCCGTACAAGCCCGCGAGGAGTACGACAGCCAGGTCGCAAGCCGGCGTCGCCATCTCTGAACTCCCGTACCTCGAAAGGCCCTTGCACCATGAAGACCATCACCCACTGGATCGGCGGCAAGCCCGTCGAGTCCGTCTCCGGCCGCTACGGGGCCGTCTACAACCCCGCGACCGGCGCGCAGGAGAAGCAGGTCGGCTTCGCGACCGTCGACGAGGTGGACGCCGCCGTCGCCGCCGCGAAGGACGCCTTCGAGACCTGGGGCTCCTCCTCGATCGCCAGGCGCACGGCGATCCTGTTCAAGTACCGCGAGCTGCTGGACGCCCACCGCGACGAGATCGCCGAGCTGATCACCGCCGAGCACGGCAAGGTGCACAGCGACGCGCTGGGCGAGGTGGCGCGCGGCATGGAGATCGTGGAGCTCGCCTGCGGGATCAGCGTGCAGCTGAAGGGCGAGCTGTCGACGCAGGTCTCCACCCGGGTGGACGTCGCCTCGATCCGCCAGCCGCTCGGCGTGGTCGCGGGCATCACGCCGTTCAACTTCCCCGCCATGGTGCCGATGTGGATGTTCCCGCTGGCCATCGCGTGCGGCAACACCTTCGTGCTGAAGCCGTCCGAGAAGGACCCGTCGGCGTCGTACCGGCTCGCCGAACTGGCCGCCGAAGCGGGCCTGCCCGACGGCGTGTTGAACATCGTGCAGGGCGACAAGGTCGCCGTGGACCGTCTGTTGGAGCACCCGGACATCGAGGCGGTGTCCTTCGTCGGCTCCACGCCGATCGCAAAGTACATCCAGCTCAAGGCGGTTGAGCACGGCAAGCGCGTCCAGGCCCTCGGCGGCGCCAAGAACCACATGCTCGTACTCCCGGACGCCGACCTGGACTTCGCCGCGGACCAGGCGATCAACGCGGCCTACGGTTCCGCGGGCGAGCGCTGCATGGCCGTGTCGGTCGTGGTGGCGGTAGGCGACACCGGCGACGAACTGGTGGCGAAGATCGCCGAGCGCGCGAAGAACCTGAGGATCGGCCCCGGCGACGACCCGGCCTCCGAGATGGGCCCGCTGATCACCCGCGAACACCGCGACAAGGTCGCCTCGTACGTGACTTCGGCGGCGGACCAGGGCGCCGAGGTCGTGGTCGACGGCACCGGCTACACGGTGGACGGTCACGAGGACGGCTTCTTCATCGGCGTGTCGCTCCTCGACAAGGTGCCGCTGACGGCGGACGCGTACCGGGACGAGATCTTCGGCCCGGTGCTGGCGGTCGTGCGTGCGGAGTCGTACGACGAAGCGATCAAGCTGATCAACGACTCCCGCTGGGGCAACGGCACCGCGATCTTCACCCGGGACGGCGGCGCCGCCCGCCGCTTCCAGCTGGAGGTGAAGGCGGGCATGGTCGGCGTCAACGTGCCGATCCCGGTACCCGTCGGCTACCACTCCTTCGGCGGCTGGAAGGATTCCCTCTTCGGGGACCTGCACATCTACGGCAACGACGGCGTCGCCTTCTACACGCAGGGCAAGGTGATCACCACGCGCTGGCCCGACCCGGCCGACGCGGGCATCAACCTCGGCTTCCCCAGCCACTCCTGACGTCACGTCAACTCTCATCGGAGGGAGGTACGTCCATGGCGAAGACCCGTGGCACGACCCGTGCCGCGAACGCGCCCGCGCTCGACTCCCTGGACTTCGCCCTGGACCGGGGCAGTCCGGTGCCGCTCTACTACCAGCTCGCCCAGCAGCTGGAGGCGGCGATCGAGCACGGGGCACTCGCCCCGGGAAACCTCCTGGGCAACGAGATCGACCTCTCGACCCGCCTGGGCCTGTCCAGACCGACGGTCCGGCAGGCCATCCAGTCCCTGGTCGACAAGGGTCTCCTGGTCCGCCGCCGAGGCGTGGGCACCCAGGTCGTCCACAGCCAGGTCAAGCGTCCGCTGGAGCTCTCCAGCCTCTACGACGACCTGGAGGCGGCCGGCCAGGGCCCGACCACCCAGGTGGTGCGCAACGAGCGCGAGGCGGCGTCCGCCGACGTGGCCGCCGCGCTCGGCATCGCCGAGGGCGGCGAGGTGATCGCCCTGGAACGCCTGCGCCTCACCCACGGCCAGCCCGTCGCGCTGCTCAGCAACTACCTCCCCGCGTCCCTCCTGGACCTGGATTCGTCCCGCCTGGAGTCGACGGGCCTGTACCGGATGATGCGCACGGCCGGCATCACCCTGCACAGCGCCCGCCAGACCATCGGCGCCCGCTCCGCCACCCCCGAGGAGGCGGCCCGCCTGGACGAGCAGCCGGGCGCCGCCCTGCTGACCATGCAGCGCACGGCGTACGACGACACGGGCCGCCCGGTCGAGTACGGCACCCACATCTACCGCGCCTCCCGCTACGCCTTCGACTTCCAGCTGCTGGTGCGGCCCTGACCCGGCGCCCGCGCCCCCTGCCCGCTTGACTCGGGAGGACAGGGGGCGCAGAGTCGTACATATACGTCGTAAACATACGACGTTGAACCCGCCAGGGCCGGTGAGGCACCGTGGATCAGGAGCGGCGAGCACGGGCGCGCCAGGGGGCGGGTTCCCTGTGGGCTCCGTCCACCGTCCTGGTCACCGGGGGCGCCGGTTTCATCGGCAGCCACGCCTGCGTGGAGCTCCTGGACCACGGTTACGAAGTGATCGTGGTCGACGACTACGCCAACAGCAGGCCCCAGGTCTTCGCCCGCGTCGAGCGGATCGCGGGCCGTTTCGTGGGGGCCGTGTACGAGCTCGACATCCGCGACCGGCGGGCCCTGTCGGCGGTCTTCGACCGCCACCCCGTGGACGCGGTCATGCACTTCGCCGCGCTCAAGTCGGTGGGCCGCTCGGTCGGGACGCCGATCGAGTACTACGACATCAACGTCGGCGGCACCACCGCCCTGCTCCGCACGATGCACGAGCACGGCGTGCACCGGCTCGTCTTCTCGTCCTCCGGCTCGGTCTACGGCGACGCGGGCGCGGGGCTCCTGGACGAGACCACCCCGGCCCGGCCGACCAACCCGTACGCGGCCTCGAAGTGGCTCTGCGAGCAGATCCTGGCCGACGTGTGCCGCCGCCGCCCCGAGTACACGGTGCTGTGCCTGCGCTACTTCAACCCGACCGGCGCCCACGCCAGCGGACTGCTCGGCGAGGACCCGCAGGGCGTGCCCGAGAACCTCATGCCGTACGTCGCCCAGGTCGCCGACGGCCGCAGGGAGCGGCTGCGCGTCTTCGGCGGCGACTACCCGACCCCCGACGGCACCGCGATCCGGGACTACATCCACGTCATGGACACCGTCGAGGCCCACCGGGTCGCCCTCGACCACCTGGTCGACGCACCGGGCATGCGCGTCTTCAACCTCGGCCTGGGGCAGGGCAGTTCGGTCCTGGACGTGATCGCCGTGTTCGCCGAGACGAGCGGCCGACCGGTGCCGTACGAGATCGGCCCGCGCCGCCCCGGTGACGTCGCCGCACTGGTCGCCGACCCGAGTGCGGTGACCCGGGCCTGGGGCTGGCGGCCGACGCGGGACCTGGCGGACATGTGCCGGGACGCCTGGCGGTTCCAGCAGCTCAACCCGCACGGGTACGCCGGGGCCGCGCGCCGCCCGAACTCGAAGCACCCAGAGTGAAGGCGGTCTCCACCAGGGCCAGGTGGCTGAACGCCTGGGGTGCGTTGCCCAGTTGGCGCCCGGCGTCCGGATCCCACTGCTGGGCGAGCAGCCCGACGTCGTTGCGGACGCCCAGCACGCGCTCGAAGGCCTCGCGGGCCTCGGTGAGCCGGCCGGTGGCGGCGAGGGCGTCGGCGTACCACAGGGAACAGGAGACGAAGACGCCCTCCGAGCCCGACTCGCCCCGGCCCTCGGGTGCGCAGCGCCTCATGAACCCGCCGTGCCGCAGCCGCCGCATGGCGTGCAGGGTGCCGCGCACCCGCTCGTCGCGGGCCGGCAGGAAGCCGAGCCGCGGCATGAGCAGTGCGGAGGCGTCGAGGGCGCGGGAGCCGTAGGACTGGACGAAGGAGCCCTGCCCGGCGTCCCAGCCCTCCCGGCACACCTGGCGGTGCACCTCGTCGCGCATGGCCCGCCATTCGCCGGTGGAGCCGTTGCGGCCGAGCAGCCGGCCCATCTCCAGCGCACGGTCGGCGGCCACCCAGGCCATCACCTTGGAGTGGACGAACTGCCGTCCCGGGCCGCGTACTTGCCACAGCCCCTGGTCGGGTTCCCGCCAGTGCCGCAGCAGGTAGCCCATCATCGCCTCGACCAGCTCCCACACATGGGCGGGCATCGGGATCCCGGCCCGCAGCGACAGGCAGAAGGCGTCGAGGACTTCGCCGTACACGTCCAACTGGAACTGTTTCACGGCGGAGTTGCCGAACCGTACGGGCCGGGACCCCTCGTAGCCGGACAGCCACGGCGCCTCGGTCTCGGGCAGCAGCCGCTGCCCGCCGACGCCGTAGACGGCCTGCAGATCGGTGGGGTCGCCGGCGATGGCCCGCACCAGCCAGTCCAGCCAGGCGGTCGCCTCCTCGTGGTAGCCGCTGCGCAGCAGACAGGACAGGGTCAGGGTGGAGTCGCGCAGCCAGCAGTAGCGGTGGTCCCAGTTGTGCTCGCCGCCGACGCGCTCGGGCAGCGAGGTGGTGGGGGCGGCGACGATGCCGCCGGTGGGGGCGTAGGTGAGGGCCTTGAGCGTGATGAGCGACCGCACCACGGCGTCCCGCCAAGGGCCTTCGTAACGGCACTGCCCGGCCCACCGCCGCCAGAAGTCGACGGTCTCCTTCAGCAGCGTCTCGGCCGGTACGCCGAGCGGCGCGGGCGGTTCGGGCAGATGGGAGGGCGACCAGACGAGGGTGAAGGCGAGCCGCCGTCCGGCGGCGACGGTGAAGTCGTGAACAGTGCCCTGCCCGCCGCTAGCCCCCTCGACGGACCCGTCGGCCCCCAGCCAGACGGCATCCGGCCCGGCGACCGCGACCGCACACCGGTCGACGGCCCGGATCCAGGGCACGACCCGGCCCTGGTGGAAGCGGGGGCGGAGTTCGCTGCGCATGGCCACCTCGCCGGCGAGCCCCTCGACGACCCGGACGAGACACGGCACGCCGCCGCGGGGCGGCATGAAGTCGACGACCCGCACGGCACCGGTGGCGGTCTCCCACCGCGACTCCAGCACCAGCGTGTCGGGCCGATAGGCCCGCCGCGCACAACTCCTGCCCCCGACCGGCGCGACCCGCCAGAACCCGTTCCGTTCGTTCCCCACGAGCGCGGCCATACAGGCGGGCGAGTCGAACCGTGGCAGACACAGCCAGTCGACGGACCCGTCCCGACCGACCATGGCGGCGGTCTCCAGGTCGCTGAGGAGGGCGTAGGTCTCGATGGGTGCGCTCATGGCCGGAGGGGGTCCCTCTGCCCCGGTGCGGCGGACCGGAGGTGAGGCGCCGACGGTGGCGGCAGCTCCACCGTCGGCGCCAACTGCGGGGACATCCGATTCCGCATCACCCGTCACCACTGCGAGAGAAACGTACCTTTAAGCGTACGTTTACGACGTATACATACATCATCTCCCGGCGGTCTCCCCGGGTCAACCGCACGGGCCCGACTCAGCCCGACTCCACCGCATGCCACCGTGCCCGCAGCCCCTCCCGGTCCAGGATCAGCGCGGACTGACCGCCGATCGTCTCCGAACCGGCGATCGGCGCGGTGGTGAAGTGCGCGTCCGCGGCGTCGAGATGGCGCAGGCCGAACACGAGGTCGCGCAGGTCGCCGTTGGACATCCGGTCGTCCACGCTCACTGTGCGGGTGATGGCGTCGAGCATCCGGGCGGTGCCGAGCGGGTCGGTGAGGCCGACCCGGCCGCGGATCTCGCCGACGAGACCGCGCAGGAACTGCTGCTGGTGCTCGATCCGGTCCAGGTCGCCACGCGGCAGGCCGTGGCGCTGACCGACGTACGCGAGCGCGTCGGCACCGTGCAGGACATGGGTGCCGGCCGTCCAGCGCCGGTGCCGCGCCGAGTCGTACGAGTTCTCGTGGACCGTGACGGTCACGCCGCCGACGGCGTCGGTCAGCGCACGGAAACCGCTCCAGTCGATGACCGCGAAGTGGTCGACGCGGCTGCCGGTGAGCCGCTCCACCGTCTGGATCATGAGAGGCGGTCCGCCCCAGGAGAAGGCGGCGTTGATCTTCGCCGAGCCATGGCCCGGGATCGGCACCCAGCTGTCCCTGGGGATGGACATCACGTGGACCGTGCGCCGGTCACCGCTCAGGCGCACCAGCATCAGCGTGTCGCTGCGCTGTGCGCCGTACGTCCACAGGCGCGCGGTGGCGGCGCTGCCGGTGGTCGGGCGCGCGGAGCGGCTGTCGACGCCGGCGAGCAGGAAGGTCGTACCGCCGTCGTGCGCGGCGGGCCCGGGCGGGCGCGGGCCGGAGGGGAAGGCGTCGGGGATGCGGGCGACCTGGTCGCCGTAGTGGTCGGTACCCCACCAGACGGCACCGGCACCCAGCCCGAGGAGGGCGAGCACGGTGGCCAGGCCGAGCACCAAGAGGGCAGGCAGGAGGCGGTGGCGCCGGTGGGTCCGACGCCCGGGTTCCCACTGCGGCCACTGGGTTGCCATGCGCCTCACGCTCGAAAGACGTGGATTTACGCCGTATACATACAGAGTCAGCCTATGCAAGCATGGAGTCAATACCTGCACAATTCGACCCATTTACTGCCGACTTCCAGGCTGGTTCGAGTGGCGATGCACCTCCACGAATGCCACCTCCGGGGCGTCCGGACGGCGCTGGCACTCCTGGTGACCGGGACACTCTTGGCCGGGGGCTGCACGCGGCCCGCCTCCTCGCACCCGTCCCTGCGCCTGGGCATCGCCTACGGTGACCGGCTCGTCTGGATGTCCGACAGGGATCTCGCGGCGTCGCTCGACGACGCCGTCGCGGTGGGCGCGCGGTGGGTGCGGGCCGACCTGTCCTGGCAGGACGTCCAGCCCGACGGGCCCGACCGCTATCGATGGGGCCCGTTCGACCGGGTCGTCACGGCGGCCGAGGCGCGCGGCCTGACCGTGCTGCCCGTACTGGCCTACACCCCGGCGTGGGCGCGGTCCGGGCACTGCGCGGACAGCAAGTGCGGGCCTGCCGACCCGGAGGCCTTCGCCGCCTTCGCCGGTGCCGCCGCCGCCCGCTACACGCCGCGAGGCATCGGCACATGGGAGATCTGGAACGAGCCCAACATCCCGGCCTTCTGGCACCCGGCACCCGACGCGACCGCGTACACGGCGCTGCTGCGGGCGACGAGCCGGGCCCTGCGGCGCGTGTCCCCGTCGGCCGAGGTCGTCCTCGGCGGGCTGTCCTCGGCCGGTGCCGGGGGTGCGGCCGTAGCGGCACCGGACTTTCTCGCGGCCGTACTGGCGCATGACGGCAAGGGACTCTTCGACGCTGTGGGCTATCACCCCTACACCTACCCCCGGCCGGCGAGTGCGAGAGTTCCCAGGGGCACGGCATGGGACGGCATCAACCGCGCACACCCCAGCCTGCACGGCGTGCTGGCGGCGCACGGCATGCCCGGCACCCCTGTGTGGATCACCGAGTTCGGCGCGCCGACGGACGGGCCAGGACACGTGACCGAGCAGCGGCAGGCCCTGATCGCGGCGGACGTGGTCCGCACGGCGGCCGGCACTCCGCATGTGCGGGCCCTGATCTGGTACACCGACCGCGATCCGGGAACCGACACGTCCACGGTGGAGAACTTCTTCGGCCTGCGCCGCGCCGACGGGCGGGCGAAACCCGCCTTCGACGCGCTCCGTCGAGCCGTCGCAGGGCTCCGCCACCGGCCCGCGAGTCCACCGCTGGCAGCGTCGGGGCCGATGAGCAACCATTGATCCATATGTACTCGGGAAACCGAGGCCAAGGTCGACGACGGTGAACCATCTGCGGTGGAACTGCTGCACCCAGACCGCCACGGGGCTGGGCCGGGTGCCCGTTCCCGCTGCATCGGCGCACTGGCACGGCACACCCTGGCTCGGACTCATGTGGTCCCGCCGACCGCCCCGTCACGACGCCGCAGACGGACAGCCCACTCCCGTCGGCCACCCGCTCCCGGACGACAGGCCGGTCCACACCGCGCGCACGGCCCTGACTCTGGGCGTCGCCGAGGTCATCGGCAAGCTGTCCATGCTGATCCTCACGGTCGGCGCCGCGCGGATGCTGGGCGTCGCCGACTTCGGCGTGTTCTCCTATGCCCTGGCCATCGGCACGCTCGCCGCGGTGGTGCCGCAGTGGGGCTACGACATCATCGTGATCCAGCGGGCCAGTGCCGAACCGTCGCGCCTGCGGGAGCTGCTCGCCGAACTCCTGGCGATGCGCACGCTCCTCGTCGTCCTGGTCTTCGCGGTCATCGGCGGCCTCTCCGGGTTCACCTCGCTGTCCGGAGATCAGGGCACCGCCACGGGGCTGCTCATCGTCGCCGCCGTGCTGATGGACACGTACACGGAGGCCTACCGCTCCGCCGCCGCCGCGCTGCAGCGGCAGACCATGATGGCCGCCGTCCACCTGACTCAGCGGCTGCTGACCGCGGGCGCTGCGCTGCTGGCGCTGTTCGGCGACACCGGACTGACCGGGCTTGCAGTGGCCTTTCTCGCCGGGACCGTCGTCGGGCCGGTCACGGCGGCGGTGCTCATGCGGCGCACGGGCTACGGGCCCCGCTGGCGGCAGGTGTCCCTCGCGGGTCTCGCGGACCTGAACCGGGGTACGTGGGTGATCGGCGTCGCTTCTCTCGCGCTGATGGTGCTGTTCCGGATCGACACGGTGATGATCGGCTGGTTCGCGGGCCCCAGCGAGGTCGGCATCTACGCCGCCACTTACCGGCTGCTGGAGACCACGCTGTTCGTCAGTTTCGTGGCCGCCCGCACGATCTTCCCCCTGATGGCGAGCAGTCCCGAACCGGACCGGATCCGGCGCTACAGCGAGCAGGGCATCAGCATGATGGCCGCCGTGTTCGTGCCGTACGCGGTGCTCCTGTGGTGCCGCGGGCACACGGTGCTGGACGTCCTGTACGGCCACCAGTTCGCCGACACGGGCACCGGCATGCTGGCCTGGCTGGCACCGGCCCCCTTTCTCTACGGCGTGTCCTACCTCGCCTCGTACGCCATCGTCGCCGCGGGTCCGACCCTGCGCGCCCTCACCAGCTCCCTGATCGCGCTGGCGCTGAACATCGGCCTGAACCTCGCCCTCATCCCTCCCTACGGCGGGATCGCCGCCGCGTTCACGACCTCGCTGTCGTACGGGGTCTATGCGGCCGCCCTGATCCTGCTGGGGCGTGCCAGGGCCGGTATGCCCAGGCTGCCGCGAGCCATGCTGGCCTCCGTGACGGCGTCCGCCCTCGCCTGCGGACCATTGCTGGCGCCCTGGCCGTTCGTACCCGCCGTGTTCACCGCGGCCCTCGTGTACGTGCCGTCCTGGCTGTTCGTCACCCAGCGCGTCGATCCGAAGCAGGTACAGGTCCTGCGCAGAATGCTCCGGCGCGGGAGGATCGCATGAGCCGTCCGCTGCGCGTCACCGTCGTGGCGCCGTACGGGGTCATCGGAGGCGCCGAACTCTGGCTGCTCTCCCTGCTGGACGTCACCGACCGACTCGACGTGAACGTCGTGATGCTGGCCGACGGACCGCTGCGCGACGAGTTCGCCGCCCGCGGTATTCCGTACGTCCTGCGCCACACCGGCCGATCCGTCCGCGCCCTGGCGGGCACCGCGTCCTGGCTGGCGCGCCGGCTGCGCGCGGACGCACCCGACGTGATCCTCGCCAACGGCGTCAAGGCCGCCACGGTAGCCGCCCCCGCCGCCAGGCTCACCGGAGTTCCCTGTGTCTGGGCCAAGCACGACCACTCCTACGACGGCTTCCTCACCCGGGCCCTGGCAACCGTCACCGACGCCTGCATCGGCACCGAACCGGGTCTGATCACCGCCTCGCACCACCCGCGAGCGGCGCTCGTGCCGGTGCCCGCGCCGAGCGGAACCGCGCTGTCGCGCGCGGCCGCCCGCGCGGAGCTGTCCCGGCGCGGTGCTCGGCTCGACGGCGACGAGCGGCTGCTGCTCACCATCAGCCGGCTGGTCTCGTACAAGGGCGTGGACGACGCGATCGCCGCCCTCGCACTGCCCGGCGGCGCGCGGTGGCGGCTGGCCGTGGTGGGCCCTGCGGACCCGAGCGATCCGGGTGAACGCGAGCGGCTCACCGCCCTGGCCGGGCAGTTGGGCGTGGCGGACCGGGTGGACTTCGCCGGCTGGGTGCAGGACGCGTGGCGCATCATCCCGGCGGCCGACTCCGTCGCCGTACTGACCAAGCCCGACGGAACGGGGCCAGGTCAGGAGGCGTTCGGTGGGACCGCCATCGAGGCCATGCTCAACGGCGTGCCGGTGATCACCACCGGACCCGGCTCGGTGGCCGACCGGGTGGCCGGTCCGTCTGCGGCGCCTCCTGGCGGGATCGAGGTGCCCGCCGCCGCGCCCGCCAGGGTCGCCGATGCCCTGTTCCGGCTCTCGGACGCGGACACCCGGGCGGCCATGGGCCGCGCGGGGCTGCGCCGGACGGCGGACAATCCCGGTCCGGCGCGGTGCGCGGCACTGCTCGCGCAGACGTTGTCCGGGGCCGCAGGACTGCCGGGTGCCGGGCTGACGGGAACGACACCGGTGTCGGTGGTGGTCACGGTGCTGGACGAGGGTCCTAGGGTCGACGGGCTCCTGGAGCTGCTTCTGCGCCAACTCGCCGTCGGGGACGACGAGATCGTGGTGGTGGATCGCGGCTCCGTCGACCGCACGGCCCAGCGGGTGGCCGCGCGGGCCTCCCTGGATGCTCGGGTCCGGCTGGTGACGTGCCCCGGCACGAGTGCCGGGGCCGGGCAGGACGCGGGTGTCCGGGCAGCGGCCAACCTCCTGATCGTCTGTGCCGACTCCGAATGCGTGCCCGCGCCGGACTGGCTGGACCGGATGCGGGCGGCAGCGTCGGAGCCGGAGCCGGCCGAACTGCTGGTCGGCGTCTGCCGGGTGACCGGCCACGGAGCGCTGGCCCAGGCCATGGCCACGGTATATCCCCTGCCGGAGGAGGTTCGGCGCGCTCGGGGACCCTGGTCGCGGGCGCGCCGCCTGATCTTCGGCCCCGGATTCGGCGCGACCGGCCCTGCCGGGGGTTCGCTCGCCTGCACGTCCCCGGCCTGGCAGGACGTCGGCGGTTTGCGCGAGCAGAACTCGCCGGGCGTGGGCGTGCTGTTCGGGCAAGCGGCGGCCCGGGCGGGCCACCGGGTGGCCGTCGTCGGCTCGGCCGAGGTCGACCGCGAGCCGCCGGCGCCGTTGCCGGTGGCCGTTCGAGCGGCCTTGCGGCACGGTGAGGAGCTCGGACTCCGGGCAGATGGCGGCCAGTTGACCGGTGTCGTGGTCCGGGCGGCTGTGTACGGGGTCGTCCTGGGGGCGGCGCTGACGCGTCCTCGACTGCGGCCGGCGGCAGCCGGGGTGGTCGGTGTCTGGCTCTCGACGCCGGTCGGCAGGGCTGTCCGTCGCGGGAACTGGGCCGCCCTGCCTCTCGTCCCTCCGGTCGTCGGCGCCCTCTCGGCCGCGCGGGCGGTGGGGTTCGCGCGCGGGCTGGCCGGGCGTGTCCGAACAGTGCGGCATACGGCGGACGACACGCGACGGGGCCCGATCCCATGACAGCGACGAGGGCACTAGAACGAAGCATTCCGCCGGTCATCGGCTGCGGCGTCGTGCTCGCCTCGGCGGCTGTCTGGGCCTCCGCGCGAAGCGCTCCGCTCGGCCTCGGTGTCCTCGTCCTGGTCCCGCTGATGATTCTCTTCACGGTCGCCGCCCTGCGCCGACCGGTGCTGGCCGTGTCGGCCTTCGCCGTACTCCTTCCGACCGGGAGCATCGGGTTGCCCCTGTCGACGAACGTCGCACAGGTTCTGGCCGTCTGGGCGGCCCTGGTGGTACTCGCGGCGCGGATCGGGGGCCGGGGCCGGAGCATCGGAAGATCGCCGGTGCTCGCGGCGTCGGCCCTGCTGGTCGTATCGGCGCTGCTGTCCACGCTCACGAGCGTCGCCCCGCGCATCTCACTGCTGCAGACCACGAACTACGTTGCCGGTCTGGCCCTCGCGGCGGCCGTCGTCGCGGCGACGGCCCGGCGCGGCGACCTTCTCGTGCTCGCGATGGCCGTGGTCATCGGCGGGGCGGTGCTGTGCGGCAGCGTGCTCGTCGATCTTCCGAACCTGCAAGCCCGGTTCGACTCGACGATCGTCGGCAACCGGCCGACGGGAATCTTCGCCCAGCCCAACGAACTCGGGCTCTGTACCGCCATGATGCTGTGCTTCAGCCTTGCCCTGGCCGTTGTCACCCTGCGCCGGGGGCACAGGGCACTGGCAGTGCTGTGCGGGCTCACCTCGGTGCTGGCGCTGACGGCTCTGGTGCTCAGCCTCTCCCGAGGAGGCTGGATCGGCGCGTTCGCCGGCCTGGTCGTCCTGGTGGCGCTGCTCCGCGGGGCCCGTCGGCCCCTGCTGATCTGCTTCCTGACGGTGAGCGTGATCGTCCTGGCCCTGCTGGTGGCCGAGCCGGCGACATCGGGCTCCTCCGTCTTCGTCGACCGCTTCGCCACGATCTTCACCGGCGAACGCAGCCCCTTCGACGAGCGGCCCGCGGCATGGGCTGGGGCACTCCAGCAGATGGCCCACAGCCCGCTGCTCGGCAGCGGCCCCGCCGCCTTTCCGACGGCCGCCGGACAGGGGTTGGCGCAGTTCACCGACGTTCGGCAGGTAGTGCATGCGCACGTGCTGTACCTCACCGTGGGCGCGGAGCAGGGTGTGCTGGGGTTGGCGGCGCTGGTCGTCGTGATCGGTTTCGGAGTGCGGGAAGCCCTGCGGAACCGCCCCGCGCCCACCGACTTCCCGGGCGGTCCCCGTGCGACCGCTTCTCCCCAGGTGTACCCGGTGGAGGCCGGCGTGTCGGCAGCGGCCGCCGCCGCACTGACCGCCGTCGTCGCCGAGGGAGTCGTCGACTATCCCCTGCGCAACCCCGTGCTGGGGGCAATGACGTGGCTGATCATCGGCCTGCTCGCGGCTTGTGCCCGGACCCGGTCGGCGATGCCGAGCGGCAACGATCCGAAGGTGGCCCAGATGAAGAGACTGACAGCGTCGGCGACGCCCGGCTCCCCGACCCGGCCGCAGAGGAACGAGCGGGGCGGGAGAACCCTTCGTAACGCCCGTCCGACGACACGCGCGGTCCTGGCCGGGCTGCTGGCGGGACTCCTCGTGCTCGGCGCCGGACTGATCGTGATCGCACAGCAGCCGACCCGCTACGCGGCCACCAGCACCGTGTCCCTCGCACCCCGCTCGCTGCCCAACGTCAGCGCCGACATCGTCCGGCTGGCGGCCACCAAGTACGCCGTCGTGGCCGGTTCGACGGCGAATCTCGAACTGGCCGCCCGCCGGAGCGACATGACGACGTCGGAGCTCCGGGACGATCTGTCAGTGACGGTGCAGCAAGAGACGGCCAACGTGGACATCACGGTGACGAGCAGGAACGCCGATCAGGCCGCCAGCGCCGCCAACTCGATCGCCGCCGCGGTCGCCACGGCCACCGACCACGACCGGCTGATCACGGGAGAGGTCACCGCTCCCGCCGATCCGGACGCCGCGGACCGCAAGCCTTCCCGCACGCTGCTGCTGACCATCGCGATCGTCGCCGCCATCCTGATAGCCGCCTGGGTCGCCGTGGGCGTCCGGTATGCCGCCCGCCGGGCGGCCGGGGAGGACTGATGGGCGGCACCCGGGTCTTGATGTATCACGCGGTCGGCACCCGCACCGCGGCACACGACCCGCACAACCTCTTCGTCCCGCCGGACACCCTCCGCAGACAGCTCTCCGCCCTGCTCGACCGCGGCTGGACACCGCTCACCCTCGACGCCTACCTCCGAGGTGACAGCCCGCGGCGAAGCGTGCTGCTCACCTTCGACGACGGCTACCAGGCCTTCCTGGACGAAGGGCTGCCCGTGCTACGGGAGTTGGGCGTGCCGGCCACCGTGTTCGTGCTCACCGGGCTGCTCGGCGGCCGGTCGGAGTGGATGCCCGAGATGCCCGACGAGGCACTCGTGGACGCCGACGGCGTACGGCAGTTGGCCGCAGCCGGTCTGGACGTCGAGTGCCACGGCTGGGACCACAGCCATCTGTCCGGTACCGATCCCGGGGCCCTGGCCCGCAATGTCACGGACGCCGCCCGGGCCCTGGCCGAGCTGACGGGCCGTACACCCCGCGCGTACGCCTACCCGTACGGGGACCACGACGCCGCGGCGCGCGGAGCCGTGGCCGAGGCGGGCTTCGAGGTGGCCTTCAGCGTGCACGAGGGAGCGGGGCGGTTCGCCGTCCCCCGCGTCGACGTCACGTCCATCGACACCGATGCGACCTTCCGGATGAAGACCTGGCGGGCCTACCCGGCCCTGCGCCGCCTGTCCGGCCGCGCACCCGCGCTGCGCTCGACCCTGCACTCACTGATCGGCCGCGCGCCCCGGCCTTGAACGACCGCGACCCCAGTCCAGGTGAGCCGCCTCGTACACGGCGTCCACGCGCTCCACCACCCGCCGCACACCGTGCTGTTCGCAGACGTGCGCCCGTGCCTGCTTGCCCAGTGCCCGACAGCTCTCCCGGTCCGCCAACAGCGTCGCGACGGCGTCGGTCAGCGCCTTCCTGTCCTCCGGCGGCACCAGGCCGGTCCGCGCGTGGCCGGGCGGCAGGGACTCCAGGGCTCCCGGTACGTCGCTCACGATCACGGGGCAGGAGCACGCCATGGCCTCCAGCGGGGCGAGCGCCATCCCCTCCCACCGTGAGGGCAGCACCACCAGATCGGCGGCGAGGTACCAGTCACGCGGATCGGCGACATCGCCGGCGAAGCGCACCGTGGCGGGCGCCCGTTGCTCCAGCAGCGCGCGGTTCGGTCCGTCCCCGACCAGCGCGAGCCGGGCCCGTGGCACCCGTCGCTCGATGTCCGGCCAAGCGGTCAGCAGCAGATCCTGGCCCTTCTGGCGGTGCAGCCGGCCGACGCACACCGCCAGCGGCGTCGACTCGTCCACGCCGAGCGTGGCCCGCGCCGCATGCCGTTCGGCGTCCCCGGCGGCGCCGAAGTGCGCGAGGTCCACGCCATTGGGCACAACCGTGTAGCGGGCCCGGACTCCCACGGCCTCGCCGTCCGCGCGCTCGGCCTCACTGACACAGACCAACCGGTGCGCCCACCTGGCGCCCGCCCGCTCCCAGCGCACCGAGGCCCAGTACAGCGGGCGGCCGGGCTCGGCGGCGAAGAACGACCAGGCGTGCGGCTGGAACACCGTCGGAATACGCCCTCGTAGCGCGAGCCGGCCCGCCAGACCCGCCTTGGAGCTGTGCAGATGCACCAGGTCGGGACGGACCGCGGCGACGATCCGCCGTACACCGGCCACCTCGGCCGGGGTCGAGCGCCCGGGCGCGCTCACGGCCCGCCACGGGACGACCTCGGCCCCGGCCCGGGCGGCCGACGCGGCCAGCCGGCTGCCCGGAACACAGGCGACGACCACGCGGTCACCCCTGGCCCGCTGCCCGCCGGCCAGGTCGGCGACCACAGTGGCCACGCCACCCTCGCTCGACTGCGCGATGTGCAGGACGGTACGGCCGCGCATGTCACGACCTCCCAGGCGTCGATTCGCACATTTACTACGTATACGTACATCGTCGTCCGGCGACCTCGACCGGTCAAGAGTGTATATTTACGATGTATACGTACAGGTCTGGCCACTCGGTTCCAAGGGGTGCTTCCAGATGACGACGCTGAGCACGACCCGAGAAGACGCGCCGCCGCGATCGCAGCGAGGCATCCACGCCACACCGCGCCAAAGCAGCGGCTGCCATGTGCCGGTGGCCCCGTTCCTGGCCATGGACACGCTCGCCGCTCTCATGGCATCCCTTGCCGTCCTCGTGCTCTTCGACCGGTGGCCGGTGCCCACCCTGCTGCCGGCTGCCTGGTTGCTGTCCCTCGCGGCGCAACGGGCGTACGAGCAGCACTGTCTGCGGGCCGGGACGGACGAGTTCCACCGTGTGCTCGGTGCCGCGGGGCTGATCGCCGTGGCGGCGAGCGTGGCGTGGTGGTTCGCGCCCGGGTCCGAACTGCTGCACGACACGCTGTTCGCGCTGCCGATCGCGGTGGCGGTCGCTCTGGTGCTGCGCGTGGTGCGGCAGTCGCGGATCCGGGCGGGCTGGCGCCGCGGTCGGCGTCTGGAGCGTGCCGTAGTGGTCGGACCTGACGGTGCCGTGGCCGAGTTCACCGCGCTGCTGCGAAACAGCGGCGCCTGTGAGCTCGAAGTCGTGGGCGCGTGTGGAGTGGAGGACACCCTCGCAGCGGTACGGCGCAGTGACTGCGACGCGGTCGTCGTGCTGCCCTGGCCCGGGCTGGACGCCGGCATGCTACGGAGGCTCTCCTGGGAGCTCCAGGGCGAGGGCGTCGAGCTCCTGCTCGCGCCGGTGCTGGCGGATGTGGCGGCGGCCCGGCTGGCCGTGACGCCGGTCGCCGGACTCCCGCTGATGGAGCTTCACGGACCCACGCTCTCCCGGCTCCCGCGCATCCCCAAGGAGCTGACGGACCGGCTGCTGGCCGCGGTCGGCCTGCTTCTCCTGTCGCCGCTGATGCTGCTCATCGCCCTGGTCGTACGGCTCGACAGCCGGGGTCCGGCGCTGTTCCGGCACACTCGAGTGGGGCTGCACGGCCGTGAGTTCACCCTGCTGAAGTTCCGCACCATGTGCCGGGACGCGGAGCAGCGCAAGGCCGGACTCGCCGCGCTCAACCAGTACGGCGACGGCGGCTTCTTCAAGATCACCGACGACCCCAGGATCACCAGGGTCGGCGCGGTTCTGCGCCACTGGTCGCTGGACGAACTTCCGCAGCTGCTGAACGTGGTGGCGGGCCGGATGTCGCTCGTCGGGCCGCGCCCGCTGCCGCCCGACGAGGTGGCCGGCCTGCCCGAGGAGGTCCGGCGCCACCGGATGCTGGTGAAACCGGGGCTCAGCGGGCTGTGGCAGGTGAGCGGCCGCTCCGACCTCCCGCCGGACGAGCGGATGCGGCTCGACATGAGCTATGTGGAGAACTGGTCTACCGCACTCGACCTGCGGATCCTGGCGCGTACGCCCGGAGCGGTCGTCCGCGGGACCGGTGCCTACTGACGAACGGACCGAGGCCGCCATGGACCACGATGTGCCCGCCCTGCTGGTGAAAGTCGGCCGCTCCCCGCAGAACCACGGCTGTCTCGGAGCGCTGCGGAGCCTGGGCAGGGCCGGCGTCCCCGTCTACGCCATGGTCGAGGACCGGTTCACCCCCTGTGCCGTTTCCCGTCATCTCACCGGCCGGTTCGTCGTACCGACGACGGGTCTGGAGGACCCCGGGACCCTGACCTCGACGCTGGCCCGTATCGGCCGCGAGATCGGGCGCAGGTCCGTCGCGGTACCGACCGACGACGAGTCCGCCGTGCTGCTGGCCGAGCATGCCGAACGCCTCGCGGAGTGGTTCCTGCTGCCGCCGGTGCGGCCCGGCCTGCCCCGCAGGCTGGCGAGCAAGGAGGGCATGCGCCGGATCTGCATCGAGCACGGCGTGCCGACACCGCGTGCCCACGCACCCGCCGACCGGGCACAACTGGTCGCCTTCGCCCGCGAGTTGCGCTACCCCGTGGTGCTGAAGAACCTGGAGGCGTACACCCGGGTGCACTCCCCCGTGGTGGGACACACCACCGTGGTCCATGACGAGGACGAACTGCTCGCCCTGATCGGATCGTGCGAGACGCCTTCGGTGCTGATGCAGGAGTACATTCCGCCATCCGAAGCCGAGGACTGGATCACCCACCTCTACTGCGGGGCACAGGGGACGCCCAAGGCCGTGTTCACGGGATACAAGGTCCGCTCCTGGCCGGTGCGCAGCGGGGCGACCACCAGGGCCTGGGCCTGGGCCAACCCGCCACTCGCCCGGCTGGCCGCGGACCTGTGCCGGCGGATCGGGTACAGCGGTGTGGCCGACCTCGACTGGCGTTACGACCGGCGGGACGGCCGGTACAAGCTGGTCGACTTCAATCCGCGCATCGGGGCGCAGTTCCGGCTCTTCGAGGATCTGCACGGCGTCGACGTGGTCCGGGCGATGTACCTGGATCTGACGGGCCGCCGAATCCCGCACGCGCATCAGACGTACGGCCGGATGTTCGTCGTGGGCCAGCTGGACGTGCTGTCGGCCGCCATCGGCGCCTGGCAGGAGCGCCGGCTCCCGTCCGCGGTGCTGCCCCGGCGCGGAACCGAGCGTGCCTGGCTGAGCTGGGACGACCCCTGGCCGGCGGTCGCCGAGTCGGTACGGTTCGGCGGTACGGTCGCACGGCGGGTCACCAGGCCGCTGCGCCCCCGGCAACCCGCGTGACAGCGCCGGTGCTCACCGTGGCCCGCTGCCGCCTTCGCTCACCGCCGCGCTGATGCGCCGGGCGGCGAACCCGGCTCCGGAGACGAACCGAAGCAGGGGACCGAACGTGGGAGCGGCGGCCAGCCCGGTGAAGTACAGCCCGGGGACCGAGGCCTCGAAGCCCGCCGAGAGCGTGGGGGCGCCGGCCGTCCTGGCCAGCTCACGGCGCAGCCCGGGACTCAGCAGCTCCAGCCTGTCGAGGTCCACGCGGTAGCCGGTACCGGCGATCACATGGTCGGCTCGCAGCGTCTGAGCGTCGCCCGCCGGGCCCTCCAACTGGAGCCGCACACCGCCGCCCGTCTCGGGAGCCGCCGAGCGGACGCGGCAGCCGCGCCGCACCGAGAACCGTCCGTCGACCCGGTCCCGCAGCCACCAGGCCCCGTAGGGACCGAGGACGGTGCGCAGGAAGTGGGCCCGGACGGGGGCGGGAAGGTGCCGGTAGAGGGCCGGGCCCCTGCTGCAGGCCACGAGGGACCAGCCGTCCCCCAGAAGGGAGTTCGGATACATCAGCCGTTCCCGCAGCGAACGCTCGGCCGGCCGGTCCAAGGGCGGCGGCGAGCCGAAGACCACCGAGGCGGCGCGCGCGACGACAGTGGGCCGCGCACCGGCCTCGTGCAGCAGCGCGGCGCTCTCCAGCGCCGACTGTCCGGCCCCGACCACGACCACGTCCTGCCCCTCAAACGCCGACAGGTCCACGTGGTCCGCCGTATGGGACACGAGTCCGTCGTACCGCAGACGCGCGAGGACGGGCGGCACATGGGCGAACTCGACGATCCCCGTGGCCACGACGACGGCGCGGCTGCCGAACTCCTCGCCGGACTCCAGGGCGATCCGGAATCCTCCGCCGGGAGCCTTCTCGACACGGCGCACCGCCACCCGTTCGAGCTCGGGCACGCAGTGCTGCTGAAACCAGAGCCCGTACCGGATGAACTCGGCGATGGGCACCGGGGCCCGCTCGCCTCTGGGTGCGCGGCCCTCCGAGACGCAGAAGTCCGCGAGCCCCCAGCCCGGTTCCGGCGCGGAAATGGAGGACGAGAAGGGGGAGGACTTGAGGTACATGCCCTCCGGCATATGGGATCGCCAGCCGTCCATCGGCTCGCCGAAGACACGAAGTGGGACCTTGCGGGATTTCAGGTGAGCAGCCGCGGCCAGACCGTACGGTCCGGAACCGACGACGGTGACCAGCTCTTCCTGTTCTGGGCTCACGACGCGCTCCCAGCTCACTCCGAATTCCATCAATCGTACCAATTATCAAGGTATATAGCCTTTTTGAAGCGCGCCCCGGCCGCTTCGTCACGCTACGCTTACCGTGCATGTTTACTGCGTATACGGGCATCACATCCCCGAGGGGCATGGCATGGCGAAGGACAAGAAGCCGGCGCCCGGCAGGCGGGCCGGGGACCAGGGCCGCTACGGCCGGCTGAGCCGGGAACGCGTGCTGGCCAGCGCCCTGGAGCTGGTCGACCGGGAGGGGCTCTCGGCACTCAGCATGCGCCGGCTGGGCACCGAGCTCGGTGTGGAGGCGATGGCGCTGTACCGGTACGCGGCGAGCAAGGACGCCCTCCTGGACGGCCTGGTCGAGGCCCTCTACCTCGAGCTGGAGGACCACTTGGCGGCCGGTCCCGGCGACGGGAAGGCGCACAGCCGTCGCCACGGCCCCGCGTGGCGCGCCGAACTGCATCGCATCGCCTTGGCCACCTATCAGGTCGCCCTGGCGCACCCCCAGGCGGTGCCGCTGCTGGCGACCCGCATGCTGGCGGTCCCCTTGGCCCGGCGACCGTTGGCCGTTCTGCGGGATCACGAACGGGTCCTGGGGCTGCTCGAAGCGGCCGGGTTCGAGGAGGAGCAGGCCGTCGCGGTCTTCCGGGCCTGCACCAGCTGGGTTCTCGGCTATGTCTTCGTGGAGCTGCGCGCCATGGTGGACAACCCCGAGGAGACCGATCCCGCGTTCCGGCTGGGGCTGCACCGCATGCCGGTGCAGGAGCTGCCGAGGCTCCGCAGGGCCGCCCCGGCGCTCGCCGAGCACGGCGGCCCCGCGGAGCTGGCCGCGGGCCTCGACGCCCTGCTCGACCGTTTCACGGCACGGTAGGCCTCAGTGCCGGGCCGTCTCCGTCGCCGAGCCGGCCGTGGCAGCCGGGCGGTGGCCCGGCCCCGGGGGCCCGTAGTCCGTCAGGACCAGGTCCTTCGCCCTGCGGAACTCGTCGTCAGTGATGTCGCCGCGGGTGCGCATCTCGGAGAGTTTCGCCAGTTCGTCGGCGCTGCTGGGATGGGACTCCGTGCTCTGGGCGGTGCGGCGGATGTAGTCGTCGAAGGCCTGCTGCTGCCCGCGCGCCTGCGCCGCCTCCCGGCGGCCCATGTTCTTGCCGCGCGCGATGACGTAGACGAAGACGCCCAGGAAGGGCAGGACGAGGACGAAGACCAGCCAGCCGGCCTTGGCCCAGCCGCTCATGGCGTCGTCGCGGAAGACGTCGACGACGATCCGGAAGAGCAGGACGAACCACATGACCCACAGGAAGAACCAGAGCATGGTCCAGAAGACGTTCATCAGCGGATAGTCGTACGCGAGGTACATCGGCGCACTCACAGCCTCTCCTCGTCCAGGCCGCACGCGCGGCACCGGTTCCTGCCGGAATCACCGTGCCCACGCCGAGGCGCCCTCGGCCTCACTCGGAGCGGGTGAGCCTGGCCCGCCACGCGAGGGCGAGGACCAGCTCGGCCAGCCCGAGCAGTACGAGCCACAGGCCGACCAGGCGGGTCAGCGCACGGGCGGACTCCGCCGGCATCGCCAGGACCACCACGCCCGCGACGATCGCGAGCACCGCCACCCCGAAGACGAAGCCGCGGTGCGGCAGGCCCTTGGCCGCGACGGCCGTGTAGAGGGTGAGGATGCCGGACGCCAGCCAGACGATCCCGACGATCAGGGAGAGCGCCGAGATGGTCTGCAGCGGATTGCGCAGGCACAGGACGCCGGCGAGGACGTAGAGGATCGACAGGAGCAGGCCGGTGAGCCGCTCGCCGAGTTCCTCGCGGGCGAAAGCCGCCACGAAACGGAAGCCGCCGATCACCAGCAGGTAGAGGCCGATGAGGACGGCCAGCACGTGCAGGGTCTCGTCCGGCCAGACCAGGACCAGGACACCGGGTACGAGCGTGGCGAGCGCGGAGCCCAGGAGCCAGAGCCACGACCCGCCGAGACCGGCCAGGACCTGGGACGGGTCGCCGTCGAACGACTTCTCCTCAGCCATGGCTCCTCCTTCATGCTCGTCAGTGGGTCAGGAAGATCTTCAGGACGATGATCAGCAGGCCCAGCAGCAGGTTCACCGACGCGGTGACCGTCACCAGGCGCCAGGAGGCGCCCGCGCTGCGGGCTGCGGCCGTCGACCAGCCGACCTGGCCCGCCACCGCGACGGAGAGGGCCAGCCAGAGGGCGCCCTGGACGTCGAGGCCGAGCAGGGGGCTCACGGCCACGGCGGCGGCCGGCGGGACGGCCGCCTTGACGATCGGCCACTCCTCCCGGCACACCTCCAGCACCGCCCTCCGGTCCAGGCTGCGCTGGGCCATGCGCGCCCCGAACAGCTGGGCGTGCACATGCCCGAGCCAGAACGCCAGCCCGGTGCACAACAGCAGCAGCACCAACCGCAGACGCGGGAACGACTCCAGGTCGCCCGCGCCCACTCCCACGACCACGGACGCGGCGAGCATCGAGCCGTAGACACCGCCGGTGAAGTCGGCGTGCGCCCTGCGCTCGGCGCGGCGCGTCCGGGTCGCGGTCAGGTCGCGGCGGGTCTGTCCGGTGCTCAAGCGACCAGGTCCATCTGGTGGTCGAGGGAGAGCGCGGCCGTGATCAGCGCCAGGTGCGTGAAGGCCTGCGGGAAGTTGCCGAGCTGCTCTCCCGTGGGGCCGATCTCCTCGGCGAAGAGGCCCGCGTGGTTGGCGTACGTGAGCATCTTGTCGAACGCGTACCGGGCCGGCCCGAGCCTGCCCGCCCGCGCGAGCGCGTCGACGTACAGGAAACTGCACAGCGAGAAGGTGCCCTCGCTGCCGCGCAGGCCGTCCGGGGAGGCCTGGGGGTCGTAGCGGTGGACGAGGCTGTCGGAGACGAGTTCCTGCTCCATCGCCGCGAGGGTGGACAGCCAGCGCGGGTCGGTCGGCGCGATGAAGCCGACGGAGGGCATGAGGAGCAGGGCGGCGTCGAGGGTGGTGTCCTGGTAGTGCTGGACGAAGGCCTGGCGGCGGGTGCTCCAGCCGCGCTCCATCACCTGGCGCAGGATGTCGTCGCGGGCCGCGCGCCACTCGGCGATGTTGCCGGGGCGGGCGAAGTCGCGGGCCATCCGGATACCCCGGTCGAAGGCCGCCCAGCACATCAGCCTGCTGTAGGTGAAGTCCTTCTGGCCGCCGCGGGTCTCCCAGATCCCCTCGTCGGGCCGGTCCCACGCCTTCACCAGCCAGTCCAGCACTCCGCACAGGGCCTGCCAGCCGTCGTACGGCGGCACCTCGCCGGCGTCCTCCACGGCCTGGGACAGCGCGAGGACCGCCTCGCCGTAGATGTCGAGCTGGAGCTGGCCGGCGGCCCCGTTGCCCACCCGCACGGGGGCCGAGCCGCGGTAGCCCTCGAAGTGCCCGAGGACCTCCTCGGGCAGCTCCGGGTCGCCGTCGATGCGGTACATGATCTGCAACGGGTCGCCGCTGACGGTCCGCCCGGCCCGGATCCGGTCACCGAGCCACGTACGGAACGCGTACGCCTCCTCGACGTGGCCGAGCCCCAGCAACGCGCCCACCGACATGGAGCCGTCGCGCACCCAGGTGTAGCGGTAGTCCCAGTTGCGTCCGCCGCCGATCTGCTCGGGCAGGCCCATGGTGGGCGCGGCGACCGGTGCGCCGGTGGGGGCGTAGGTGAGCAGTTTCAGGGTGATGGCCGCCCTGTTGACCATGTCCTGCCGACGTCCGCGGTAGCGGCTGCGGCGGCTCCACGCGTGCCAGTAGTCGCGGGTGCTCTCGAACAGGGCCATCACGTCGGCCGGGGTGCGTGCCGGCAGCGGCCCGATGCGCTCCGCTCCCACGGTCAGTACGACGGCGGCGAACTCCCCCTGCCGCAGCACCAGTTCGGCGGTCACGTCGTCCCCGTCCCGGTTCCAGCGGACCGGACCGTTCGTCTGGAGTACGGCGTGGCCGCCGGGGGCGTCGAAGTGGAGGGCGTCCTCGGTCTGCTCGACGCGGTGCGCGGCGCGGCCGTAGTCGAAGCGGGGGCGGCAGGCGAGCGTGAAGCGGACCCGGCCGCGGGTCACCCGCAGGATCCTGACGAGCCGGTGCCGGTCCGCCGCCTGCTCGGGCCGCTCGACCGGCATGAAGTCGACGACCTCGCCCACGCCCTCAGTGGCCAGGAAGCGGGTCACCAGGATCGCGGTGTCCTGGAGGTAGAGCTGGACCGGGGGGCGATCGGTGTCGGCGGAGACGGTGAAGTGACCGCCGCGGTCGTGGTCGAGGAGCGAGGCGAACACGCTTGGCGAGTCGAACCTGGGCGCGCAGAACCAGTCGACCGTGCCGTCCGACGAGACGAGCGCGGAGGTCTGGAGATCGCCGATGAGGCCGTGGTCCGCGATGGGGGGATAACGTCGCATGATCGGAGCTCCCTTCGGGGCCGACACCCGCCCCCCTGAACATCTGCGGGCCGGCCGGTGCCGTCTTCGCCCGTCGCGGGTGAATTCGGGGCGGGGGGCGGGGAGGGGAGAGACGCGGGCATGCGGCTTGGGGCTTCGGCCTGGGCAGTCGAGGCTTGGGGCTCAGGGGCTCGCGGATCGGCGCGCGTGGCTCGGGGTGCTCGGCTGAGGCGCACGGCGTGAGGCTCGGTGAGCTCCTGCGAACGAGGCTCGGCGGCTCGGGAGTGGCCCACGCGAAAGGGCCCCCACAGGCTCTCGCCTGCGAAGACCCTTCGCACCGTCGGGACGACAGGATTTGAACCTGCGACCCCTTGACCCCCAGTCAAGTGCGCTACCAAGCTGCGCCACGTCCCGGTGCGCTGCCCACGGTGAACCGCGTGATCGCGCGGACAGCACTTTACCCCACGTCGGGGGCCCGGCCGAAGCGGGGCGCCGGGGCGCGGGACAATCGGTACATGGCCAGCACATCGTCAGGACGAACGCCGGGTGCAGGGGAAGGGGACGAGGGGGGCGGCGCGCGCGACGCGCAGGGGCGGCACGGGCGCCTCGCGGGCGGCGTGCCGGGGCGAGACGACGAGGGCCTCGCGGGCCGCCGCGCGCGGGGCCGTGACCGGGAGGGTCTGGCCCACAATGTGCGGGACGGCGAGGGCGAAAAGGGTGACGTGCAGGATCGGGGCGGTGAAGGGCCAGTGGGCGGGACGCGGGACGGGGGCGACCAGGACCTCGTACGCGACGCGCGGGACCGGGACGGCGAGGGGCGGGCGCGTAACGCTCGGCCGCGGGACGGGCTCGGCCGGCCGTTGCCGTACGGCGCGCAGGGGGTCTCCCGGCAGCCCGAGGGGGTCGTACGTACGCCCGAGCAGACCGTTGCCGAGGCACAGGAGCTGCTCGATGCCGGGAAGCCCTTCCATGCGCACGAGGTGTTCGAGGACGCCTGGAAGTCGGGGCCGGAGGCGGAACGGGAGCTGTGGCGCGGGCTGGCACAGCTGGCGGTGGGGCTGACGCACTCCGCCCGGGGGAATGTGACCGGGGGTGCGCGGCTGCTGCGGCGGGGGGCCGGGGCCGTGGAGCAGTGGGCGGCGGAATCGGGGGAACGGCAGCCTTACGGGATGGATCTTGCGGGGGTCGTCGGCTGGGCGCGGGGGCTGGCGGGCGAGGTGGAGCGGGGCGGCGGGGACGGCGGGGTTGTCGATGCGGGGGCGCGGGCGCCGAGGCTCAGGGGGCGGTGACGGGGACCTCGGAGGGCGGTGGACGCTCCACGAGGCCGCCCCTCTTGAACCCACCCTCCTTGCGCCTCGGCGTCGTGCCCAGCGCTCTCCTCCCCCGCCCCACCACCACCCGCGAGACAGCGAGCCCCACCACCAGCCCCGACGCGGTGTCCCCGTTGTCAGTGGTGTGCGGCAGACTCGGGGTGTGCGAAAGATTCATGTCATCGGTATCGGTGCGGGCGACCCCGAGCAGCTCACGTTGCAGGCGGTCAGGGCGCTGCGGAGTACGGACGTGTTCTTCATCCTTGAGAAGGGTGAGGTGAAGAGCGATCTCACGCAGCTGCGCCGGGACATGCTGGACGCGCACATACCGGAGGGGCAGCCGTACCGGGTGGTCGAGGCGACCGACCCGGAGCGGGACCGGAAGGCGGGCGGGGCCGACTACTCCCCCGCCGTCGGGGACTGGCGCAGTGCCCGCGCCGGGATCTACGAGCGGCTGATCGCGGAGGAGTTGGGGGACGGGGAGAGCGGCGCGTTCCTCGTGTGGGGGGACCCGGCGCTCTACGACAGCACGATCGGGATCCTCGACGAGGTCCAGGCGCGCGGCGGCGTCGAGTTCGAGTACGACGTCGTGCCCGGCATCAGCAGCGTCTCCGCGCTGGTCGCCCGGCACCGGACAGGGCTGAACCGAGTCGCCCGCCCCGTGCAGATCACCACTGGGCGCCGGCTCGCCGAGGGCTTCCCGGAGGGGGTGGACGACGTGGTCGTGATGCTGGACGCGCACCAGACCTTCCGGCAGTACGCCGACGAGGACATCGACATCTACTGGGGCGCCTACATAGGCACCCCGGACGAGATCCTCGCGTCCGGCCCGATCGCCGAGGCCGCCCCGCGGATCGAGCGGCTGCGGGCCGAGGCCCGTGAGCGCAAGGGGTGGATCATGGACACGTATCTGCTGCGCAGGCATCCCGAGGAGCGGGAGCGGTAAGCCCCCTTCGGTAGCCGCCATACAGCCCTCGGGCAGCCGTCGAGCCGCCGCGGTACAGCCCGCGGGCATCCGTCGGCCGGCCCTCGGCGTACGCCACCCGAGCGGACCGCCCCACATGCACCGCTCCGCCGACGGTGTGATCGTGACCTCGTGACAGTGACCGAGGACATCGCGCCGTCCGCCGCCGCTCAGCCCCCCGTGCTGGACTCCCGGCGCCGCAACGTCGTCTTCGTGACGATCATGCTGGGCATGCTGCTCGCGGCCCTGGACCAGACGATCGTGGGTACGGCGCTGCCCACGATCGTGTCGGACCTGGGCGGTGCCGCGCACATGTCGTGGGTGGTGACGTCGTACCTGCTCGCGGAGACCGTCTCGACCGTGCTGGTCGGCAAGTTCGGCGACCTATTCGGCCGCAAGGTGGTCTTCCAGGTGTCGGCGATCGTGTTCATCACCGGCTCGTTCCTGTGCGGCCTGGCCACCAACATGTCGCTGCTGATCGCCTGGCGGGCGATGCAGGGCGTCGGCGCCGGCGGGCTGATGGTGACGGCGATGGCGTTGATCGCCGACGTGATTCCGCTGCGGGAGCGCGGCAAGTACCAGGGCGCGATCGGCGCGGTGTTCGGCGTGGCGACGGTCATCGGGCCGCTGCTCGGTGGGGTGTTCACCGACCATCTGTCCTGGCGCTGGGCGTTCTACGTCAACGTGCCGATCGCGATCGTCGTCGTCATCGCGGCCGCCCGCACCATCCCGGTCGTGAAGTCGGCGTCCCGGCCCGTCATCGACTATCTGGGCATCGCACTGGTCGCGGTCGGCGCGAGCGCGCTGATCCTGGCGACGAGTTGGGGCGGCAACGAGTACGCGTGGGGTTCCGGCGTCATCATCGGCCTGTTCGTCGGCGGTGCGATCGCGCTCGCGCTGTTCTGCTGGGTGGAGACCCGGGCGCGCGAACCGATGCTGCCCATGCGGCTGTTCGGCAATCCGGTGTTCACGGTCTGCTCGATCCTCAGCTTCATCGTCGGCTTCGCGATGCTCGGCGCGATGACGTATCTGCCGAGCTATCTGCAGTACGTCGACGGCGACTCGGCCACCGTCTCCGGTGTGCGGACGCTGCCGATGGTGATAGGGCTGCTCATCGCGTCGGTCTTCAGCGGCAACGTGGTCAGCAAGACCGGCCAGTACCGGGTGTTCCCGATCGTCGGCTCCCTGGTGATGGGCCTCGGCCTGTATCTGATGTCCCTGATGGGGCCGGGTACCGGGGCCTGGCTGGAGTCGCTGTACATGTTCGTGCTCGGTACCGGGATCGGCCTGTGCATGCAGGTGCTGACGATCGCCGTGCAGAACACCGTCGACTACGCCGACCTCGGCACCGCGACCTCCGGCGTCACCTTCTTCCGTACGCTGGGAAGTTCGTTCGGTACGGCCGTGTTCGGGACGATCTACACCAACTCCCTGAAGCCGAACCTCACCGACGGCATCGCCGCCGCCGCGAAGACCGGCGCCGCGTCCCCCGCCGTGATCGCGAAGGCCGCGACCAGTCCGGAAGGGCTGCACAAGCTGCCGTCCGCGGCCGCCGCGCCGATCATCGACGCCTACGCCGACACCATCCAGACCGTCTTCCTGTGGACGGTGCCGGTCGCGGCCATCGGCTTCCTGGTCTCCCTCTTCCTCAAGCAGGTCGAGCTGCGCGACAGCGCCCGCAAGGGCTCCACCGACATGGGCGAGGGCTTCGCCTCACCGCACGGCGCGGACTCGCAGCGGCTGCTCGAAACGGCCGTGGGGAAGATCATCGGCAGTACCGACCTGGACACCGCGCGCCGGATCATGGCGGAGTCCGACACCCGCCTCGACATCGCCGGTGCCTGGGCCGTGATGCAGGTCGAGCTGTTCACGCGGATGGTCGGCCACGCGAGCCTCGGACTGATCGCCGCACGCCGGCACATGCCGCCCGAGGTGCTGCTCCCGGTCTTCGACCGCATGGTCGAGGAGGGCTACCTCACCCGCGACGGCTATCTGCTCTCCCACACCGAGGCGGGCCAGCGTGAGGCCGCCGTCATCGGCGAGGCCTGGGGCAAGTGGCTGGAGGAACGGGTGCAGCAGGACATCGGCCGCCCGTCGGGCACCGACCTGCGCGCCGCGGTGGACACGATCGCGAAGCGGCTACTGGTCGAGGACCTGAACAACGGCCTCGCGGAACGCCAACAGCCGGAACTGGCGGGCGCCCACTAGGCCCGGTTTTGAAGGTGGCTCGGCCCCCGTCTCGAAACGGTGCTCATCTCTGTGACATCTCGTAGGCCTCGCGGATGGGCGCAGGGATACGGCCACGATCGTTCAAGCGATAGCCGTTGGCGCGCGCCCAGAGGCGTATCGGCTCGTCTTCCGATCGGGGAACGGGTTCACGCGGTTCGGCAGGTCGGCCGGGGCCTCCCCACTCTCCCGAGGACACCCCTTCCAGCCGGTCCGCCGTCTCCTGGAAGAAGGCGAACAGCGAGGCGTATGCGCCCTCCTCGGGGTCCCGCGCCTCGGCCCAGAATCCGATGGTTCCGTTGCGCGTGTCCAGGAACGTCCCGTAGAGACCGTCGCGCTCCGCGGCGATGGGCACCCACTCACGACGCCAGAACGGGTGGTCCGGGTCCGGGGACGGTTCCATCTCCTCCAGGCCCATCCGGCTGAGGTAGACCCGCTGAATGTCCGTCAGCCCGAGCAGGAGATGACCGCCGGGGATGTCCAGCTCGCACCCCAGTGCCACCAGACTGGACCGACCGTCGGGCTGCGTGCCGGCATCGATGTCGTTCACCAGCAGCCACTGTCGCAGCTCCCCCGGCAGCTCCAGCCCCGTGCGCAGTTCGGCCTCCCGGATGGCCGCATCGCTCCCCGGACCGCCAAGCGCGGCGAGAGTTTCGGGGTCGTTGCGTCCAAGCCATGCGGTCACCCGACCCCACGCCTCTCGCACGTCTCCCGCCTCGTGCATCGGATTTCCGCTCATGTGTGATCTCCACTCCGGCAAGAGATACGGGTTTCCCCCTGGACGACCGCGGTCACGGACGACCCAGCCCAAGCCACCGCAAGGCCCCGGCCACGTCCGACACGACCTGCGTGCCCTCCGGCAACGGCGGCCGGCGTACGACCACGACCGGCACGCCCAGCCCGCGCGCGGCCGTGAGCTTCGCCGCCGTGGCCGTTCCTCCGCTGTCCTTCGTCACGACGACGTCGACCAGGTATTCGCGCAGGAGCGCCGTCTCGTCGTCGACCGTGAACGGGCCGCGCCCGAGCAGCACTTCGGTGTGCGGGGGCATCGGTGGCTCGGGGGGTTCCACGGAACGTACGACGAAATGGCGGTCCGTGAGATGGGCGAAGGCCGACAGGCCCAGGCGGCCCGTGGTCAGGAACACGCGGGGGCCGAAGCGGGCGAGCGCGTCGGCCGCTGCGGGCAAGGACGCGACCATGTGCCAGCGGTCCTCGGGGCCGGGCTGCCAACCCGGGCGGCGCAGTACGACCGCGGGGACGCCGGTTGCCGCCGCGGCCCGCGCCGCGTTCCCCGTGATCGCCTCGGCGAAGGGATGGGTGGCGTCGACCAGCGCGTCCACCCGTTCCGCGCGCAACCAGTCCGCCAGCCCCTCCGCCCCGCCGAAGCCGCCGACCCGGACCTCGCCCGCCAGCGCGCCCGGCCGGGACACCCGCCCGGCGAGGGAGGTGGTGACGCGCACGTCCGGGTGGGCCGCGAGGGCGGCGGCCAGTTCGCGGGCCTCGGTGGTGCCGCCGAGGATCAGGACGTGCTGGGGCATGCGAGGAGCCTACGAGGTGCGGCGGGGCGGCCCGACGCCCAGCCCCGGCGCAGCGCCCCCGCTCGGCTCCCGACCCGGGCGAACAGTATGAACACAACGATCAAGACCATGGTCCCGGCTCACAGTCCGTTCCTAGCATCGCCGCCGACGGCGCGACGGAGCGTCGACGAGGACGAGGAGCAGCGTCTTGGACAGGTCGGGAACGCGTGCACGGATCCGCAGAACAAGCCGCCGTACGGGGGTGATCGCCGCGCTGGCCACGGTGGTCGCCACGCTCACCGCCGCCCCTCCGGCCCAGGCGGCCGAACCGCCGCCGACCGCCGTCGACTGCCCGGCCGGACTCGCCACGAAGGCCACCTGCTACACCGGCAAGGACGCCAACGGCGCCTACTACGCCATCGCCGTCCCGAAGACATGGAACGGCTCCCTCGTCGTGCACGCCCACGGCGGCCCCGACCTCGGCGCCGGTTCGGATCCGCAGCGCAGCCTCGACGACCTGGCGCGCTGGTCGGTGATGGTGGCCGAGGGGTACGCCTGGGCGGGATCGTCGTACCGGCGCGGCGGTTACGGCACCCGGATGGCGGCCGAGGACACCGAGAACGTACGCCGGTTGTTCGTCGGGGAGTTCGGGAAACCGCGGCGGACCTATGTGCACGGGCAGTCGTGGGGCGGGGACGTCGCCGCCAAGGTCGTGGAGACGTACGGCCGCCAACACGGGCCGTACGACGGCGCGTTGCTCACCAGCGGGGTGCTCGCGGGCGGGTCGCGGGGGTACGACTACCGCGTGGATCTGCGGGTCGTGTACCAGTACTACTGCCGCAACCATCCGCGTCCGACCGAGCCGCAGTATCCGCTGTGGCAGGGGCTGCGGGCCGACTCGACGATGACGGCCGCCGGGTTGCGCGCCCGGCTCCAGGAGTGCACCGGGTACGCCTCACCGCCGCAGGAGCGGACCGCGGCGCAGCAGCGCAACCTCGACGACATCCTCGCCGTCACCGGCATCCCCGAACGCACCCTGGAGTCGCATCTGCGGTTCGCGACCTTCACCTTCCGCGACATCGTGCGCGACCGGCTGGGCGGGCGAAATCCCTTCTCCAACCAGGGAGTTCGGTACACCGGCTCGCACGACGACGCCGCGCTCAACGCCGGTGTCGAACGCTTCGGCGCCGACCCGACCGCCGTACGCGATCTGTCGTACGACAGTGATCTCACCGGCAAGGTTTCGATCCCGGTGCTCACGCTGCACGCGATCGACGACCCGACGGCGTTCGTGGAGCACGAGGCCGCCTACCGGGCGACGCTTCAAGGGGCCCACCGGGAGCGGTACTTGGTGCAGACGTTCACCCGGGAGGCCGAGCACAGCGAGCTCAGCGACGCTGAGTACGCCAACTCCCTTGCGGCGCTGGCCACTTGGGTGCGGAGCGGGAAGAGGCCGACTCCGGGCTCGGTCGCGGAGTCGTGCGCCGGCTTCGACCGGTCGTACGGCACGGGCTGTTTCTACGACACCGGCTTCCACCCGTCCGCCTACGCCTCCCGGGTCCGGTCGCGGCCGGGTGGGCTGCGCTGGCCGGTCGTGTCGGCGGCGTGGGAGAAGGAGTGGAGCAGGATCGACGGGGTCGGGATCGCGCCCTGACACGGACACGGGCGGCCCCCCATGGCTGGGGGGCCGCCCTGTACCCGTACTCCCGTCAGCCCTGGCGGGCCTTGAAGCGGGGGTCCTTCTTGTTGATCACGTAGACCACGCCCCGTCTGCGCACCACCTGGGCGCCGGGCCTGGACTTCAGTGAGCGCAGGGACTTGCGCACCTTCATGGTTCTGCTCTCCTAGTCACGCGCGCCGGCGCGGCCGTAGCGGCGCTCGAAGCGCTCCACGCGGCCCGCGGTGTCCACGACCCGCGAGTTGCCGGTGTAGAAGGGGTGGGACGCCGAGGAGATCTCGACGTCGATCACGGGGTACGTGCGGCCGTCCTCCCACTCGATCGTCTTCGACGAGTCGGCGGTGGAGCGGGTCAGGAACGCGGCGTCGGCGGCACGGTCACGGAAGACGACGAGCCGGGTCTCGGGATGGATGCGGGGCTTCACGGGGTTTCCCTCCTCGGGAGGCGAGGCGAATCGGTACGAGGCTGTGCGGTACGGCGATGTTCAGCGGGTCTCGCGGAACTCGACGTGGGCCGCGGCCACCGGGTCGTACTTGCGCAGGACCAGCCGGTCGGGGTGGTTCTGGCGGTTCTTGCGGGTCACGTAGGTGACGCCGGTTCCGGCGGTCGACCTCAGTGTGACGACGGGGCGCGCCTTGCTGCGTGCCATCGGGTCCTCCCTTCGCCCATGCCGCGGAATCTTGATCCGGGCATGCCAATCACAGCCGGTTCAACACAGGGTCCCCGCGGTTCATTCCCGGCCAACGGTCTCAGCGGAGCAGCAGTTGGAGGCCGCCGACGATCGTCGCCGCGATCACGAGCTGTTCGAAGAGTCGCTGGTTGATTCGGTTCACAGCCCATTTGCCGAAGAACGCGCCGGGTACGACGAACACCGCGAGGGCGGCGTCGAGGAGCAGGGAACGGCCGTCGATGAGGCCGAGGCCCGCACTGAACGGCACCTTCGACACGTTCACGATCAGGAAGAAGAAGGCCGAGGTGCCCAGGAAGCCGAGCTTGCGGAAGCCGGCGGACAGGAGGTACATCGACATCACCGGGCCGCCGGCGTTCGCCACCATGGTCGTGAAGCCGCCGAGGACGCCGTACGAGCGGGCCTTGATGCGGCCGGAGCGGGTGGCGACCGAGTCCGGTTCGTCGTCGGCGTCCGCCTTGCGCCGACGCCATACCGTCACCCCCGCCATCAGCAGCAGGATCGCTCCGATCGACGTCCGTACGACCGCGTCGTCCGCCCACACCAGGAACAGGGTGCCGACGACCACACCGGCCGCGACCGCCGGGAACAGCCGCCACAGGGTGGGCCAGTGGGCGTGGCGGCGGTAGGTGAGGACGGCGAGGATGTCGCCGGCGATCAGGACCGGCAGGAGGACGCCGGTGGAGGCGCGGGCGGGCAGGACCGCCGCGAAGATGGCGAGGCTCACCGTGTTGGCCCCGCTCACGGCGGTCTTGGAGAAGCCGACGAGGAGGGCCGCGAAGGCGAGGGCGGCGAATTCCCAGCCGGTTATGTGCCAGAGCGTCATCGTGTCCATGCGGGGACCGATGCTATGTGCAGGCAACCGGGTGTGTAAGTACCGTCTCGCTGGTTGGCACCCGGCGTCGATGCCCATCACGTCGGGGTACGACGTGTCCTCGCGGATGCGCTCGTCGGCCGACACCACGACTCCGTCCGGGAGTTGCACCGGGAGGAGTCCGTCGTCGTCACCGCTTCGAGGCCGGAGGTGCACAGGCGGTTGTTAGCAGTGCTAGTTTTCGACTGTGGACCCCGGCCCCGGCCACTGGGAAGATCTTCGGAGACCTTCCACCGACGCAGCTGGAGGAGCAATGCCGGACGTCCGCGAGCACGTACTCACGGGAAGCCGCGGCTCGGTCGTCGTACGCGAGTGGCCGTCGCGGCGGCCCCGGTACGTGGCCCTTGTCGTGCACGGTTACGGCGAACACGTCCGCCGGTACGACGAGGTCGCCGGCGTCCTGGCGGAGCACGGCGCGGCCGTCTTCGGGCCCGATCACATGGGGCACGGGAAGTCCGACGGCGAACGGGTGCTGATCGAGGACTTCGAGGAGGTCGTCGGCGATGTGCGTGCCGTGGCCGAGCTGGCACGGGCCGCGCATCCGGGACTGCCCGTCGTCCTCGTCGGGCACTCCATGGGGGGCCTGATCGCCGCGCGGTACGCCCAGCGGTACGGCGGTGAGCTCGCCGCGCTGGTGCTGTCCGGGCCGGTGATCGGGGCCTGGGAGCTGCCGGGGCGGCTGCTCGCGCTGGACGAGATCCCGGACACGCCGATCAGTCCGGCCTCGCTGTCCCGGGATCCAGCGGTCGGGGCGGCGTACGCGGCGGATCCGCTGGTCTGGCACGGGCCGATGAAGCGGCCGACGGTCGAGGCGTTCGCGCGCACCCTGGAGACGGTGGCCAAGGGCGGTGACATCGGGCCGCTGCCGCTGCTGTGGCTGCACGGGGACGACGACCGGCTGGTCCCGCTCGCCGGCAGCCGGGTCGGCATCGAGCAGCTCAGGGGCCGTTGGCTCACCGAGCGGATCTACTCCGGTGCCCGGCACGAGGTGTTCCACGAGACCAACAAGGCCGAGGTCTTCGCGCACCTCGTCCGCTTCCTGGACGACCGGCTCAGGAACTGAGACTGCGCCGCGAACCGGCAGGCCACCACGTTTGCCCTCCTTTCGCCCTGGGCACCCGCGCCGGCACGGACGAAAGGAGAAGCACCTCATGACCGTGGTGAAGAGCACGCTTCCCGAGCCGGCCCGCAAGGTCGCCGGGGAGGCTCTGCAGAGCACTCTCGTGGATCTTCTCGGGCTGTCGCTGATCGCCAAGCAGGCGCACTGGAACATCGTGGGCCCGCGCTTCCGCTCGATCCATCTGCAGCTCGACGAGGTGGTGGCCACGGCACGCTCGTACGCCGACACGGTGGCGGAGCGTTCCGCGGCGCTGGGTCTGCCGCCGGACGGCCGGCCCGAGACCATCGCCGCCGGGTACACGCTGCCGGGCCCGAAGGACGGCTGGCTGCGGGACACCGAGGTCGTACAGCTGATGGTGGAGGCGCTGGAGGCGGCGATCGGGCGGCTGCGGGAGCGGATCGCCGCGACCGACGAGCCGGATCCGGTCACCCAGGACCTGCTGATCTCGCTCACCGCCGAGCTGGAGAAGGAGCGGTGGATGTTCGACGCGGAGAACTGGCCGCGCGACAACTGACCGACACCACCGGCACCTTACGCACGGAGAGGGGGACGCGATGACCGACGCCCTCGAACTCGACGCGCTGTGGGAGGACTTCCACCGCGTGGTGAACATGACCTCGCAGGAGCTGGCCGCCTGGCTGCGGGTCAGCGACGCCGACGAGACCACGGAACCGCTGCCGGAACACGCCGGCACGCCGACCGGGCAGCACGTCCTGGCGATCCTGCAGAAGCGCCGCACCGACCTCACCGAGGACGACATCCAGGTGATGTACGAGGTGGTGGACGAGGTGACGGCGCAGACGGACGTGGAGAACGAGCCGGAGGCGGAGGAGACCCGCCGCCGGCACCGGCTGATGACGGTCGGCCACGACCCGCTGAAGCCGTGACCGACGACAGGCGTGTGATGCGGGAGCTGATCGGCGCGCACGGGCGGACCTTCGCCGAGGACGCGGGCATCACGCTCAGGGACACCCCGCAGCCGCTGTACCGGCTGCTGGTGCTCGCCCTGCTGCTCAGCGCCCGCATCCGCGGGTCCATCGCCGTCGACACGGCCCGCGAGCTGCACCGGTCCGGGCTGCGGGATCCGCGCCGGATGGCTCAGGCCAGTTGGCAGGAGCGGGTGGACGCGCTCGGGCGGGGCGGCTACCGGCGCTACGACGAGCGCACCGCCACCCTCCCCCGTAGCCCTTCGGGCACGGGCGGTACCCCCATTCGCTCCGGCTCCGACTTCGCTCCGCTCCGCTCGGCGACGGAGCCGAGCTGTTGAGCGAGCGGTGGGGCGGTGATCTGCGCCGGATGCGCGAAGAGGCCGACGGGGATGTCGGTGAACTGCGCCGGCTGCTGCAGGAGGTGCCGGGGATCGGCCCCGCCGGTGCCGACATCTTCCTGCGCGAGGCCCAGCGCGTATGGCCGGAAGTGGCCCCCTGTCTGGACGGCAAGGCGCTCGACGGGGCCGCACGGCTGGGGCTGCCGAAGGACCCTGACCGGCTGGTGAAGCTGGCCGGGGACGCCCAACCGGCCGTGCTGGCCGCCGCGTTGGTGCGGGCGGCGCTGGACAAGGAGGTGGCCGAAGACAGTCTGCGCCGGGCCGCGTGACCGTGCCAGACTGCTCGGGCGTCACATCGGGCGCGCCGAGCGGAGGAGCAGCACGTGACCTCGACCGAGCCGGGCGTGCCGCGGATCGACACCAGCAGACCGCACCCGGCCCGCGTCTACGACTGGTTCCTCGGGGGCAGGGACAACTATCCGGTCGACGAGCAGCTCGGCCGGCAGATCATGGCCATCGAGCCCGCCGCAGCGCGGGCCGCGCGCGCCAACCGCGGCTTCATGCGGCGGGCCACGCGTCTGCTGGCCGAGGAGTCGGGCGTCCGCCAGTTCCTCGACATAGGCACCGGCATCCCCACCGAGCCCAACCTCCACCAGGTCGCGCAGGGCATCGTGCCCGGCGCGCGGGTGGTCTACGTCGACAACGACCCGATCGTGCTCGCCCACGCGGGCGCGCTGCTGCGCGGCACCCCGGAGGGCGTCACGGAGTACGTGCAGGCCGACGCCCGCGAGCCCAGCTCGATCCTCGAACAGGCCGGCCGCGTACTGGACTTCGGCCGACCCGTCGCCCTCTCGCTGATCGCCCTGCTGCACTTCGTCGCGGACGAGGACGGTGCCCACGACCTGGTGGACACCCTCGTCGACGCGCTCGCGCCGGGCAGCTGTCTGGTCCTCTCGGCGATGACCGCCGACTTCGAGCCGGAGAACGTACGGCGCAGCATCGAGGCGTACACGGCGGGCGGGGTGACCCTCGTGGCCCGCTCACACACCGAAATGGGCAGGTTCTTCAAGGGACTTGAGCTGGTGGAGCCGGGGATCGTGTGCGTGGTGGACTGGCGGCCGGAGGTCGGTGGGGTCGGCGAGGAGCCGGTGGCACTGTACGGGGGCGTCGGCGTGAAGGGCTGACTACGGTCCGCCGGTCACCCGGCCTCGGAGAAACTCGGCGATCGCGCTCACCGCGGTCACCGGGAACCCGGCCTCGCGCAGCCGCGCCGCCATGGCCGCGCCCATCCGGCCGGTGCCGATCACCGACACGCACGGCTCACCGCGACTCCCGGTCACACCGCTCACCCCAGCAGCCACCCCCCGTCCACGCTCAACTCCACCGCATTCACCGACCTGTTGCGCAGCAGGAAGTCCACCGCGTCCACCACGTCCGCCACCGTCGCCAGCCGCCCCGTCGGTGTCCTCGCGCGCAACCCGGCCAACACCTCCGCCGGCTTGGCCTGCCAGTACGGGCTGTCGCCCACGACTCCGGGGTGGACGGCATTGACACGGACGGGCGCCAGCTCGACAGCCAGGGTGTTCACCAGACCCCGTACGCCCGCGTTGACCGTCGCCACCGTCGTCGCCCCGGGATAGGGCCGCTCCTTGGCCTGGCCGCCGAAGATGACGATCGCGCTGTCGTCGGTCATGCGGGGCCGCAGTACGTGCACGACCTCGGTGTAGCCGACGAGCTTGAGGGTGACGAGGGCGAGGGCGGCGTCGATGTTGTAGTCGGTGGTGCGGTTCTCGTCGCGGGAGACGCCCGCGAGGACCAGGTGGTCGACGCGGCCGACGTCCGCCAACGCGCCCGCGATCGCCCGGGGTTGGGACAGGTCCAGGGCGAGGCCGCGGGCGCCGACCTCCTTGGCGACGGACGCGGCGCGCTCGGCGTCGCGGCCGGTCAGCACGACCTCGTCGCCCGACTCCGCGCGCACCCGGGCGAATTCGCGGCCGATGCCCGACGTGCCGCCGACGACCAGGACACCGCTCATGACTCCAGAGCCTCCCTCAGGTATTCCCAGTCCCGGGTGAACCGGTACGAGTGGCGCGGCGGCGGCTGCGGCGCCTGGGTCTCCAGCCAACGCAGCGGTCCGGTACCGGCGTTGGCGAAGCCGTGCACACAACCGGCCCCCGCCCAGGCGCAGTCGCCGGGGCCGAGCCGGTACGTCTCGCCGTCGAAGGCCGCGTCGGCCATCCCTTCGAGGAAGTAGTAGGTCTCCTCGAAGGGGTGGTCGTGGGTGCCGGCGACGCCGTCGGGCGCGTACTGCACCATGAACATCGTCGAGGCGACCGCGCCGAGGTCGCTGTCGACCATCATTTTGACCGTGATGCCGCTGTAGACGAGCAGCGCGGTGCGCATGCTCGCGGAGACCGCGAGGAGGTCCTGGGACTGCTTGCCCGGGTCCATCTGGGCGGGCTCGAAGCGGCCGAAGTTCCTGGTGCGCGGGTCGCGGACGTCGATGCGGACGGGCAGGCGTGACGGCAGGGCGGGCACCGTCTGGGTGTCGTAGCCGTAGCGCGCCCGCGGCACCGGAGCCAGCATGTCCGCCCAGCGCGCCACCGTGTCCCCGGCACCGCGCCAGGCGTGCGGCACGCCCGTCGGGAGAATGCCGTAGTCGCCCTCCTCCAACAGGCAGGCGCCCTCGGGCACATCGAGGATCACGGTCCCGTCGAGGACGTGGAAGCTCTCCTCGTACGAGTGCACATGTGCCGGCACCGCACCGTCGGGCCGCAGTTCGCAGACGCCGAAGCCGGTGTGCACGCTTCCGTCGTCCTCGTCGACCAACGCCCGTCTGCGGTAACCGAGTTGGTCGTACGGCGGCTCGGGCAGGTCGGCGGCCCGTCGCACCAGGTGTCGGGTCATGCGGTGGACTTCGCCTCCTTCGCCGCGAGGAGCCGGTCGCGGGACTCCTCGACCAGGCGCCGGGCCCGCGCGACGTCGGCCGTGAGCTTCCCGTCGCGCTTGCGGACCACGCCGTCGACGATGACCGTCTCGACGTTGGACACGTCGGCCGAGAGCGTCACCGCTGCTGCCGCGTCGTGAACCGGCGCGACGTTCAGGGCGGTGGCGTCGAGGGCGACGACGTCGGCGCGCTTGCCGGGGGTGAGCGAACCGGTGCGGTCCTCGAGACCGGCCACATGGGCGCCGTTCCGGGTGGCGATCTCCAGCATCCGACGGGCCGTCAACATCGTTTCGGGGACCGGCACATCGGCCTGCCAGCACTCGGCGTTGACGCGGGCCCGCTCGGCGCCGAAGGCCGCGCGGATCTGGGTGAACATGTCGCCGGGGACCGTGGTGACGACGTCGATGCTGAGGGAGGGCCGCAGCCCGTACTCGACGGCCTTCATCACGGGCGGCCAGCCGTGCCCCATCTGCGTCTCGACCTGCGGCGCGATGGACACCGTACCGCCGCTGTCGGCGACCATCCGCCACTCCTCATCGCTGAAGTAGCAGCAGTGGATGTAGGTGGTGTCCGGGCCGAGGAGGCCGAGGTCGTCCAGTTGTTTCACCATGCCGAAGCGGCCCGCCATCCGGCCCATCGCCACGTGCACGGTGATGGGGATGCCCAGTTCGCGGGCGAGGGCCCATTCGGCGGTGACGACGTCGTTGACGCAGAAGCCGGGGCCGCGGGTGGCTAGCGCCATGGTGAGCAGGCCGTCGTCGGAGGCGAAGTACCTGTCGCGGATACGGCGGACGTCGTCGCCCGGGATGGCGATCTTGCTCTCGAACCAGTAGTCGGCGAGGGAGGTGTTGGCGCTGCCGTACGCGTACTGGGCGCGGATGCCGGTCTCGGCCAGGGCCCGGATCGCCGCGTCCGGGTGTTCGGGCGTGTTGTTGATGTGGGACCAGTCGACGAGCGTGGTGATGCCGGCGTTGAGGCATTCGAGGGCGCCGGCGAGGTTGGCCGCGTACACGTCCTCGGGTGTGTAGAGCGGGGCGAAGGTGTCGAGGATGTCGACGAAGTAGTCGTCCAGGGTGGCGTCGGGTGCGACGCCGCGGATGGACGCCTCCCAGGTGTGGCGGTGGGTGTCGACGAAGCCGGGGATCACGATCCGGCCGGTCATGTCGAGCACTTCGGCGTCGGCGCTGATCTCCGGCCGCACGGCCGCGATCTTCCCGTCCTCGATCAGGACGTCACCCCTCGGCAGGTCCCCGACGGCGGGGTCCATGGAGACGACGTGCCCGGCGCGAAGGAGTGTCCGATTGGTCATCGCGCTTCCTCCTAGCGGGTGTTCAGTACGCGGCGAGACTCCGGACGGCCGCCACGACCTTGTCTGTGGTGGGGATGACCTGCTCCTCCAGCGCGTCCGCGAAGGGCAGCGGGACGCACTCCCCCGCGATCCGCCGCACCGGCGCGTCCAGCAGGCCGAAGCCCTCGTCGGCGACGACCGACACGAGCGTGCCGCCCCAGCCACCCTGGTACGGGTTCTCCTCGACGGTCACGAGCCGCGAGGTCCTGGCGAGCGAGGCGAGGACGGTGGCGGTGTCGAGGGGTACGAGGCTGCGCAGGTCGACGACCTCGGCGTCGACGCCCTCCTCGGCGAGCTGACCGGCGGCCTTCAGCGCCACCGGCACCATCGAGGCGAGCGCCACCAGGGTCACGTCGGCGCCCTCGCGCACGACGGCGGCGCGGCCCAGCTCGACCACGTGGTCCGGCGGCGGAGGCGCTCCCTTGCTCGCCAGCAGCCCCTTGTGCTCGAAGAAGACGACGGGGTCCTCGCTGCGGATGGCGGCGGCCATCATGCCGACCACGTCGGCGGGGGTGGCGGGAGCGGCGATCTTCAGTCCCGGTACGGTCAGCGCCCAGTTCTCGGTGGCCTGCGAGTGCTGGGCGCCGAAGCCGAGACCGCCGCCGTTGGCGGTGCGCACGACGAGCGGAACGGTCACCTGACCACCCGTCATGTACCGCACCTTCGGTATCTCGTTGGCGAGGTAGTCCCAGCAACAGGCGAGGAAATCGCTGAACATGATCTCGGCGACCGGCCGCATCCCGGTCATCGCGGCCCCCATCGCCGCGCCCACGATGGCCTGTTCGGAGATCGGCGTGTCCCACACCCGCTCCGGCCCGAACTCCTTCAGCAGCCCGACGGTCGTCTTGAACACCCCGCCCGCCTCGCCGATGTCCTCCCCGAGGCACACGACGGACGGATCGCGCCGCATCTCCCGCGCGATCCCCTCGGCGACCGCCTCCCGGTAGGTGATCACGTCCGCCATGCCGCACCTCCGTCCGCCCAAACGTCGGTGAGCGCCTCGCCCGGATCCGGCGACGGCGCGCTCTTCGCCGCCTCGACGGCCTTCTGTACGACGTCACGGGCGCGCTCGTCGGCGGCGGTGACCGTCGCCTCCGGCACACCCATCTCAACGAGCCGGCCGCGCGCGAGGTCCAACGGGTCGTGCTTGAGCCAGCGTTCGACCTCCTCGGCCGGGCGGTAGGCGGCCGGGTCGGCGCGGCTGTGCCCGAAGTGACGGTAGGTCTCGGCCTCCAGCACGGCGGGCCCGTCTCCTGCCCGGGCCCGCCGGGCCAGCCCGGCCACCGCCTCGCGGACGGCGACGACGTCGTTGCCGTCGACGGTCTCGCCGGGGATGCCGTACGCCGGCGCCCGGTCGGCCGCGGGGCGGGCGACGGCCGTGACGTCGGCGATCGGCGTGTACTCCATGTAGAGGTTGTTCTCGCAGACGAACAGCACGGGCAGCTTCCACACGGCGGCCAGGTTCAGTGCCTCGTGGAAGGCGCCGATGTTGGTGGCGCCGTCCCCGAAGAAGGCGACCGCGAGCTGTCCGGTGCCGCGCAGCCGGGCCGACCAGGCGGCGCCGACGGCCATGGGAAGGTGGGCGCCGACGATGGCGTACGAGCCCAGCATGTTCATGGACGCCTTGGTGAGGTGCATGGAGCCGCCCTTGGCCTTGCACAACCCCGTCGCACGGCTCATGAGTTCGGCGAGGCACTCCTCGGGGGTGGCGCCGCGGGCCAGGGCGTGGTGGTGGCCGCGGTAGGTGGCGAAGACGTAGTCGTCGGGGCGCAGGGCGGCGCTCGCGCCGACGGCGATCGCCTCGTGGCCGGCGGCGAGGTGGGTGGTGCCCTTGACCAGGCCGGACATGAAGAGGTCGTGGGCGGCCTTCTCCGTACGGCGGATGACGGCCATCTGCTCGTACAGGGTGAGGAGTTCGGGGCCGTCCATCAGCGGTCCCGGGCGTTGAGGTGGGACTGCGCCTCCCGCTGCGTGTTCAGCGCACCGTCGACGGTCCAGTACTTGCGGCCCGCCACCAGCAGTTCCTCCGCGGGGAACTTGGTGATGACCTCGCAGCCGTCGGCCGTGACGACCAGCTCCTCCTCGATGCGGGCCGCCGACCAGCCGTCGGTGGCCGGCCAGTAGGTCTCCAGGGCGAACACCATGCCCTCTTCGAGGACTTCGGGGTGGTCGAGGGAGACCAGGCGGCTGAAGATGGGCTTCTCCCAGATCGACAGGCCGACCCCGTGGCCGTACTGCAGCGCGAACGCGGCGGTCTCGTCGGCGAAGCCGAACTCCTCGGCACGCGGCCAGACTTGGACGATGTCGGCGGTGGTGGCGCCGGGCCGGACGAGGGAGATGGCCTCGTCCATGTACGCGCGGCAGCGGACGTAGGCGTCGCGTTGCGCGCGGGAGGCGCTGCCGACCGCGAAGGTGCGGTAGTAGCAGGTGCGGTAGCCGAGGTGGCTGTGCAGGATGTCGAAGAAGGCGGGGTCGCCCGGGCGGATCAGGCGGTCGCTGTACACGTGCGGGTGGGGTGAACAGCGTTCGCCGGAGATGGCGTTGACGCCTTCGACGTACTCGCTGCCGAGGTCGTACAGCACCTTGCTGACGAGTCCGACGCACTCGTTCTCGCGCACGCCGGGGCGGAGGTGTCCGTACAGCTCCTCGTAGGCCGCGTCGACCATCGCGCAGGCCTGGGTGAGCAGGGAGATCTCGTCGCGGGTCTTGGTGCGGCGGGCCTCCAGGAAGACCTGCTGGCCGTCGACGACGTCGATGCCCTCGGCGCGCAGGGCGGTGAGGATCGGCATCTCGGCGACGTCGATGCCGAGGGGCTCGTTCGCGAGGCCGTGTTCGCGGAGTTCGGCGGCGATCTTGGCGGCCACGTCCTCGGCGATGCCCGCGTCCGGGTGGAAGGCTCCGCGCAGGGTCGATATGCCGGCCCGGGCGCCGGTGGGCGGGCCGCCCTTGCCGTCGCTGTAGTCGAGCCAGGGGTTGTAGAGCTGGTGGTGGCGGGCTGCGGAGCCGAAGTCCCAGACGACCGGTTCGCCGCCGCGGACCAGCAGGGCGAAGCGGATCAGCTTGTCGATCGCCCAGGTGCCGATGTGCGTGGCGGTCATGTAGCGGATGTTGGCGAAGTCGAAGCTCAGCACGGCGCCGAGCGAGGACGCGTCGAGCTTCTCGTGCAGCCTGGCCAGGCGTTCCTTGCGCAGCCGGTCCAGGTCGACGCGCTCTTCCCAGTCGACGGCATTGGGTCCGTATGTGCGGATCGCCATGGCGACCACCCCCACTTCGGAGTAGACGACCGCCCCGCCCGACTGTCAAGTGTTACTGAACACTCTCGCTGAACACGAACCAGACGCCGACGGCCGGCTCGGCTCCATCATTGCGGTAGCGGTGCGGGGTCGTCGACTCGAAGCAGACGGCGTCGCCGGGGCCGAGCGTGTACTCGTCGAAACCGAGGGTGAGGACGAGTTCACCGGAGGTGAGATAGCCGTACTCGGTGCCGGCGTGCCGCATCAGGCCGCCGGAGCTGGAGGAGGAGCCGCCGGGGCGGTAGGTCACGCGGAGGAAGTCGACGTCGGTGCCGGGGACGTGGCCGAGCCGCTCCCACACCACGCCGGAATCCAGCTCCAGCGTCTCGTGCGCACCGGCCGCGACCAGGGGTCCGATGCGTCGGCCGGGGTCGGCGGCGAAGGCGGCGAGGGCGTGCAGGACCGTTGCGGGAGTGGCGGACGCGGTCACCGCCGGGGCCGCGGCGGCCTCCTCCTCGTACACGTCGAAGAGCGACTCGACGGAGATCGACAGGGCGGTGGTGATGGCGTACAGCGTGCTCACCGACGGCTGGCTCTTGCCGGTCTCGATCTGGGAGACCAGGCTCGCGGAGACCCCGACCTCCCGCGCGAGGGCCCGCAGACTCACGCCCTTGGCAAGACGCGCCTGCCGGATGCGCGCGCCCACGGGCGGCACGGCGGCGGGGGACACGGCGGCTCCTCTGTCGGCGGACATGTGCAGCACCATTGAACAGCGGTGGTCGGCCACAGCACCAGAGGAACCGGGTCGGCGGCGCGGCCGGTCGCCGCTCAGCCCCTGTCCACCGGGAACCCCGCCCGCACCTCCCACCCGCCACCCTCCCTCGGCCCCGCCTCCAACTCCCCGCCGAGTGCCGTCACCCGTTCCTTCAGGCCGACCAGGCCGAAGCCGCCTCCGTGGGCCGCGGCGGGGAGTTGGGTGCCGCCGTGGCCGTCGTCGGTGATGGTGACCGAGAGGCGGGTGCGGGTGCGGGACAGTGCGACCGTGATCTGCGTGGCGTCGGCCGCGTGGCGGCGGACGTTCGTCAGGGACTCCTGGACGACGCGGAAGGCTGCCGCCTGGATCTCGTGCGGGATGTCGGCCGGGACGGTCGGGTCGCGGTGCAGGGTCACCTTCTGGACCGGGCTCGCGAAGCCCTCCGTCAATTCGGTGATGCCCGCCAGGTCGCCGACCGGGCGCCGGTCGACCTCCTCCGTGTCGCGCAGGACGCCGACCGTGCGGCGCATCGAGGCGAGCGCCTCGGTCGCGGCGCGTTCGATGCCCGCGAGGACTGGGTCGAGCCCCTCCGGCCGCGTGGCCGCCATCATCCGCGCCACCTGCGTCTGCACCAGGATCCCGGTGACATGGTGGGCCACGAAGTCGTGCAGGTCGGCGGCGATCGCCACGCGCTCCTCGCGGCGCGTCTCGGTGACGGCGACCGTGCGCCGGTAGTCGAGGGAGCGCAGGTAGGCCGCGAGGCCGGCGACCAGACCGATGAGGACCAGGCCGCCCAGCATGAAGCCGAGGGTCTCGCCCCCGAAGGAGTGCGAGAAGCGGACCGGCGTGAACAGCAGGGCGACGCCGTCCAGCACCCCGCACACCACGGCCCAGCGGGGCGGGCAGTGCCGTACCGCGATGAAGAGCAGGGAGAGCAGGACCGCGATCTCGCCGGGGCCGAAGAGGGCCTCCGTGCCGTCCAGGACCGCGCCGGCCGTGTAGATCACGGAGAGCAGGGCGGGTACGCCGGTGCGCAGCTGCGGGGTGAACCACGCGGGCCGGTGCGCGACCGGCCACAGCAGGGCGGTGAGTCCGGCCAGGAGCACCACGACGACCGGCCCGAGTTGGTGGCCCTCGGCGCCCGTGGTCAGGACGTCGGCGGCGCACGCCGCGAGCAGGATGCCGACGCCGATGCCATGGACGCAGCCCCGGCCGGAGATGGAGGTCATGCCGATCACCGTAGGTGACGCGGTACGACGCCCGGATCGGCCGAAAGGTCGAGGGGCCGGCGTCCGGGTCATGGCCGTCTGGCCGAGGCGCGCGTCCCTGGCCGCGGGCGAGGGTGGAGCCGCTTCCTCCTCCCTCCCCTCGGGGCCCTCAGTCATCAGGAGTACGTCCATGCAGGTCAACAAGTTCCTGGTCGGCGTCGTCGGCGGGGCGACCGCCGTCGTCGCCCTGGGCGGCCTCGGCACCTATCTGCTCTCCGGGACGGAGTCCACCTCCGAGCTCGACGCCTACAGCACGGCCAGGGTGGACGGCCACAAGGCCCTCGCGGCCAACATCGTCGAGGGGCGGACGCAGAGCAAGTACCACCCGCTGCCCTGGGTCGGGAAGAAGGTCACCGACGTCAGCTGCCCCACCGGTCTGAAGGCCGTCGCCGGGGCCTCCATGACCTGCGTGGGCCGGACCGGCGACGGCAAGTCGGTCGACATCCCGGTCTCCGTGGTCAAGGCGACGGGATCCTCCGTCACCTGGAAGTTCGAGCGCTGAGAAGGGCACGGGACACGATCGTGAGCACCGTTCTGGCCGGACTCGGCCTCGTGAAGAAGTACGGCTCCACCACCGCTCTGGACGGCGTCGACGTGGAGGTCGGCGAGCGGGAGTCGCTGGCCGTCATGGGCCCGTCGGGCTCCGGCAAGTCGACCCTGCTGCACGTTCTCGCGGGGATCGTCCGCCCCGACGACGGGAGCGTGCTGCTGCGCGGCAAGGCCATCGACGGGCTCAACGAGAACCGGCTCAGCGCGCTGCGCCGCAAGCGGTTCGGGTTCGTCTTCCAGTTCGGCCAGCTGCTGCCGGAGCTGCCCGCCGAGGAGAACGTCGCGCTGCCGCTGATGCTGGAGGGCATGCCGCGGGGGCAGGCCGTGCAGCAGGCCCGCCGCTGGTTCGCGCCGCTCGGCCTCGACGGCCTGGAAGCCCGCCGGCCCGGGCAGTTGTCCGGCGGCCAGGCCCAGCGCGTCGCCATCGCCCGCGCCCTGGTCGTCCGCCCGGACGTGGTCTTCGCCGACGAGCCGACCGGCGCCCTCGACCAGCGCACCAGCGAGAAGGTCGTACGCCTGCTCGCCTCGGTGACGCGCGAGCAGGGCGCCGCCCTGGTGATGGTGACCCATGACGCCGACGTGGCCGCCCATTGCGACCGCGTCCTCCAGGTCCGGGACGGCCGGATCAGCAACCACAGCCCGTTCACGGTCAGTTGACCCGACCTCCCGCCTGGAGAGCCCTGCCATGCGTTCCCCCGTCCTGCCCCTGACCTGGCATCTGACCAGGTCCGCCAGCCGCCGCGGCGTGCAGAGCCAGTTGCTGGCGGCCGGTGCCGCCGCCGTCGGCGCCTTCGTGATGCTGGTGATCGTCGCCGCCACGCTCGGCGCCGGCACCCGCGCCGACCACACCAAGTGGCGTACGCCCGACGCGGTTTCGGCCGAGCGGGCGACCGCCGTCCAGGCGCTCGGCACCACCTGGGTCCGCCACGACCCGGTCACCGTCGTCTCCCTCGCCCGACTGCCCGGCCGCGCACGGACACCCGCGCCGCCCGGCCTGAGCACCTTCCCGAAGCAGGGCGAGGTGTACGTCTCCCCCGCCCTGGCCGACCTCCTGCACAGGCTGCCCGCGAGCCAACTCGCCGGCCGTTTCCCGAAGGTGAGGTCCTACGGCACGATCGGCGCAGCCGGTCTCGCCTCCCCGGACGAGCTCGTCGCCGTGGTGGGCCGGGCGCCGACCGACCCGGCCGTCTCGAAGGCCGCCGGATCCGCGGGCACCTGGTTCGACGACGGGCAGAAGGCGCGCGCCCCGATCTCCGGCTTCGGCGGCGGCACGGCGAGCATGTTCACCGCCGGTGACCAGGGCGTCGCCGCCCTCGGCGTCGTCCTGCTCGCGATGCCCGTGACCGTGCTGTCGGCCGCCGCCGGACGCCTCGGCGCGGCCCGGCGCGAGCAGCGGCTGGCCGCGCTGCGGCTGGCGGGAGCGACCCCGCGGCAGATCGTCGCCATGACCGCGGCCGAGGCTGCCGTGCTCGGCGCGGGCGGGGCGCTGACGGGTGCGCTCGCGTACGTGGTGCTGCTGCCGGCGCTCGCGCAGGTGCCGTTCGGTGTCGGCACCTGGTTCGTCGGCACGCTGTGGGTCGGGCTGCCCTGGCTGGCGGCGGTCGTGGCCGGGGTCACCGTCCTCATCACGGTCAGCGCGGTCTCGATGCTGCGCCAGGTCGCCGGTTCGCCGCTCGGCGTCGCCCAACAGGCCGACCCGAGGCGCACCCGCATGATCCGCCTCGCCTTCTTCGTGGGGGCTCTGGCCGTCATCTTCATGTACAGCGGCGGGCGCATGAGTTCGAAGCAGGCCCTCGCCCTCCTGCTGCTCTTCTACGGCGCGTTCTGGCTGTTCGGGCCGTGGGTGGTGGACCGGCTCGGCCGTCTGGTGGGCCGCCTGGCCAAGCGTCCGGCGACCCTGCTGGCGGGCCGGCGGCTCAGCGACGATCCGCGCGGTGCCTGGCGTACCGTCAGCGGGCTGGTGCTGGCCGGGTTCGCGGCCGGGTTCTTCTCGGTCAGTCTGCTCGGTTCCGACACCTCGCAGTACCAGGGGCAGGTCGCCGTCGCCACGGTCACCGCCGCCGACGCCCGGTCCGCGGCCGTCGAGGCGCGTAGCCTGCTGCACAAGGCGGGCGTTACGGCGACCGTCACCACCGGCCGCGCCGACGACTACGACAACCTCCTCGGCGGCAACCCTGGTGTCATCGCCCATGTGCAGGGCGACCAGGCCCGGGTCGACTCCGCGACCACCGCGCTGACCCCGCTCGTCGCGGGCGGGCTCCCCTACGGGCAGGACTACGCCGGCGGCTCGGACAAGGCCGTGTTCGACCGCCTGGACGACGTCACGATCGGCACGCTGGCGCTGAGCTTCCTGGTCGCCGCGGCCTCCGCCGGGCTGACGGCGGCGGCGAACGTCCTCGACCGGCGCCGGGTGTACCGCCTGTTGCGGCTGGCGGGGACCCCACTGCGGGTGCTGGACCGGGCGCGGGTGCGGGAGACCGTGATCCCGCTGGTGGTGCTGGCCGGCGGTACCACCGCGATGGGGGCCTACGGCGCCTATCAGCTCAACAAGTCCGCCGGAGCCACGATCAACACCTCCGGCGTGGTCGAGCTCGTGGTCTGTGTGGTCATCGGTGCGGTGGCCGTGTTCGCCGCGATCTCCGGCAGCCGGCGGCTGCTGCGGAAGGTGACCGAGGATCCGGCCCAGGCCGCCGACTGGTCCGAATCCCGTGAGGCATGATCGAGACATGACCGTCCCCACCCCGCCGGGTGCCCCCATCCGCGTGCTGATCGCCGATGACCAGGACATGGTCCGCACCGGATTCCGGTTCTTCCTGGACGCGCAGCCCGACATCACCGTCGTCGCGGAGGCCGCCGACGGTGAGGAGGCCGTGGCGCTCGCGCGGCGGCTGCGGCCCGACGTGTGTCTCCTGGACATCCGGATGCCGAAGCTGGACGGGCTGGAGGCGACCCTGCTGCTGGCCGGGCCCGAGGTGGCGGATCCGATGCGGGTGGTCGTCGTGACCACCTTCGATCTCGACGAGTACGTGTACGGGGCGCTGCGCGGCGGTGCCTGCGGGTTCCTGCTGAAGGACTCCGGGCCCACGCTCCTCGCGGAGGCGGTCCGGGCGGCCGCGGCCGGTGACTCACTGGTCTCGCCGTCCGTCACCGTACGGCTGCTCCGGCACCTCACCGAAGAGCCTCGGCCCGCCGCGGCACCCCGCCCCGCGCCGCCCGCGGAGCCGCTCACCGACCGCGAACTCGACGTCGTACGCCTCGTCGCCCTCGGCCGCACCAACGCCGAGATCGCCGGCGAGCTCTACGTCTCCCTCTCCACGGTCAAGACCCACCTCTCCAGCGTCCAGCTCAAGATCGCCGCCCGGAACCGAGTCGAGATCGCGGCCTGGGCCTGGCAGAACGGATACGCGCAGCCGGGCTCCTGACAGGGCGTCAGCCGTTCGAGCGGATGAGCCCGGTCAGGTAACGCCAGAGCGAGGACCGCCGCCGGTTCGCCCGCTCCCGCTCCTCCGGTACGTCCGCCGCGGGTGACGTCGGCTCGGCCGGCTCCGGCAACTCCGGTACCGGCCCGGCGAGTTCGTACCGCACCGGCAGGGAGCGCAGGCCGCGCATGAACGGCGAGGAGCGCCAGGGGAGTTGGTCGACCGGGAGGGCCAGCTCCAGGTGGGCGAAGCGTTCGAAGACGCGGCTGACTCCGGCCGCCGCGATGGTCGAGGCGAGTTCGCGGGCGGGGCACTGGCGGGGTCCGGCGCCCCAGGACAGATGGGCCCGGCTGCTGATGCTGGAGCCCGGTGTCATCTGGCCGGCGAAGAGCGGGTCGGCGTGCGCCGCCGCGGAGGAGACCCACACCGGGTCACCGGCGCGGATGGTGTAGTTGCCGAGCCGGGTGTCCCGGGCCGCGAACCTCGGCACGAAGTTGACCAGCGGCGGCTTGCGCATGACGACCCGGTTCATGGTCTCGCGGACCATCCCGGCGGACAGCGCGGTGCGCACACCGCCCTCGGCCTCGCCGGAGATGACCTCGACGACGGTGTTGGAGATGAGGATGCCGACGTGGTCGGAGGTCATGCCGAGCAGCATGAACAGCTCGCGGGCCAGCGCGTCGACCGGCAGGTCGGGGTGGGCGGCGAGGAGGTGCGAGGGGAAGTCGTCACCCGGCTCGGCGATCTTGGCGGCGGCGAGTTCGGAGAGGGTCACCAGCAGGCGGGCCAGGGCCGGTTCGGCGTCGGGGCCCGCGTCCAGCACCCGCCACATGTCCATCAGGGCGTCGTCGCCCTGCGAGCCGGGGAAGCCGAGCAGATGGCTAGCCGCCATCAGCGGGAGCGGGCGGGAGAACTGCGCCGAGAGGTCGGCGAGTCCGGTGCCGCCGCCCTGTGCGAGGAGGGTGATCAGCTCGTCGGCGTAGCCGGTGACGGCGGACTTCAGCCGCTTGGCCTGGGGGTGGCGCGGGTCCTGGAAGGGGCGCAGGGCGGCGTCCCAGGCGGTGCGCAGGGTGCGGTAGGAAGGGCCGCCCTGGATCAGGACGTGGTTGACCTCGAGGGAGGGGGCGAGGGGCCAGTCGGCGGGGACGCGGCCCTCGGTGCGGGCCCGCCAGTTCTCCAGGCCCTTGGGCCAGCCGGCGTCGTCCTGGAGCACCTGGAGCGACTCGCGGTAGCCGAGGACCAGCCAGGCGGGCACGCCCAGCAGGTCGACCGGCGCGACCGGGCCGTGGCGGTCGCGCAGCCGCTCGTAGACCAGCGCGGGTCGCGTCTCGTAGTCCCGGGTCAGCAGCGGCTGCGGGTCCAGGGCCTCCAGGCGCGTGTCATCCGCCGCCGTGCCCCCTCCGTCGACCAGGTGGGATTCCATACTTCCGTCGCCCCCATTCGACACCGCCCGTAGCGGCCCGCACGCTGCCGGTACTTGTGGACCGCTGGGACCTTACCTCAGGCGTCGCGTACGTCACACGGCGGGGTACTCACGAGTAGCAGGAGGCAGCCTCCGGTATCAGTCCGGCTCGTTCTTTCCCGCCACCATCCGCTCCAGCCGGTCGAAGCGTTCGTGCAGCGCCCTCGCCGTTTCCTCGCCCAACTCCCGGGCGCCGTGCGCGAGACGGTGCCGGCGGCGCTGTTCCCGGCCGACGAACCAGGTGGCCAGGGCGGCCGTGACCATGCCGTACGTGGTGATGCCGACGACCATCACGACCGCGCCGATGATCCGGCCGCCCAGGGTGACCGGGTAGAAGTCGCCGTACCCGACGGTCGTCGCGGTCTCGATGGACCACCACAGGGCCTGCGGGTACGTCCTCAGGTTGGCGCCCCGTGCGCCGCTCTCGACGGCGACGACCGCCCAGGAGCCGGCGAGCATGACGACCGCGAGGACGGCCGTCGCGCCGCCGGCGGCTTTGAGGTGCAGGGAGCGGCCCTCCCGGCCCAGCAGCAGCTCGATCGTCCTGGCGAGGAACCCGGGCAGCATGGTCACCCCTTCGCGGACGTGGGCATGAGGTCAGTGTCGGTGCGCTCACGCCGGTCCGCCTGCCGGGCGACGCGTTCGAGTTGCCGTACGACCTGCGGTGTTGCGCCCGCGAGGCTCACCCGTACGGCCCAGTGGCGCTGGTGGGCCGGGGAGGTCGGTGGTGCGCTGGGGGAAACCCCGTCTTCTGCTTCGGAGGCTTCCGCGATGAGCCGTCGACCCTCGCTCCCCGTCGTGCGTGTGCTCGCCTGCGCCCTGAGCGCGAGTGCCCTGCTGACCGTCGCGGCCTGCTCGGACGACAGTGACGGCGGCTCCTCCGCGGCCTCCGACATCGCCGCCTCCCCGCTCGCCGTGGAGTCGGCCACCCCGGCCCGGCTCACCGAGGCCGGTGCGCGGGCCGCGCTCATCACGCCCGCCGACATCGAGGACGACTGGACGCAGGTGAAGGACGCGGCGACCTGGCGGGACAGCCTGCTCGTCGGCCGGGTCGACGTGGCGGACCTCCTCACCGCGAAGACGAACGCCGCCGACTGCCAGAAGCTCCTCGACTCGCTGTACGGCGACGAGTTGCTGGGCAAGCCGTCCGGCGCGTCCGCGCTGACCGGGTTCGAGGAGGGCGAGTCCCGGCTCCTCTACCAGGTCGCCGCCTATCAACGCGCCGGGCTGGACGCGTCGTTGGCGTGGCTGAAGGAACTGCCCGTCAAGTGCGACCAGTTCACCGCGACCGACGCCAAGGGCGGCAAGCGGACCGTCCAGGTGATCGACCAGCCGCCCCCGGAGGCCGGCGACACCCGGCAGGGTCTGCGGGTGACGGTGAAAAGCGCGACGACCACCCTCACCCTGGACGTGGCCGCCGTACGCGTCGGCAGCGACGCGATCACCGTCACCGCCGGCGGTCTGGACGGCGGCGAGGAGGACTCGACCGAGCGGGCGGTGCAGCTGGGCACCCAGCGGCTGAAGGACGTCCTCGCCGGGAAGACCCCGACGGCTAATCCCGGCCAGTTCGACTGACGGACCGGCAGGACCCCTTCTCGCACATCCGGTCGCCCGAATCCCGGGACAGTGTGATCACCTGGCGGCACAATGGCGACGACCGCAGGGTGCGAGAAGGAGCAGATTCGTGAGGCAGAGCCACACCCCGGGCGGGTCGGCGCGGCTGAACACCGCGGTCGCGCACAACGCGCGCGTGTGGAACTACTGGATCGGCGGCAGCGACAACTACGGCGTCGACCAGCGGGTCGGCGAGCACGTGGCCGGAATGTTCCCGGTCATCCGGGAGGTCGCGCGTGCCGACCGCTGGTTCCTCGGCCGCGTGGTGCGGTTCCTCAGCGAGGAGCACGGGGTACGGCAGTTCCTGGACATCGGGACCGGCCTGCCGACGGCCGAGAACACCCACGAGATCGCCCAGCGGGTGGCGCCGGACGCGCGGATCGTCTACGTCGACAACGACCCCATCGTGCTCGCCCACGCCCGCGCCCTGCTCACCGGCACCCGCGAGGGCGTCACCGACTACGTCGACGCCGATGTGCACGACCCCGACGCCATCCTCGAATCCGCCGCCCGGACCCTGGACTTCACCGAGCCGGTGGCGGTCCTGATGCTCGGCATCCTCAACTTCGTGCTGGACACCGAGGAGGCCCGGCGGATCGTACGGCGGCTGATGGCCGCGGTGCCCTCCGGGAGCTTCCTGGCCCTCACCCACCCCACCACCGACGCCGATCTGGGCGGCCGGGGCCAGATACCGGCCATGTGGTTCTGGAACGAGAACGCCACTCCCCCGATCACCGCCCGCCCCGGCGTGGACATCGCCTCCTTCTTCGAGGGCCTCGACCTCCTCGAACCGGGCCTGGTCTCCTGCTCGCGCTGGCGTGCCGGATCCGAATCGCCCGCCGTGGTACCGCAGTTCGGCGCGGTCGCCGTGAAACCCTGACGTACGGCACCGACTGCGCCGACCCCGTCGAGGAGGACGTATGACCACCCTTGCCGACCCCGTACCCGGCGGCCGCCCCGGCGACGTCGAACGGGCCACCGCGCTGAGCGGCGAGCTGTCCGGCCGGGGCGTGCACGGCGTCGTCCTTTCGTACGTCGACACCGCGGGCGTCTGCCGGGTGAAGACGATCCCGACCGCGAAGCTCGCCTCGGCCGCGGCCTGGGGTGTCGGCATGTCCCCGGTGTTCGACACCTTCCTGGCGAACGACTCCATCGTCGCCACCGACGTCCTCGGCTCCCCGGACGGCGATCTGCGCCTCTACCCCGACCTCGACCAACTCGTCGTGCTGGCCGGGCAGCCCGGCTGGGCGTGGGCGCCGGTCGACCGGATCACCCAGGAGGGCGAGCGGCACCCGGGATGCGGCCGGACCGTCCTGCGCCGGATCGTCGCCGAGGCCGCCGAGCACGGCCTGAGCTTCAAGGCGGCCATCGAGATCGAGTGGGCGGTCGGTCAAGGGGCCGTGGAGGGCGGCGAGTTCGTGCCCGCGACCACCGGGCCCGCCTACAGCGCCACGCGCCAGGTCGAGTTGAGCGCCTGCACCGCCGACCTGCTGGCCGCTTTCGCGGCACAGGGCGTGGAGGTCGAGCAGCTCCATCCCGAGTACGCGGCGGGGCAGTTCGAGATCTCGGTGGGCGCGCTCGACCCGGTGGCGGCGGCCGACCGGAGCGTGCTGGTGCGCCAGACGATCCGGGCAGTCGCCGCGCGGCACGGATACGTGGTGTCGTTCGCCCCGGCGGTGTTCGCGCAGGGCGTCGGCAACGGCGGGCACCTCCACCTCTCCGTCTGGCGCGACGGCGTCAACCTGCACTCCGGCGGCGACGGCCGTCACGGCATGACCGCCGAGGCCGAGTCGTTCGCGGCCGGGATCCTGCACCGGCTGCCCGCGCTGACGGCGGTGACCGCGCCGAGCCCGGCGAGCTATCTGCGCCTCAAACCCTCCCAGTGGGCCGGGGTGTTCACCGCCTGGGGCCGGGAGACCCGCGAAGCCGCCGTACGGATCGTCACCGGCACCGCGGGCCTGCGCGAGCAGGCCGCCAACCTGGAGGTGAAGCCGGTCGACCTGGCCGCCAACCCCTATCTCGCCCTCGCCTGCGTCATCGCGGCCGGCCTGGACGGCATGTCCTCCGGCACTCCCCTGCCGGAGGAGATCACCGGCGACCCGGCACGCCTCGACCCCGCCGACGCGGCGGCCCGCGGTGTCCGCCGGCTGCCGACGTCCCTGCCCGAGGCCGTCGAGGAGTTCCGCAAGGACGAGCGGCTGCGGGCCGCGCTCGGGCCGGTCCTCGCGGACGCGGTGATCGCCGTACGGCAGGGGGAGAGCGAGGCGGTCGCGGGGCTGGACGACGAGCGGGTGGCGGCCGCGTACCGCTGGAAGTACTGACGTGGGGGCGGTCCAAGAGGTGCTCGACGCACAGAAGTTGACGGACCATCACTGCCACGGCGTCGTCACGGCGGACCTGTCCCGGGCGGAGTTCGAGCCCCTGCTCACCGAGGGCGGCGCCTGGCCCGGCGGCTCCACCTTCGACACCCCGGCCGGTGTCGCCGTCCGCCGCCACTGCGCGCCCCTGCTGGACCTGCCCCGGCACGCACCCGCCGAGGAGTACGTGGCCCGGCGGGCGGAACTGGGCTGGCGCGAGGTCAACCGCCGTTTCCTCACGGCCGCCGGCACGGACGTCTTCTGCGTCGACACCGGCTACACCCCGGACCGCCTCACCAGCCCCGCCGAACTGGCGGCGGCCGCGGGCGGAACGCCGTACGAGATCGTGCGGCTGGAGAGTGTCGCCGAGGCGGTCGCGGCGAAGGGGGTCGAGCCGGGTGAGTACGCGAGTGCCTTCCGCGCGGCCGCCGAGGAGGCGGTACGGCGGCCCGGAGTGGTCGGCGTGAAGTCCGTCGCCGCCTACCGGACGGGTTTCGACCTGGACCCGGCCCGCCCCTCGGACCCGGAGGTCACCGAGGCGGCCCGGCGCTGGCTCGCGGGCGGTGGCGTCCGGCTGGCGGAACCGGTTCTCGTACGTCATCTGCTGTGGACCGCCGTGGACCTCGGGCTCCCCCTCCAGCTGCACGTCGGGCTCGGCGACAGCGACATCCGGCTGCACCGCTCGGACCCGGCCCGGCTGACCGACTGGCTGCGTCTGACCGCCGGCACGATCCCGGTGATGCTGCTGCACTGCTGGCCGTACCAGCGCCAGGCGGCTTTTCTCGCCGCGGCCTTCGAGCAGGTGTACCTGGACGTGGGCCTGGCGCTGCACCACGTCGGGCCCGCGCGGTCGCGGGCCGTGCTGGAGGAGGCCCTGGAGATCACGCCGTACCGCAAACTGCTGTACAGCTCCGACGCCTACGGTGTGGCCGAGTTCCACCACCTGGGCGCCCTGTCGTTCCGGCGGGCGCTGGCCGGTCTGCTGCAGGACCGGGTGGACGCCGACGAACTGGCCCTGTCGGACGCGCTACGGTTCGCCGAGTGGGCGGGAGCACACAATGCGCGTCAGGTCTACCGCCTTTCCTGGCCCTCCTGAAAGTATGATCAAGCAATGTCTGACATGACCGATACCACGCCCGGCTGGCTCTCCCCCGACGAGCTGGAGCTGGCGCGCGCCCGCATGCCGATCCTGTACGTCGAGGCCGTGCCCGTGCGTGTCGACGACAACGGCGAAGTCACCAGCGTCGGCCTGCTGCTGCGCATCGGGCCGGACGGGACGGTCAGCCGGACGCTGGTCTCCGGCCGGGTCCTGCACCACGAGCGGGTGCGGGACGCCCTGCTGCGCCACCTGGAGAAGGACCTCGGCCCGGTGGCGCTGCCCCGTATCCCGGCCTCGCTCCAGCCGTTCACGGTCGCGGAGTACTTCCCGACGCTGGGCGTGACCCCGTACCACGACCCGCGCCAGCACGCGGTGTCGCTGGCCTACGTGGTTCCGGTGACCGGTGACTGCCGGCCCCGGCAGGACGCGCTGGACCTGGTGTGGTTCAGCCCGCAGGAGGCCGTGTCGGAGGCGGTGCAGAGCGAGATGCCGGGCGGGCACGGGATGCTGCTGCGGCAGGCGCTGGCCCACGTGGGCTGCTCGGTCTGAGCCATCATGGCCGCATGGACCTTGAGCCGTACCGCGGCGAGCTGGTGGCGTACTGCTACCGGATGACGGGCTCGTTCCACGAGGCCGAGGACCTGGTGCAGGAGACGATGCTGCTGGCGTGGAAGGCCCGTGAGCGGTACGACGCCTCGCGTGCGTCGGTGCGGACCTGGCTGTACCGGATCGCGACGAACGTGTGCCTGACCGCGCTGGAGGGGCGGGCGCGGCGGCCCCTGCCGTCGGGTCTCGGGGCGCCGAGCGAGGATCCGGGGGCGCCGCTGACACCGGCGTTCGACATCCCGTGGCTGCAGCCGTTCCCCGACTCCCGTTACGACGTGGAGGCGCGGGGCGATCTGCGGCTGGCGCTGGTGGCCGCGATGCAGGTGCTGCCGGCGCGGCAGCGGGCGGTGCTGGTGCTGCGGGAGGTGCTGGAGTTCAGCGCGGCCGAGGTGGCCGAGCAGCTCGGGACGACGGTCGCGTCGGTCAACAGCGCGCTGCAGCGGGCGCGGGCAGCGGTGGCCGGGGTGGGCGATCCGGGCGAGGTCGCCGAGCCGGCGGACGCGGGGGCGCGGAAGGTCGTGGCGCGGTACGCGCGGGCCTTCGAGGCGGGCGATGTGCCCGCGCTGGTGCGGCTGCTCACGGACGACGCCGTGCTGGAGATGCCGCCGGTGCCGCTGTGGTACCGCGGGAGCGGCGACTACGGGCTGTTCATGGAGCGCGTGTTCGCGCTGCGCGGGACCGGGTGGCTCACCCGGGAGTGCGAGGCGGGCGGGGAGCCCGCGTTCGCCGCGTACGCGCCGGTGCCGGAGGGCGGGTTCCGGCTGCACACGCTGCAGGTGTTCACGGTGGCCGGGGAGCGGGTGGCACGGAACGTGGTGTTCGCGGATCCGCAGGTGTTCGCCGCCTTCGAGCTGCCCCTGGAGATCTCCTCCGGTTGATTTCGCGGGCCGCGATGAGTCCGGGCGGTGGCGCCGGTATGTACCGGTGAGCATCGACCGATTCGAGAGGACACCGGCCATGAGCGTCATCGTCATCGAGTTCATCACCCTGGACGGGATCGTCAGCGACCCCGACGGCTCCTCGGGCACGCCGGGGGGCGGCTGGGCGTTCCGGCACGGGCCGGGGACGGTCGCCGGGGACAAGTTCCGGCTCGGGGGCACCCTGGACGAGGGCGTACTGCTGCTGGGGCGTACCACCTGGGAGCTGTTCTCGCGGCTGTGGCCGGGGCGGACCGACCCCTTCTCGGCGCGGATGAACGCCGTGCCGAAGCTGGTCGCCACGCGCACCCTCACCGACGTCTCGGCCTGGGGCAACTCGCGGGTCCTGCATGGCGACCTGGTGGACGCGGTCAAGCGTGAGCGGCGGGACGTGGTCGTCACCGGCAGCCCGAGCGTCGTCCACGCCCTGATGGCCGAGGACCTGGTCGACGAGTACCGGCTGCTGACCTTCCCCACCGTCCTCGGCACCGGCACCCGGCTCTTCCCGGCCGGCGGACCGCCGGTGCACCTGGAGTGCCGGTCGGCCGAGCAGGCCGGGGCGGCGGTGCTCGCGAGCTACGGGAGGGCCTGAGGTCAGGCGGGGTCCTCCTCCGGCTTGCGCTGGACGCTGCCGGGTTCGCCGTTGTCACGGTGCCATTCGACGACGAGTTCGTCCTTGGTGCCGAAGCGGACCAGGTGGCGGCCGACGACGTCCTCCAGCAGATCGAGGTTCCCGGCGTCCGTGTCGATCGCGAGGAGCAGGGCGCCGTCGGTCGCGGTGAGCGTGCCGGTGCCGTTCTGGAAGACGATGCCGCCCTCGCCCTTCTCCTCGTCCCAGCTCGTCTGACTGCGGCGGCCCAGGTGGGAGGCGAGCTGCTTGGCGTAGCGGTGCGGTCGGTCGGTGCTTACGCGGGCTTCGGAGCGGGCCATGGGGTACTCCCGGGGTGCGGTGGGCGGGACAGGATCGATGGTGCCGCAGGGAGGTCCCGGCGCGCGTCTCCTCGGCGGTCACGGCCCGCAAGTTATGGATGCGGGCCGATGCCCCGCAGGGCCTGCGCGCGGCACAGCTGGGGGCTCGGGATCTCCGGGACCCGCGTGACCGTGCGCAGGCCGGGCAGCCCGGCCTGCCGGGTGGCCGGCCACCAGCGGACGCGGCCGTGCAACAGGCCCAGCACTATCGCGGCGCCGACCGCGATCAGGTGCTCGCGGCCGGCCAGGTTGGGTACGGCGATCGACTCCCAGACCATCGAGCCGCCGGTGAGCGTGAAGACGACGGGGGCGCGCCGGACCACCGAGATGTAGGTGAAGAGGCCGACGACGGCTGCGGACGGGCCGGTGTCGAGGACCTGGCCGATCTCGGGTGGCAGCCCCACGCCGTGCCGGCCCGGGCCGATCGCGAGCATCACCCGCACGGTGAGGGTGCCGGCCAGGGTGGTGATGTAGGAGATGGCGAGGGTCCGGGCCCGGCCGAGCGCGAGTTCGGCCAGCGCGAACGCGAGGAACAGCTGGGTGATGCCGGCCCACACCGGCAGGTCCAGGGCCGGGACGTACAGCGAGACCGGAGTGCGCAGCAGGGCCAGCCACAGCGGCAGGTCGGCGTAGACGCCGCCGAGCAGCCGTACGGCGACCGCGCCGGCCGGGTGCTGGGCGATCGCGTGGAAGAAGATCACGCCGAACGCGGCAAGGAACGCCAGGAACAGGGCGGACGGGCCGCGCCGCCGCAGCTCCCGGACCGGGTCGACGACGATGCCGTACCACTCGCCGCGCAGGGTGCGGCCGACGAACAGCAGCACTCGCCACAGCACCTCGCGCGGCCCCTCGCGCCGCTGTTCGTGAAACAAGGTTCCCCCGTCTGTCGCCCACTACCGCACCGCCCTTGGCCGGGTACGGTGCGGCTCGCCCCCATTTGGGAGACGCCTTCACAGCGGAAAGCGTTCACCAGTCGAAGGTGATTTCTCGGCTTCGGACAGCGGTACGACCGTTCCCGGTCAGTGGGCCGCGTCCAGCCGGGCCCGCTGATCCGCGGTGAGTTCCAGGTCCACTCCGGCGAGGTTCTCCTCCAGCTGGGCCACCGAGGACGCCCCGGCGAGGGGGATGATCGGCAGCTCGCCGCCGGACTGCCAGGCGAGCACGACCTGGTTGACGGTCGCGCCGGTCTCCCCTGCCACCTCGTGCAGGGCGGCGAGGCGGGGCGGGGTTCCGGGGTGGTCGAAGTCCGCGGGCAGCCGGTCCGGGTGGGTGTAGGCGCCCTTCAGGAGCGGCGAGTAGGCGACGAGGGTCAGGGCGGGCTCGGCGCGCAGATAGCCGAGCAGTTCGGGACCCGCGTGACCGAGGCTGCCGTCGGGGAACATGGCGTCGGGCACGTCCAGGCGGGGCCGCAGGTGGCTGTGGGCGTACTGGAGGACCTCGTAGCCGGGCAGCCCGGCCGCGGCGGCGATGGCGCGGGCCCGCTCGACCCGCCACATGGCCTGGTTGCTCACGCCGAGCAGGCCGACCGTGCCCTCGGCGACGAGCTCGGCGAAGGCCTCGACGGTCTCGCGCTGGGGGACGGTGGGGTCGTCGACGTGAGCGTAGAGCAGGTCGAGCTTGTCGACGCCGAGGCGTTCGCGGCTGCGCTCGGCGGACTCGCGGATGACCTTGGCGGACAGGCCCTCGGGGTTGTCGATGTAGCTGGTGCCGGGGGCGAGGGGGCGGGCGCCGAGCTTGGTGGCGATGAAGATCTCGTCGCCGATGCCGCGGCTGCGCCGCCAGCGGCCGAGGAGTTCCTCGCTCTGGCCGCCCTGGCTGCCGTCGACCCAGAAGGCGTAGTTGTCGGACGTGTCGATGAAGGTGCCGCCCGCCTCGACATACCGGTCGAGGATGGCGAAGGAGGTCTTCTCGTCGGTGCGGGAGCCGAAGAGCATGGCGCCGAGGGCGAGCACGCTGACCTCGCGGCGGTTTTCCGGGGCGGTTCCGATGGTGCGGTACTTCATGGGTGTCCCTCCCGTTCGCGCCCGGGTTTCCGGGCACGGACAGGAGTCTTCATCTTGAAGTGCGCTTCAGGTCAAGCCTTCGCGAAGGGACCCTCCAGGGCGGCCCACTGCAGCAGCATGATCGTCTTGGCGTCGTTGATCGCCCCGGTGCGGATCATCTCCAGGGCCCGGCGGAAGGGCAGTTCGACGATCTCGATGTCCTCGCCCTCCTCGTCCAGGCCGCCGCCCTCGTGGGTGCGGGTCGAGGGGCCGTAGGCGGCGGCGTAGAAGCTGACGCGTTCGGTGACGGAGCCGGGGCTCATGTAGACGTCGAAGACGTGCCGGACCTCGCCGATGGTGTGCCCGGTCTCCTCCACGACCTCGCGGCGTACGGCGAGTTCGGGGTGCTCGTCATCGTCGTCGAGGAGTCCGCCGGGCGTCTCGATCAGCATGCCGTCGGGATGGCCGTTGACGTACACCGGGTAGCGGAACTGGCGGGTGAGCAGGACGGTTTCGCGTTCGAGGTCGTACAGGAGCATGGTGGCGCCGTTGCCGCGGTCGTGCGTCTCGCGCTGCTGGGTGGACCAGGTGCCGTCGGCGCGCTGGAGGTCGAAGGTGGTGGCGCGCTCCACGTACCAGTGGCTGGAGAGCAGCTTCACCTCCCGCACCTTCACTCGGGGGTTGCCGGTCAGGTCGAGGCCGGTGCGGTCCAGGCCGGTGCGGCCGCGGCGGTCCGGGGTGTCGGCGCCGGCGGTCATCGGGGGCCGCCGGCCGTGCGTGCGTAGGTCATGGTCGCTGTCTACCACGGCCGTCTTTCAGGTCAGGGCCAGCACATGGGAGTGGCGGGCGGGCAGGTCGACGAAGAGGCCGGGGGTGAGCAGGGTGTCGCCGTCGCGGTCGTACGTGCGGTCCGTGAGCAGGTCGGTGAGCCGGCAGGGGCGTCCGGCGAGGTCGGGCCAGGGCAGGGGGATCTGTCCCTGGGCCGGGGCGTCGGAGTCGTTGACGATGACGACGTGGCGGGTGTCGGTGCCGGTCCAGCTCCAGGCGAGCAGACTGCGGTGGGTGCCGTTGTCCGGCCAGCCGGTTGCGGCGAGCAGCCGCCAGTCGCCGTCGCGCACGGTGGCGGCGGCCGGGAGCAACCGGCCGTAGAACTGGCGGAGTTGTTCGTCGACCTGCTCCTGCGGACGGCGGGCGAGGAACACCGGTGGGCGGACTCTACGGCCCTCGAACTGGCCCTCGTGCCAGAGGGTGGCCCCGGGCAGGGTGGCGATCGTGACGGCTGCCGCGTACTCGCGGTCGCCGGGGAGGGTGGCGGCGGCCCGGGGCTCGTCGTGGTTCTCCAGGAATCGGACCAGGCCGCGCTGGTAGGCGAGGTCGGCCTGGAGGTGGGAGCGGACCGGCTCGGCGCCCTCGTGCAGGAGCCGGTCGTAGAGGCGCTTGTCGTAGCAGTGGTCGAAGCCCTGGTGCTGGAGGGCCCATTCGAGGTCCCAGTAGGCCTCCGCGACGAACAGGAGGTCCGGGTGGCGTTCGCGGACGCGGGGGATCACGTACGGCCAGAAGTCCTCGGCGGGAGGCGAACCCGCCCTGTCTCCCCAGGTCTTGGCGAACACGTCGTTCATGAGCAGCATCGCCATGTCGCAGCGCACGCCGTCCGCCTGGTCGCCGATGGAGACGAGCGTCTCGACGGTCGCGGTGCGCAACTCCTCGCTGAAGGCGTCGAGTTGGACGACGTCCGGCCAGGGCGGGAAGTACGGGTCACGGCCGCGGGCGTAGATCCGGCCCTCGACCTCGATGAAGGCCTCAGGCGAGCGGGCCAGGTCGTCGGGGCCGCCCCGGATCAGGCAGTCGGGGCGTTCGGTGAGCCAGGGGTGGTCGGGGGCGACGTGGTTGGGGACGTAGTCGAGGATCAACCGCAGGCCGCGCGCGGCGAGTTGTGCGCGCGCCTCGGCGAGTCCCGCGGGGCCGCCGAGGGACGCGTCGACGACGTAGTTCCGCACGCAGTACGGCGATCCGGCGATGTCCGCCGTGGTCAGGTCGGGCAGGACCGCGCGGAAGGAGGCGAGCAACGCCTCATTGCGCAGGGCGATCTCGAGTCCGGCGGGGCTGCGTTCCCACACGCCCATCAGCCAGACCGTGTCGACGCCGGGCCGGGCGATCTCGTCCCAGACCTCGCCGGGCACGTCTCCGAGGGTGACACGGCGCCCGTATCGTCCGCTCAACTCGCCCAGCCAGACGAGGGTGTTGATCTCATAGACGACCGTCATGACAGGGGCTCCTCGCGCAGCGCGCCCCAGTCGCCGACGCCGACCAGGCGGAACAGGGTCGCGGTGGCCGCGGCCAGGCCGGTCCAGCCGGTCTGGTGGGAGGCGCCGAGGCCTGCGCCGTCGTCGCCGTGGAAGTACTCGTAGAAGAGGATGAGGTCCTTCCAGTGCGGGTCCTTGGCGAACTTGGCCTGGGCGCCGTGGACCGGGCGATGGCCGTCGGGGCCGCTGAGGAAGGTGGAGGTGAGGCGGTCGGCGATCTCGCGGGCGACCTCGTAGAGGTTGAGGTGCCGGCCGGAGCCGGTGGGGCACTCCACCCGGAAGTCCTCGCCGTGGTAGGCGTGCAGGTTCAGCAGGGCCCGGATCAGCAGGACGTTGACCGGGAACCACACCGGGCCGCGCCAGTTGGAGTTGCCGCCGAACATGCCCGAGTCGGACTCGGCGGGCAGATAGCCAACGCCGTACGTCTCCCCGTGCACCTCGAAGCTGTACGGGTGCTCGGCGTGGTAGCGGGACAGTGAGCGGATGCCGTGCGGGCCGAGGAACTCGTCCTCGTCGAGCATCCGGGACAGCACCCGGCGCAGCTTGTCCTCGCCGAACAGGGCGAACAGGTGCCGTCCGGCGACGCCGGGGCCCAGGGTCTCCTGGGAGGACACGATGGCCTCGACGGCCGGGTGCCGCTCCACGAACTCCTTCGCACCGGCGATGAGTTCGGGGAAGCGGCGGTCGGCCCAGGCGCCGACCACGCTGGTCGCCGCGAGCGGTATCAGGCCGACGAGGGAGCGCACCTTGAGCCGGGTGGCGGTGCCGTCGGGCAGTCGCAGGACGTCGTAGAAGAAGCCGTCCTCCTCGTCCCACAGGCTCTCGTTGTCCTTGCCCATGCGGCCCGTGGCGACCGCGATCCACGCGAAGTGCTCGAAGAGGGTCTGCGCCTGCTCGACGTAGACGGGGTTGTCGACGGCGAGTTCGATCGCCATCTCCAGCAGGTTCTGGCAGTACAGGGCCATCCACGCGGTGCCGTCGGCCTGGTCGATGTGGCCGCCGGTGGGCAGCGGGGCGCTGCGGTCGAAGACGCCGATGTTGTCGAGGCCGAGGAAGCCGCCCTGGAAGACGTTGTTGCCGTCGACGTCCTTGCGGTTGAGCCACCAGGTGAAGTTCTTCGTCAGCTTCTGGAAGGCGTTCTCCAGGAAGACGCGGTCGCCGCGGCCGGTGCGGTGCTTCTCCAGTTCGTAGACGAAGAGGATGGCCCAGGCGTGCACGGGCGGGTTGACGTCGCCGAAGTTCCATTCGTACGCCGGGATCTGGCCGTTGGGGTGGAGGTAGAGGCGGCGCAGCAGCACCTCCAGCTGGGACTTGGCGAACCCGATGTCGACCATGGCCAGGGCGATGGAGTGGAAGGCGAGGTCCCAGGCCGCGAACCAGGGGTACTCCCAGGTGTCGGGCATCGACATGACCTCGTCGTTGACCATGTGGTACCAGGCGCTGTTGCGCACGCGCGGGTCCACGCCGAGCGGGTCGACGCCGTGCTCGGCGAGCCAGCGCTCGACGTCGAGGTAGTAGTACTGCTTGCTCCACAGCATCCCGGCGAGCGCCTGGCGCACCACGCGCCGCTCGTCCTCGCTCATCCCGTCCGGTACGACGGTCTCGAAGAACTCGTCGGCCTCGGTGCGGCGGGTGTCCATCGTCGCGTCGAACTCGCCCCAGGGGTCGGCGAGTTCGGTGTCGGTCAGCCGCAGCCGGACGGTCACGCTCCCGCCCGCCGGGACGGTCCTGGTGTCGTGCAGGGACATCTTGGTGCCGGTCTGCGCCGGATTCACGGCCCCCGTCTCGCCGTGGACGACGAAGCGGTCGATGCCGTCCTTGACGTACGGCGTGGGGTTCGGGCTGCCGAAGATGCGCTCGTTGTCGGTGTCGTTCTCGGTGAAGAGGGCGGGGGCACCGGAGTCGCAGTACAGCCAGCGGGTGCCGAGTTCCTCGTGGTCGGCGCGGACGGCGGCCGCCGTCCCAGTGAGTTTCGGTACGGCCGTGCCGCCGGCCCAGGACCAGGTGTGCCGGAACCAGAGGGTCGGCAGCAGGTGCAGGGTGGCGTCCTCGGGGCCCCGGTTGTGCGCGGTGATCTCGATCAGGAGGTCCTCGGGGCCGGCCTTGGCGTACTCGACGAAGACGTCGAAGTAGCGGTCCTCGTCGAAGATCCCGGTGTCGAGGAGCTCGTACTCGAAGTCGCGTCGGGTGCGGGCCCGGTTGGTGTCCACGAGGTCGGCGTACGGGAACTCGCCCTGCGGGTACTTGTAGAGGTACTTCATGTACGAGTGGGTGGGCGTGGAGTCGAGGTGGAAGTAGTACTCCTTGACGTCCTCGCCGTGGTTGCCCTCCTGGTTGGTCAGGCCGAACATCCGCTCCTTGAGGATCGGGTCGCGGCCGTTCCACAGGGCCAGGGAGAAGCAGAGCCGCTGTTTGTCGTCGCTGACGCCGGCGATGCCGTCCTCGCCCCAGCGGTAGGCGCGGGAGCGGGCCTGGTCGTGGGTGAAGTACGACCAGGCGTCGCCGTTCGTGCTGTAGTCCTCCCGGACGGTCCCCCACTGGCGTTCGCTGAGGTAGGGGCCCCAGCGGCGCCAGTCCGCCCGGTCCGTGTCGGCTTCCGCGAGCCGCTGCTGTTCGGCGCCCGTCGCACCGCTGTCCGCCACCATCGCCGCCTCCTCATGGCCCGGCACCGTTCCCAGCCTCCGGTGCCGGGGACGTACCCGCAATGGCTGGGTGGCGGAGGGGTCGCCTCCCTATCCGGCGGCCGGCACCGGCTCGGCGGCCGGCGGGTGGGCGAGGTCGTAGGCGCTCTCGGCGTGCAGGTGGACGTCCACGCCGCCCTCCTCCACCTCGGGGCGGACACGCAGGCCCATCGTCTTGTCGAGGGCCTTGGCGATGAGCCAGGTGACGGCGAAGGAGTACGCCAGCACGGCGAAGGCGCCCACCGCCTGCTTGCCGAGCAGGCCCAGCCCGCCGCCGTAGAGGAGGCCGTCCACGCCGTTGGGGGCGTCGGATGTGGCCAGGACGCCGACGAGAAGGGTGCCGGTGATACCGCCGACCAGGTGGATGCCGACGACGTCGAGGGAGTCGTCGTAGCCGAGCCGGTACTTCAGGCCGACGGCCAGCGCGCACACCGCGCCGCCGATCGCGCCCAGCAGCAGCGCGCCGAGCGGGGAGACGGCGCCGCAGGACGGGGTGATGGCGACCAGGCCGGCGATCGCACCGGACGCGGCGCCGAGGCTGGTCGCGTGGCCGTCGCGGAGCTTCTCCACGACGAGCCAGCCGAGCATCGCGGAGCAGGTGGCGGTGAAGGTGTTCAGTACGACGACGGAGGCGGCGTTGGAGGAGGTCAGCGCGGAGCCGCCGTTGAAGCCGAACCAGCCGAACCAGAGCAGGCCCGCGCCGAGCATCACGAGGGGAAGGTTGTGCGGGCGTTCCGCGCCGCCCTCCTTCTTCCAGCCGATCCGCTTGCCGAGGACCAGGATCACCGCGAGGGCCGCCGCGCCGGAGTTGATGTGGACCGCCGTACCGCCCGCGAAGTCGATGGCACCGAGCTTGTTGACGATCCAGCCGCCGACGACGCCCTTGCCGTCGAAGGCGAACACCCAGTGGGCGACCGGCAGATAGACCAGGGTCACCCAGATGCCGGTGAAGGCCATCCAGGCGCCGAACTTGATGCGGTCCGAGATCGCACCGCAGATCAGGGCGGCGGTCAGCGCCGCGAACAGGGCCTGGAAGGCGGCGAAGATCGAGAGCGGGATGACGGCCTTCGGGTCGTCCTTCATCACGCCGCTCATGCCGAAGTACTCGGTGATGTCACCGAGGATCCCGGCGCCGCCGATCGAGTCGCCGAAGGAGGCCGAGAAGCCGTAGACGACCCAGATGCAGCCGACCAGGGCGACCGAACCGAAGGTCATCATGATCATGTTCAGGACGCTCTTGGCGGCGACCATGCCGCCGTAGAAGAGCGCGAGGCCCGGCACCATCAGACAGACGAGGGCCGTGCTCGCGAGCATCCAAGCGGTACTTCCGGTGTCCATGCGCACACTCCGCAGAGAGGTCCAACCGAGGGAAACGGTGTTTCACCGCAGTAGACCGACCGTGCGTTACAGGACACTCCCATGGCCGATTAAAGCCGGGTTTCAGTGGTGCGGGCTGTCGCCGAAAGCCGTCACCGTGAGGAAGCGGATGGGGAGTTCGACCAGGGTCTCGGGGCCGTGCGGGGCCTCGCCGTCGAACTGCAGGGCGTCGCCGGGGCGCAGGGTGTAGCTGGACTTGCCGTGGCCGTAGACCATCTCGCCCTCCAGCATGTAGATGATCTCGGTGCCGGCGTGCTGGAAGAGCGGGAAGACCTCGCTCTCCTCGGTGAGGGTGACCAGGAGGGCGTCCATCCGTTTGTGGGCGCCGCGCAGCGAGCCGAGCTGGGCGTACTCGTGGCCGACCCGGGTGCCCCGCCGGACGATCCGGGCGCCGTGGCCGGCGGGCACGAAGACGGCCTCGCGTTCGTCGTCCATGCCGCGGAACAGGGCGGTGACGGGGACGTCCAGGCCGCGGGCGAGCCGGGAGAGCGTGGTGAGGCTGCACGCGGTCTGGGCGTTCTCGATCTTCGACAGCATGGCCTTGGAGATGCCGACGCGCTGCGCCATCTCGCCCACCGAGAGCCCGGCCGCCTGCCGGTACTCGCGGGCCCGGACGGCGATGATGCGTTCCAGGGCCTTGTCGTCGTCCTCTGTGTGCTGCTCGGTCACCGGCGCATCCTATGCCGGGCGCACCAGCCGGAAGCGGGGGTGGGTCCCGGCGCGGCCGGTGGCGAGGTCGGCGGCCATGACACCGATGAGCGGGGTGAACTTGGCGCCCTGGCCGGAGCAGGGCGAGACGATGACGAGGGGGCCGTGCCGGTCCAGTACGAAGTCGTCGTTCACGTCCATGGTGTAGAGGCAGGTCGCCTCCGCGACCGGGGCGGGGTCGAGGCCGGGGAGGCGGTCGCGGACGAAGCCGCTCACGCGGGTGCGCGACTCCGGGTCGACGAGGCCCGTGCGGGTACTGGCCTCGGTGGGGGTGCCGTAGCCGTGCTCGGCGACCTTGACGGCGGGCAGTGGGCCGCCGTCGCTGCCGGACGGCAGGCCGTAGATCTGCAGCGGCTCGTCCTTGAAGACCAGGGTCGGCCACTGCACGGACGGCTCCCGCTGCCGGTAGTGGAAGACCTGCTGCTGGGTGACGGTCAAATCCGGCAATCGTACGGGCAGTTGCAGCTCCGGCAGCCAGGCGCCGGCCGCGACCACCACCGTGTCGGCGGTGAGTTCACGTCCGTCGTCCGTGCGCAGCAGCACCTTCTCGCCCACGTCGAACCCGGTGACGCGGACGCCGGTCCACACGTCCGCGCCGAGTTCGGCGGCCCGCCGCACGCACGCCGCGACCGTCCGGTCGGCGTCGATCACCCCGGCGTCCGGCTGGTACAGGACCTGCCCGTCGAAGGTGATGTGCGGCCAGCGCTCCGACGCGGCTTCGGCGCCGAGGAGTTCACACCGCACTTCGGCCTCGCCCAGCACGTCGGACAGACCCTTGGGGTCGCGTCCCGCCCCGAAGTCGAGGCCACCGGTGGTGCGCAGCAAGGGAGTCGAGGTGTCGTGCTCCAGCTCGCGCCACAGCTCGTGGGCGCGTCCGGTCAGCTCCACGTAGAGCTTGTCGCCGTACACCCGCCGGAAGATCCGTGAACTGCCGTGCGAGCTGCCGTGTTTGTGGCCGATCTCGTACGCCTCGATCAGCGTGATCTCGTGGCCGCGCCGGGCGAGTTCCCAGGCGGTGGCCGCGCCCATCAGTCCGGCACCCACGACTGCGATCACAGGCCCTCCCCGGGGATCCAGTCGGTGCCCGCGAGCGGGACGCGGGCCATGGCCGCCGACTCGATGGTAAGGGCGACCAGGTCCTCCGGCTCCAGGTGCAGCAGGTGCGCCTTGCCGCAGGCGCGGGCGAGGGTCTGGGCCTCCATGGTCATCACGCGCAGGAAGTTGGCGAGGCGCCGGCCGGCGTCCACCGGGTCGAGACGGGCGGCCAGTTCCTCGTCCTGGGTGGAGATGCCGGCCGGGTCGCGGCCGTCCTGGTAGTCGTCGAAGTAGCCTGGGGCGGAGCCCAGTTGGCGGTACTCGGCGTCGTACCTGGGATGGTTGTCGCCGAGCGCGATGAGCGCCGCCGTACCGATGGCGACCGCGTCCGCGCCCAGGGCGAGCGCCTTGGCCATGTCGGCGCCGCCGCGGATGCCACCGGAGACGATCAGCTGGACCTCCCGGTGCACCCCCAGCTCCTGGAGCGCACGCACGGCTTGGGGCAGCGCGGCCAGGGTGGGGATGCCGACGTGCTCGATGAAGACGTCCTGGGTGGCGGCCGTGCCGCCCTGCATGCCGTCGACGACCACGACATCGGCACCGGCGTGCACGGCGAGCTTCACGTCGTAGTACGTCCGGGTCGCGCCGACCTTCACATAGACCGGCTTCTCCCAGTCCGTGATCTCCCGCAGCTCCAGGATCTTGATGGCGAGGTCGTCGGGGCCGGTCCAGTCGGGGTGGCGGCAGGCGCTGCGCTGGTCGATGCCGACGGGGAGCGTCCGCATGCCGGCGACCCGCTCGGTGATCTTCTGCCCGAGCAGCATGCCTCCGCCGCCGGGCTTGGCGCCCTGCCCGAGGACCACCTCGATGGCGTCGGCCTTGCGCAGGTCGTCGGGGTTCATGCCGTAGCGGGACGGCAGGTACTGGTACACGAGGTGCTTGGAGTGGCCGCGCTCCTCGGGGGTCATCCCGCCGTCGCCGGTGGTGGTGGAGGTGCCCACCTCGCTGGCGCCCCGGCCGAGGGCCTCCTTGGCCTGGGCGGAGAGGGCGCCGAAGCTCATGCCGGCGATGGTGACGGGGGTGGCCAGGCGCAGGGGGTGCTTGGCGTGCCGGGTGCCGAGGACGACGTCCGTGTCGCAGCGCTCGCGGTAACCCTCCAGCGGATAGCGGGACATGGAGGCGCCGAGCAGCAACAGGTCGTCGAAGTGCGGGAGTCGCCGCTTGGCGCCCCAGCCGCGGATGTCGTAGATGCCGGTCTCGGCGGCGCGCTGGATGGCGTGGATGGTGGCGCGGTCGAAGGTGGCCGACTCGCGCAGGCCGTGGGATGCGGGATCCATGTGCGTCGAACTCCCTCAGTACGCCGTCGTGTTGTCGGCCTTGAAGTGGTACAGCTCCCGGGCCGAGCCGTAGCGCCGGAAGTCCGCCGGGTCCTCGTCCCGCTCGGCCGCCTTCAGCAACTCGGCGAGCTCGGCGAGGTGTTCGGGCCTCATCTCCTTCTCCACGCAGTCGGCGCCGAGGGACTTCACCGTGCCGCGGACGTAGATGCGGGCCTCGTAGAGCGAGTCGCCCAGGGCGTCGCCCGCGTCCCCGCACACGACCAGCCGTCCGGCCTGCCCCATGAACGCGCTCATGTGGCCGACGTTTCCGCCGACGACGATGTCCACGCCCTTCATGGAGATCCCGCACCGCGCCGACGCGTCCCCGTCGATGACGAGCAGGCCCCCGTGGGCGGTGGCGCCCGCCGACTGGGAGGCGTTGCCGCGCACGCGGACCGTGCCGGACATCATGTTCTCGGCGACACCGGTACCCGCGTTGCCGTGGACGGTGACCGTGGCGCGCTGGTTCATGCCGGCGCAGTAGTAGCCGACATGGCCCTCGATGTCGACGGCGAGGTCCTCCCGGATGCCGCAGGCCACGGCGTGGGCGCCGCGAGGATTGAGAACGCGCCAGGACGTGGCCTCGGGGGCGTGCAGGGCCTGGTTGAGTTCACGTACGGGCGTGGTGGCCAGGTCGATCAGCGTCGCCATACGTACACCTCTTCCGGCTCGGGTTCGAAGATGCGGGCGTTCTCGATGCCCGGCAGGACGTCGAGGGCCCGGTACTCGGAGGCCATCGCCACCCATGCGCCGGTCTCGGCGACGAGGGCCGGCTTGCAGGCGATGGCGTCCCGGACGACCGCGAAGGAGTCGCTCGTGGACACCAGGAGGGTGTAGAAGCCGTCGAACCGCTCGCACAGCAGCCGCAGCGCCTTCTCCGGGTCGGCGCCCTGCGCCAGCTGGTGGGCGACGAAGCGGGCGCCGACCTCCGAGTCGTTCTCGCTGTCGAACTCGACGCCCTGGGCGCGCAGTTCGCGGCGGATGGTGGCGTGGTTGGCGAAGGAGCCGTTGTGCACGAGGCACTGTCCGGGGCCGACGGAGAAGGGGTGGGCGCCTTCGGGGGTGACCGCCGACTCGGTGGCCATCCGGGTGTGGCCGATGCCCTGCCAGCCGGTGACCCCGGCAAGCCCGAACGACTCGGCCAACTCCACGGGGTTTCCGGTGCCCTTGAGCACGGCGAAGCCCTCACCGGAGCCGATCACCCTGGCGTCCGGGAGCGCGGCGGCGACCGAGGCGGCGTCCGTGTGCACGACCGTCGTGGCATCGGCGTCGTAGGCCCGGACGCCCGGCAGTACGGCCTCCACCTCGGCCTTCGACGTGCCCAGCAAGGACACGACGGTGCGTCCCGGCGGACACAGGCGCGGATCGCCGTAGACCGCGACACCGGCCGAGTCCGGCCCGCGTTCGACGACCTGTCCCAGCATCGCGGTCAGCAGCTCACCGAGCCGGGGTTCCAGTGAGGGCTCGCGCAGATGCAGCCCCACGATTCCGCACATCCCAAGTCCCTTCAGAATGCGGTCAGATAGCGGTCGAGCTCCCAGGGGCCGACCGTGGCGTGCCAGTCGAAGAACTCCTCGCGCTTGAGGTCGGCGAAGTACGCGCTCACCCCGCTGCCCGCCGCGTCCAGCGCGCCGCTGATCACGTCGTCCGCCTGGAGCGCCTCGACCGCGTGGAGCAGGGTCGGCGGGAGTTCCGGGCCCTTGCCCGCGGCGCCGGGTTCGCCCGGGTCGAGGCCGCGTTCGATGCCGTCGAGACCGGCGGCGAGGGCGGCGGCCGCCGCGAGGTAGGGGTTGGCCGCGCCGTCCCCGCCGCGCAGCTCGACGCGGTTGCCGTCGGGGACGCGGACGAAGTGGGTGCGGTCGTTGCCGCCGTAACTCGCCACGCGCGGCGACCAGGTGGCGCCCGAGCGGGTCGAGACGGCACCCGTGCGCTTGTAGGAGTTGACGGTCGGCGCGATGACGGCCTGGAGGGCGCGGGCGTGCTCGACGATCCCGGCGACGAAGGAGTAGGCGAGCGGGGAGAGCCCGAGGCCGCGGTCGTCGGCGGTGTCCGGGAAGGCGGGTTGCTCGCCGCGCCACAGCGACATGTGCAGGTGCATGCCGGTGCCGGTGCGGTCGGTGAACGGCTTCGGCATGAACGTGGCGGTCATGCCCCGCTGTTCGGCAAGGACCGACACCAGGTACCGCATGGTGATGACCCGGTCGGCGGTGGTGAGGGCGTCGGCGTGCTGGAAGTTCTGCTCGAACTGGCCGTTGCCGTCCTCGTGGTCGTTGGCGTAGTTGCCCCAGCCGAGGGCGTTCATGGCGCGGGAGACGGCGGTGAGGTGGTCGTACATCCGGGTCAGCCCGCGGGCGTCGTAACAGGGCTGGGCCGCGGTGTCCTTGCTGTCGGCGACGCTGAGCACGCCGTGCTCGTCGCGGTTGACCAGGAAGTACTCGACCTCGGCACCCACGGAGAGCGAAAGCCCCCGGTCCGCGGCCCGCTCCAGCAGCCGGCGCAGGATGACGCGTGGGGCGTACGGCCAGGGCTCGCCCTCCACATGCGGGTCGCAGTGCACGAGGGCGAGGCCGGGCTTGATGAAGGGGAGCGGGGTGTACGAGCGGGCATCCGGCCGGGCGATGACGTCCGGGTCGCTGGGCTGCTGGCCGAGCGCGCCGGCCGCGTATCCCGCGAACCCGACGCCCTCGTCGCGGAGTTCCTCGATGGCCTGGGCCGGGACGAGCTTGGCGCACGGCTTGCCGGTCAGGTCGACGAAGACGGCGAGCACGAACTCGATGCCGTCGGCCCGGACCAGTTCGGCCAGGTCGGTCGTCATGGGGGCCTCCCGGAGGTGTCCACTGGCAGGAATCACTGTTGCACACCAGTAGACAAGCCCTGCGTTACGGCGGGATTTCCGCACGGGAAGGTCCGGGTAAGGCGACCCGTTCACGCTGCGATGCCGAGCGGTAGGCCCAACTGGTGCACGAGTTCCACGGCTTGATCGTGTCCGGTGCGCACCTCGCTCGCGCAGCCGGGGCGGCTGAGCAGCCGCCAGGCCCTGACCGCAGGGATCAACGACCGGGAGGACCGGGGGGCGGCGGGGCTGATTGAATCCGCGGCCGGGCTCAGGCGGCCGGGATCGGGAACAGCATGCAGGTGCTGGTGGCGTGGGCGAGGAGGCGGTCGGACTCGTCGAGCAGCCGCGCCTCCGCGAGGGCGGTACGCCGGCCGCTGCTCAGGACGCTGCCCACGGCACGGACCTTGCCCATGTCGGCCGTGACCGGGCGGAGGAACTTCACGGCCAGGTCCAGCGAGGTGTAGCCCATGCCCTGCGGCAGGGTCGACTGGACCGCGCAGCCGGCCGCCGAGTCGAGCATCGTCGCGTAGATCCCGCCGTGCACGCTGCCGATGGGGTTGTAGTGCTCCTCCCCCGGCGTCAGCGAGAACACCGCGTGCCCGTGGTCGACCTCGTCGAGGTCCATGCCGAGCGTGGCGGCGATGGGCGGGGCGGGCAGCCTGCCGGCCAGGATCTCGCGGAGGAAGTCCAGGCCCGAGCCCTGTCCGACGGCGGACGCCGAGATCGAGGGGTCCTGCCAGTCGTACGTACGAGACCGTCCCATGCGCCCGCGCTTCCTTCCGTGGCATCCTGGCTATGTTTTTCGAAGCTAGCCCGAGCGGAAGCTGACTGTCAATGACAGAGCCAGGTGGCCGTCCCTACGATGACGGCATGAAGTGGCTGGAGATGAGCACCGAGAACTGCACGGTCCAGCGCACACTCGACCTCGTCGGCGAGAAGTGGACGCTGCTGATCCTGCGGGACGCCTTCAACGGGGTGCGCCGCTTCGACGATCTGCGCCGGCATGTGGGGCTCTCGGAGGCGGTCCTCGCCGACCGGCTGCGCAAGCTGGTCGCGGCCGGGATCCTGAAGACCGTCCCCTACCAGGAGGAGGGCAGCCGGACCCGGCAGGAGTACCGGCTGACCGGCAAGGGCCGCGATCTGTGGCCGGTCATCGTGGCGCTGCGGCAGTGGGGCGAGACGTACGTGGGCAGTCCCGAGGGGCCGATCCTGGACATCCGGCACAGCGACTGCGGGTCGGCGGTGCGGGTCGTGGTCGAGTGCGCGGAGGAGCACGCGGCGCTCTCCCCGCGGGAGGTAACGGTACGGCCGGGGCCGGGGGCGCGGCCGCGGGATTGAGGGCCGTGCAGGCCGGGGTTCGCGGGGTCAGGCCCTGAGGGCCGCCGCGCGCGTCCAGGCCGCTTCCCGCAGCAGCCGCAGCCCGTTGAGGCCGACGATCACCGTCGAACCTTCGTGCCCGGCCACGCCGAGCGGCAGGGGCAGGGTGCCGGCGAGGTCCCAGGCGACGAGGCCGGCGATGAACACCCCGGCGACGACGAGGTTCTGCACGACCAGGCGCCGGGCGCGGCGGGAGAGGGCGATCACGGCGGGCACGGTGGCGAGCTCGTCGCGCACGATCACGGCGTCGGCGGTCTCCAACGCCAGGTCGGACCCCGCCCGGCCCATGGCGACGCCGGTGTGCGCGGCGGCGAGGGCGGGCGCGTCGTTGACCCCGTCCCCGACGACGAGCACCCTGCGCCCGGCCCGCTCCAGCTCCGCCACCGCGCCCACCTTGTCCTCGGGCAGCAACCCGGCCCGCACATCCTCGATCCCGGCCTCGGCGGCCAGGTGCGCGGCGGCACGGGGGTTGTCGCCGGTGAGCAGTACAGGGGTACGTCCGGTGAGCGCGCCGAGGGAGGACACGGTGACGGCGGCACCCGACCGCAACCGGTCGGCAAGCCCGAGGACTCCGACGGGAACACCGTCGACCACGACGAGGACGGCGGTACGACCGGCCTGCTCCAACTCGGCGACGAGGTCGGCCACTTGTCCGGTGCCGGCGGCGAGGGCGGACCGTTGCACGATGTCGGCGGCGGCGACCGCTCGCCCGGTGGGGTCAGCGAAAGCGGGCGCTTGAGCAGCATCGTCGGCGAAGGAGGCCGCCCGGCCGGTGGCGTCGGCGAAGGCGGGCGCTTGTCCGGTGGCGGCCCCGAGCGCGGCTCCCTGCGCGGTGTCGGCGGTGAGGAGTCGCGTCGGTGCTCCGACCGACACCCGGCAGCCGTCCACCGTCGCCGTCACCCCCACACCGGGCGTGGACTCGAAGTCCCGTGCCTGCGGCACCGGCAGGCCCCGATCCTGAGCCGCCGCGACCACGGCCCGTGCCAGGGGATGCTCGCTGGCACGCTCGGCCGCCGCCGCCAGGATCGTCAACTCCCGCTCCCCCACGCCGGATCCGGGCAGCGGTCGTACGTCCGTCACCCTCGGGACGCCCTCCGTCAGCGTGCCGGTCTTGTCCAGGGCCACCGCGTCGACCTGGCCCAGCCGCTCCATCACCACCGCCGACTTGACGAGCACCCCGTGCCGGCCGGCGTTGGCGATGGCCGAAAGGAGCGGGGGCATGGTGGCGAGCACGACCGCGCAGGGTGAGGCCACGATCATGAAGGTCATCGCGCGGAGCAGGGAGGCCGTCAGCTCGCCCCCGAACAGAAGCGGGACCGCGAACACCGCCGGCGTCGCCGCCACCATGCCCAGTGAGTAACGCTGTTCGACCTTCTCGATGAACAGCTGCGTCGGCGCCTTGGTCTCCGACGCCTCCTCGACCATGCGCACGATCCGGGCGATCACCGAGTCGGAGGCGTCCCGTTCGACGCGGACCCGCAGCGCGCCCGTGCCGTTGACGGTTCCCGCGAACACCTCGTCGCCGGACTCCTTGGCGACGGGCAGCGGCTCGCCGGTGATGGTCGCCTGGTCGACCTCGCTCGCCCCGTCCAGCACCCTCCCGTCGGCACCGACGCGCTCTCCCGGTCGTACGAGAATCGTGTCGCCGACCGTCAACTCCTCGACCGGCACGGCCTGTTCGGTGCCGTCGGGGCCGAGCCGGCTCGCCGTGGCCGGGGCCAGGTCGAGCAGGCCGCGCACCGAGTCGGCGGTCCGGGCCGTGGCCAGCGCCTCCAGGGCACCCGAGGTCGCGAAGATGACGATGAGCAGGGCGCCGTCCATGACCTGCCCGATGGCGGCGGCACCGAGCGCGGCGACGACCATGAGGAGGTCGACGTCCAGGGTTCGGCCGGCGAGAGCTTTCAGGCCCTCCCAACCCGGCTCCCAGCCTCCGGTGACGTACGCGAGCGCGTACAGCGGTCCCCAGAGCCAGGCGGACTGGCCGGTGAGCTGGAGCGGCAGCGCGAGCAGGAAGCAGGCGGTGGCCGCGGCGGCCCAGCGCACCTCGGGGAGGGCGAGCATCCGGGTGCGGCGACGGGGCGCACGGGCACTGTCGGCGGGTGCGGAGGGGTCGGTGAGGGGTGGGGTGAGCGTCGAGGTCACCGGTTCACCATACAGGAACACATGAAGACTCATTCATCTCTTCATTGGTCCATGGCCGCCCAGGAGGTGTCGCGCGTTCTTGGTTCTCCTTAGGGCGCCGAGTCCTTCTTGCTGCTCGCCGCCGCGTACGCCTGCGCCGGGGTCATCGCCACGCCGTTGATCTGCACGGTCTTGTACGGGCTGACCTTCGCGCAGGTCTTGGCCTTGTCGGCGGTCTGGGCATGGGCGTCGGAGACCGCCGCGTGGGTGTCGGCGGGCGCTGCCGACGAGGTGCCCGAGGAGCCGAACGTCGTACCGCTCGGCCAGTCGGAGCCGATGACGAGGGTGATGCCGCTGCTGCTGCCCTGGGTGAGATGGGAGGCGGGCAGGCCGAGGGCGGCGGCCGCCGTCTGCGCCTCGGCCTTCTCGCCGGGGCCGTAGGTGAGCTTGGTGGTGGTCGCCGACTCCGGGGCGTTGCCGGGGGTGGTGCCCGAGCCGAAGCCCTTGGCCAGCAGGGCGTCGGCGACGACCGAGGCACGGCCGGCGGTCGTGGTGCCGTTCTCGACCTTGACGTCGACCGCGGAGGGCGCGACGGTGGCCGTCGCCGAGGCGGACGGGGACGCGGAGGACTTCTTGCCGCTGCCCGAGGTGAGGGACTGGTCATTGGCGATGGCGGCGAACAGCGCCTTCGCGGCGGCCGCGGGGACGACCCGGTTGGCGTTGGTGGGGTCGGCGCCGGTCTGCATCGTGGTGAACGTCATCCGCTTCGACGGCACCTTGTTCAGGTCGGTCGCGAGATCGACGAGCTTGCTCACACTGCCCAGGCCGGTGTCCACGGTCAGCGCCTTGGTGGCCGCGTCGGCGAGGGAGTACACCTTGGCGGGGTTCGCGAGCGTGCCCGCGCTCTTGAACTTGCGGATCATGGCGCTGAGGAACAGATGCTGGGAGACGGTACGGCCCAGGTCGCTGCCGTCGCCGAAGCCGTGCCGGGAGCGGACGAACTCCAGGGCCGCGTCGCCCTTGAGGGTGTGGGTGCCCTTGGCGAGCTTGAGGTGGGAGTAGGTGTCGTAGACGTTGTCGCTGACGCACACCGAGACGCCGCCCACCGCGTCGGACATCTTGACCACGCCGGAGAAGTCGAGCATCACGAAGTGGTCGATGGTGATGCCGGTGAGCTCGTGGACGGTCTTGACCTGGCAGGCGGGGCCGTACTGGAGGGCACTGTTGATCTGGCCGTAGTAGCCGGCCGTGGACTGCTTGGTGTCCGGGTCGGTACAGGCGGGGACCTGGGTCATGGTGTCGCGCGGCACACTCATCACGGTGGCGTTCGAGCGGTCGGCGGAGACGTGCACCACCATCTCGACGTCGGCGTTGTGGCCGACGGTCGACGTCGCCGAGCCGCAGCCGCCGCCGAGCTTGCAGTCGGCCGCGTTGTTCCGGCCGTCGGAGCCGATGACCAGGATGTTGATCGGGGTCCGGCCGAAGGCGTCGGCCTTCTCCTTGCCGCCGGCGCCGTCGTCGATCGCGACGCTCTTGATGTTGCCGTTGAGGTGCTCGTAGAGCCACAGCCCGCCGCCCGCGGTGACGAGGATCAGCGCGGAGACGGTGAACAGGGCTATGCGGGCGATCCGTTTGCGGCGGGCCACCGGCTTGGCGCGGCGTCCGCCCCCGCGGCGCCCCTTGGAGCGTGCCGCTTGGCGGGCCGCCGCCCGGCCGCCCGGCGCGGGAGGGGGCGGTGCGTCGTCCGTCGCACGCTGACGTGGCACTCCGGCCCTGCGATCACGTGTGGTCGCAGGGCCGCGGGTCTCACCCCAGGGGTCGCTCAACTCCCACTCCCTACGCTGTGGCCGACGCCAACCATCGGCGCGACGGCGCACCACTCGGGTTGGATGATTGCGCAATATAGCAACTGACGTACTTGTCGAACGATCACACCTCGGGAGAGACTTCTACAGCGCTGTAGATCACTGGTTCCCGGGAGAAAGCAGACCTGATGTTCGGCCTGAGCGAGCTCGCCCTGATCCTTCTCGTCGTCGTGGTCGTCCTGGGCGTCAAGAAGCTGCCGGAACTGACCCGCTCGGCGGGCAAGGCGACCCGGATCTTCAAGAGCGAGGCCAGGGCGCTCAGGGACCAGGACCCGCCCGGTGCCGAGAAGGTGATCCCCGGCACTGTCGTCGAGCGGGACGAGCCCTCGCCGCGCTTCTGATCCCTTCCGCCCGGCTCAGCCGGTGACGGTGCCCTCGGTGCGGGGCTCCACGACGGGGGCCTCCGTGCCGCCCTCGTCCTTCATGGCCTTCGCCTCGCTCTTGAGGATGCGCATGGACCTGCCCAGCGCGCGTGCGGTGTCCGGCAGCTTCTTCGAGCCGAACAGCACGATGATGACGATCGCCACGATCAGCAGGTGCCAGGGTTCCAGTCCGTTGCGCAGCATCCCGCCCGCCCCTTCCGATTCGCCGGACGGCGCTGCCCGCGGGATGCGGAGGGCCGCCCTCGATGATTGCTACATTGCGCAACTGTACAACCAGGGGAAGACGGTCACCGACAACGCCCTCTATACGATGGGCGCATGGCGAAACCGGATCCGCGCCCCCAGCGCCGTGCGCAGGGCGAGTTGGAGACGCAGGTACTCGGTGCCCTGCGGAAGGCCGACGTCCCGGTGACCGCGGCCTGGGTACAGGAGCGGCTGGGCGGCGGGCTCGCGTACACGACCGTGATGACGGTGTTGAGCCGGCTGCTGGACAAGCAGGCGGTCACCCGGAAGCGGGCGGGGCGTTCGTTCGTCTGGTCGGCGGCCGCGGACGAGGCCGGTCTCGCCGCGCTGAAGATGCACAAGGTGCTGGACCGCGAGCGGGACCGCCGGGCGGTGCTGGCCCGTTTCATCACCGCGCTGCCGGAGGGCGACGAGCAGTTGCTGCGGGATCTGCTGGACCGGGCGGCCGACGAGCCGGCGGACTGAGTCCCCGTGGGCGTCTTCGTCTTCCTTCCGCTCGTCCTGCCGTTGACCGCGTGGCCGATCTCCCGGCTGGCCACCCAGCACCTTCATCCGCGCACCGCCACAAGGCTGTTGAGCGGCCTGGCCGCGGTCATGGCGGTGTGCAGCACTATGTGCCTGGGCCTGCTGATGGTGGTCGGCACCGCCCAACTGCCCGGCAATCCCCTGCCGGACGGCTGGTCGGACCCCGAGGTGCGGCAGAGCGTGCCGCACGACGAGATCGCGGGGAAGCTCGCAATCCCCTTGCTCCTGGCGGTCGTTGCGGCTTGCGGCCGGGTGCTGTGGCACCACTGGCGCGTCCGGCGGCAGGCGCACGCGGCCCTCGCCGGCCTGCGCGACACCGCGGTCGCGGTCCTCCCCGACGCCACGCCCTACGCGTACGCCCTGCCCGGCGGCCGCCGCGAACGGATCGTGGTCTCCACCGCCCTGCTCGACCGCCTGGAGCCGCGCGAGCGCCGCGCCCTGTTCGCCCACGAACGGGCCCATCTCGCCGCCCGGCACCACCGCCACCTGCTGATCGTCCAACTCGCCGCCCGCGCCAACCCGTTCCTGCTGCCGCTGCGCACGGCCGTCTCGTACGTCACCGAGCGCTGGGCCGACGAGGAGGCCGCCCAGCGCGTCGGCAGCCGCCGGACCGTCGCCCGGGCCATCGGCAGGGCGGCCCTGATCTCGCGCGCCGCCCCGGCACCGACGCTCGCCGCCCTCGCGGCCCCCGGCCCGCTCCCCCGCCGCGTCGCCGCCCTGCTGGGCCCACCGCCCACGGCACACCCCTGGCCGCCGCTGTTCACCACCGTGGGCCTCGCCCTGTGGAGCGCCACGGCGGGCACCGCCCTGTCCGCGATGTTCTCGGCGAACTCCGCGGTGACCCTGCTGCTCCTGCTGCACGCCGCAACACCCTTGTAGGGGTACGGCGTCGAAGCTCGGCGGCGTCGGGTCCAAGCGGGCCTCGGGAAGTCGGCTGCGGTTCGGCCACGCCCTCAAGGGGCGCTGGGGGAGGAACTGTGCGACCAGCCGCGACGGTGCCGCAGCCGAACGACGGCCCGTCGCCGCACTTCCCGCGGAACGCTCAGCGGCCCCGTTCCGGCGTGCGCGGTTCGTCGAGCCGGCTCAGCAGGAACGGCACCATGCCGCGCTCCAGCAGCGCGAGTTCCCAGGCCTCCCGCGCCCGTACGTCCGCGTCGGCCCGGTCGCGGGCCCCGGCGGTGAGGAACCAGGCCGCGTCGCCGACGGCCGCGCCGGCCGCCATCGCGCCGACGATCAGCCCCGCCGTGATCAGGCCCTCACCGATGTAGGGCCGGCCGTCCAGCGTGCACATGCTGAAGCCGAGGACCAGGAAGAAGGCCGCGGTGACGGCGGGCACACCGGGCACGAGCATCGCCCGTACGGACAGGAACCGGCAGGTGTCCCGGTCGGCACCGGCGCGGTGGTCGACGCCCGCCGCCGCGGCGATGGCGGCCCGCGCCTGGAGCGCCTGGGCGCGCAGCCGCTCGCGGGCGGGCGTCCCGCCGGAGCGCTCCAGCGCCTCCTTGACCTGCCCGGAGTGCAGGGCCCGCTCCAGGACCTGCTCGAACGCGGCACCGGCGGCGGTCCCCGCTTCGTCAGGTTCCGGCATCTGTCTCCCCCGATGGACGAAGGCCGCGGGCGGCCGGAGCCGGTCGCGCCCATGTGACCTGTGTGGGCTGGCGAGTGTAATGGTTGTCCGCTTGCGCAAGCATGCGGGTCTCATGTTCGATTTCGTCGGCGGTCCGGCGAACCGGTCGGCCTGGCTGGATCGTCCCTGGTGTTAGGCCCCTGCTACTGGTGGGTCTATCGTCGGAAACATGGGCCAACGCGTGGGAGGTCGGCCGGTGATACCGCAGGACGAGGCCGTGATCGGCTGCACGGGCAAGGTTCTCGTCGGAACCCGGGGAGCAGCCGGTCCCGGCGAGATTCTGGTGCGCGTCAGAGGCGGTTCCGAGACCTTCATCGCGTGGTCCGAGGATCCCCTGCCGACGGGGGCGACGGTACTCGTGATCGAGTCACGTGGATGTCGTGAGGTCGGCGTCATCGAGTGGGTGGATCCACTTGCCGCGCTCGGCTGAGTGCCGAGGCAGATTAGGAGAAGCAGAATGTTCGGTTACCGCGTTCCCGCTCCCGACGAGGCGATGCTGATCTCGGGTGGGCGGCGGGGACTGGGGGGCGCGCCGTTCCGGGTGGTGACGGGCCACGGCAAGTTCGTGATCCCGTTCTTCCGCAAGACCCGCTTCCTGACCCTGTCGATGAACGAGGCCGAGGTCACGGAGACCTGTGTCACCCGGCAGGGCATCTCACTGAGCGTCCGCGCGGTGATCGCCTTCAAGGTCGGCAACGACACCGAGAGCATCATCAACGCAGGTCAGCGCTTCCTCTCCGACCAGGAGCAGATGTCGGTCCTGACGGGGCGCATCTTCGCCGGCCACCTGCGCGCGATCATCGGCTCGATGACGGTCGAGGAGATCGTCACCGAGCGGCAGAAGCTCGCCGCGGAGGTGCTGGACACCTCCAAGACGGAGATGGCGAAGATCGGTCTGATCGTGGACTCGCTGCAGATCCAGTCGATCGACGACGGGGACGCCGGCTACATCGACGCGATGTCCGCGCCGCACCGGGCGGCCATCCAGCGGCAGGCCCAGATCGCGCAGGCGCAGGCCACCCAGACCGCGGCGGAGGCCCAGCAGGAGGCGGCCCGCAAGCAGGCGGAGTACGAGCGGCAGACCGCCGTCGTCAAGGCGGAGTACTCGGCCGAGGTGGACCGCGCCCAGGCGCAGGCCGCGCAGGCCGGGCCGCTGGCGCAGGCGCACGCCCAGCAGGAGGTGCTCGCCGCGCAGACCGAACTGGCCCAGAAGCAGGCCAGGTTGCGCCAGGAGCAGCTGGTCGCGGAGATCGTGAAGCCGGCTGAGGCGGAGGCCGAGCGGATCCGGCTGCTCGCCCAGGCGGACGCGCAGCGGATGAAGATCCAGGCCGAGGCGGCGGCGTCGTACGACCGGGTCGCGCTCGACCGGATGCTGATCGACCAGCTCCCGCAGATCGTGAAGGAGGCCGCGGGCGGCCTCTCCGGCGCCAATGTCAACGTCCTCAACGGCGCGGACGGCCTCGGTGAGATCGCGGCCGGTCTGGTCTCGCAGGGCCTGACGATCCTGGACTCGGTCCGGGCGAACCTGAACGGCGGGGACGCCGAGAACCGGCCGCCGGCCGGCAACGGTGTCCTGGAGCTGCGCGCGAAGGACGACCGCAAGCCGGGCGACGGCCCGGTCGACGTCGACTGACCCCGAAGCCTCTCGGGCCCTGGACCCGGGACCGGACGCCGTGTCCGGTCCCGGGTTTTCCGTTGCGCGTGTGACGACTGTTCCTGTGAGCGGGCGCCCCGGCCCTACGCTGACTGCCATGGGCGAGAGTGACTTCACGGATCTGCGCGGTGCGGAGTTCGAGCGCGCCGACATGACGGGGGCGCGCTTCACCACGGTGATCCTGAACCGGGCCTCGCTGCGGGACTGTGCCCTCCAGGGGGTCAGGATGCGCGGTGTCGAGATCGCCGGAACCACCATCGACGGCGAGGTCGAGAGCCTGGTCGTCAACGGCGTCGACGTGGCACCGCTGGTGGAGGCCGAGCTGGACCGCCGCCACCCCGACCGCCCCCGGTTCCGGCCGACCACCGCGGAGGGCTTCCGCGAGGCCTGGGCGCTGAACGAGCGGCTGTGGGCGACGACCGTCGAGCGGGCCCGCCGGCTGGCCCCGGAGCTGCTGCACGAGTCGGTCGACGGCGAGTGGTCGTTCGTCCAGACCCTGCGCCACCTCGCGTTCGCGACGCAGGCCTGGATCGAGCGGGGCATCCTGGGCGACCCCGCCCCCTGGCATCCGCTGTCCCTGCCCTGGGACCAGATGGACCCCCGCCCGGGCGTCCCGCACGACCGCGAGGCCCGCCCCTCCCTCGACGAGGCGCTGGCCCTGCGCCTGACGGCGATGGGGACGGTACGCCGGGTCGTCGCCGAACTCACCGACGAGCAGCTCGACTTGGTGACCGAACCGCTGGAGGGCCCCGGCTGGCCGGACGAGGGCGCGAGCTTCCCCGTACGGCAGTGTCTGCTGGTCGTGCTCAACGAGGAGTGGTGGCACCGTATGTACGCCGAGCGCGACCTGGCCGTACTCGAAGGAAGGGGCTGAGACCGTGGAACTCACCTTCACCGGCAGGGTGATCGAGTGGCGCGGGCCGGCGCCGTACTACTTCGTGCCCGTGCCCGACCAGGAGTCCGCGGACATCCGCGAGGTGGCGGCGATGGCCACGTACGGCTGGGGTGTGATCCCGGTCGAGGCTCGCATCGGCGAACTCGCCTTCGCCACCTCGCTGTTCCCCAAGGACGGGGGCTATCTGCTGCCCCTGAAGAACGCGGTACGAACACCGCAGGGGCTTTCGGCGGGGGACGACGTGGCGGTGCGGATGACGGTACGGCTCACCTGACCAGGCGCGCGGGCCGGGTGGCGGTGTGCAGGAGGTACTCCAGCGGGCCCCGGCGGAAGTGCCGGGTCCAGGCCGTCGCGAACACCATGGCGGTCAGGGAGAACAGCAGCAGGGACAGCAGGGCCGGGCCCGTCGCGTCCTCCATGCCCACGACCCGGATGGCGAGGATGTGCAGGACGTAGGCGGTCAGGGCGGTCATGCCGACCGCGGTGACCGGGGTGGCCAGGCGCAGCAGGCGGGGCACTTGGGTGGCCGCGCCGCATGCCGCCACGACGACGAGCGCCACTCCCGTGTTGCCGAGGATCGAGAAGGTGGTCTGGCTGTGCGGCGCGGCCACCAGCAGCCAGTCGGCGGGGGTGCCGTCGCTGATGTCGCCCACGGTGTCCGACCACCAGGCGGCGCCGGCCGAGCCGCCGTCCGTGGCGGCCGCGACCGTGGTGAGGGCGTGCGGGACCAGGTGCAGGGCCAGCCAGGAGCCGCCGTAGCCGAGCAGGGCCAACGCACCGCCTGTGCCGGAGAGTTGGGCGAGGGTACGGCGCCGGGTGAGGTCGAGGCGGGCCAGCGCCATGCCCGCGACCATGAACGGCATCCAGGTGAGCACCGGGTACTCGCCCGTGAACAGCAGCTCCATGAAGCCGTTCGTGCCGCTGACGCGGGCCAGCGGATCAGCCGAGACCACGGCGTCCGCCCAGTCGCCGCCCTCGACGGACTGCCGTACCAGGTACAGCACTTGGGGCAGGAGCAGGGCGCCCGCGGCGGCGATGCAGGCGAGGGTCCGCGCCCTCAGCCGGTACAGCGGGAGGACGAGGAGGAAGAGGAGGCCGTAGAAGGAGAGGATCACGTCGACGTCGGTGTCCAGGGTGGTCAGGGCGAAGCCCAGGGCCATCAGGACGAGCGCGCGGATCACGATCCGGGCCGCCGCCTGCCGGCCCGCGCGTCCCGTGCGCGGGTGCGGGCGGCCGGTGATGAGGACCAGCGAGAACCCGGCCAGCAGCGCGAACAGGGCCGAGGCACGGCCGCGCGGCAGCTCTAGGAGGAAGCCGAGCGGGCCGCCGACGGTGGGATCGGGGCCGACGTGGGCGGCGTACATGCCGAGGACCGCGAGGCCGCGCGCCAGGTCGATGCCGACGAGACGGCCGGCCGACGGCGGGCGGGGGCGCTGGGCTGGTCGGTCCGGGGTCGGGAGGGCGAGCGTCGGCGTCGCTTCTTGCGTCATGGTCCCCAGCCTCGGGGCCGGTGGAGCCGGGGCCCATCCGGCGGGTGACGGGTGTTGCCCCCGCCGACCGGCGGGGCGCGCGCCGCGGGTGCGGGGCGCCCCGGGGAACCGGTCGGGGGTGCGGGGCGTCGTAGCGGTTTCAGCGGTGGTCCGGTCGCGAACGGAGCACATGATGATCCGGGTTCTGGTGGTCGACGACGAGGCCATGATCCGCACGGGTTTCCGGCACATCCTCGACGCCGCGGACGACATCCAGGTCGTGGCGGCGGTGCACGGCGGGCAGGCGGTGCGGACCGCGCGGGAGGCGCGGCCGGACGTGGTGCTGCTCGACATCCGGATGCCGGACGTGGACGGACTGACCGTGCTGGCGGAGCTGCGCCGGATGACCGAGCCGCCGGTGGTGGCGATGCTGACGACCTTCGACATGGACGAGTACGTGGCGGCGGCGCTGCGGTCCGGGGCCGCCGGTTTCCTGCTCAAGGACACGGATCCCGAGCAACTGCCGTATCTCATACGTTCCCTGGCCGACGGCGGGGTCGTGTTGTCGGCCAAGGTCACCCGTACCGTCGTCGACGGCTATCTGGACGCCGGTCCCCACAATCCGGCCGCCCTCGCGGTCGACGGCCTGACCGACCGCGAGCGGGACGTCCTCGTCCTGGTGGCCGAGGGGCTGTCCAACTCCGGTATCGCCGCCCGGATGCACCTCAGCTCGGCGACGGTCAAGGACCACGTCAGCGCCATCCTCACCAAGCTGGAGGTGGGCGGCCGGGTGCAAGCGGCACTGCTCGCCGAGCGGGCGGGGCTGCTCAGGCCGTCGCGGGGCGAGGGGGACGGATGACTGCCCGGGGGCGGGGGGGGAGCGCGTGGCCGCGCGGGGCGGGGCTGAGCGCATGGCTGACCGGGGCCAAGGTGGGCGCATGGGCGCCCTGGGCCGCGAAGGCCTCCTGATCGCCCGGCGTCCGCCCGCCGTCGTCCTCGACGTCGCGGTCGTCCTGGCGGCCCTGATGGACGTGAAGGTCCATGTGCACACGCACGACGAAGTGGCGTTCGCCGTCGCCCTGTTGGCCGCTTTCGCGCTCGTCCTGCGGCGGCGGCACCCGCTGCTCACCTATCTGCTCGCGTTCCCGGCCACGCTCGTCACGGACGCGGTGTTCGCCACCCTGGCCGCGCTGTACACGCTGGCCTCGCTGAGCCGTCGGCGCGTGCTGCTGGCGGGCTGCGCGCTGGCGTTCGCCGCGGGCGACACCACCCAATGGTCGTGGCCGGCACCGGAGTTCGCCGACCTGACGGATCCCAGGGCGCTGATCAAGGTGACCTACAGCCTGGCCACGGCCGCCGCGCCCGTCTTCCTCGGGCAGCTGGTCCAGGCCCGGCGCGAGCTCGCGCTGCGGCTCGCGGAGATCACTCAAGCCCGGGAGAGCGAACGGCAGTTGCTGGCACAGAGCGTGCTGGCGAAGGAACGCGCCCAACTGGCCCGCGAGATGCACGACGTCGTCTCCCACCAGGTCAGCCTGATCGCGGTGCGGGCCGGTGCACTCCAAGTGGGCACGCAAGACCCGGAGACCAAGAAGGCCGCGGCCGACATCCGGCGACTCGCGGTGCAGACGCTGGACGAACTGCGGCACATGGTCGGCGTCCTGCGCGCCGCGGGCAGCCGCCCCACCGAACTCACCCCGCAGCCCTCGCTCACCGGCCTCCCGCAACTGGTCGACGGCAGCGGCATCGAGGCCGACCTCGACACCGACCTGCCCGAGGACCTCCCACCGGCGGCGCAGCGCGCCGTCTACCGCACGGTCCAGGAGGCACTGACCAACGCCCGCAAGCACGCGCCCGGCGCCAAGGCGACGATCCGTATCGGCCACACGGACGGCACCGTGACCGCCGTGGTGACCAACTCGGCCCCCGCCAGCCCCGCCCTCCCCCTCCCCGGCGCCCACCACGGCCTGGCCGGCCTGCGCCAACGCGCGGAGCTGCTCGGCGGGTCAGTCACGGCGGGGCCGACGGCCGACGGGGGTTACGAGCTGCGGCTGGAACTGCCGGTCGAGGAAGCGACCTGAGACCGGCAGACCGGCTCCAACCCACCCCGCCCCAGGTGCACTTGGCCCGAGCGCCCGGAGTGGACCCACGCACAGGCCGCCTTCGGAAATCCGCGAGGACCCCGTCAGTCGTGCGGCGCCTGCCCGCTCACCCGGTGGTCCGCGTGGCTGAGCGCCTCGACGACCAGACGGCGCAGATGGCCGTCGCTGAGCCGGTAGTAGATGTGCCGCCCCTCCCGGCGGGTGTCCACCAACCCGGCGAGCCGCAGCTTCCCGAGGTGCTGGCTGACCGCCGTGCGCGAGGCCTCGCACCGCTCCGTGAGCGAACCGACGTCCGACTCGCCCTGCGCCAGCAGCCACAGCAGATGCAGCCGGGTCGCGTCCGAGAGCATCGCGAACACCCCGGTCGCCTCGGCGAGCCGTGCACTGTCCGGGGCCCGCAGATGCGCACCGGCCGCAGGTGAGATGGCGTTGCTTTCGGGCATGGGGCCAGCCTAGAGCCACCGGGGTGGGGTGGGCGGCCCTCGTCCGTGGCCCGGCGATTCCGGCGCGGTGATTCCGGCCCGGTGATTCCGGTCCGGCATTTCCAGCCATCATGTGCGCAGGTGCGCACATGATGGCTACACTCGGAGGACGGCGAGTCGATGCCGAGTCGACCGCCCCGCCGTGACCCCACGGTCACCCTGTCCGCCCGTCCGCCCGTCCGCTCGCCCGTCCGCCCGTCCGCCCGCTCGTCCGCCTGTCCGCCTGTCCGCCCGGGAGTCGCCCCCATGCTCGCCATCCTGCGCGACCGGACCTACCGCCACCTCTTCGCCGCCCAGGTCATCGCTCTGGTCGGCACCGGGCTTGCGACGGTCGCGCTCGGGCTCCTCGCGTACGACATCGCGGGCGCCGACGCCGGTTCGGTGCTCGGCACCGCGCTCGCGATCAAGATGGTGGCGTACGTGGTGATCGCCCCGGCCGTCGGTGCGGTCGCCGACCGGCTGCCGCGCCGCGCGCTCATGGTCGCCGCCGATCTGACCCGGGCCGGGGTCGCGCTGTTCCTGCCGTTCGTGGACCAGGTGTGGCAGGTCTACGTCCTGGTGTTCCTGCTCCAGTCCGCCTCGGCCGCGTTCACGCCGACCTTCCAGGCGGTCCTGCCCGACGTACTGCCGAAGGAACGCGACTACACGCAGGCGCTGTCCATGTCCCGCCTCGCCTACGACCTGGAGAGCCTCTTCTCCCCCGCGCTGGCGGCCGCGCTGCTGTCGGTGATCACGTACAACTGGCTGTTCACCGGCACGGTGCTGGGCTTTCTCGGCTCGGCGGCGCTCGTGCTCTCCGCGGTGCTGCCGAAGCCGGCCGCCGCCACGGCTCCACGCCCCACCGGCGCCTACGCCAGGGCGACGGCCGGCACCCGTCTCTTCCTCACCCTCCCGCAGCTGGGCGCCCTCCTCGCCCTGAACCTCGCGGTCGCCGCCGCGAGCGCCATGGTGACCGTCAACTCCGTCGTGTACGTACGGGACTTCCTGGGCCTGTCGGCGGGTGCCGTACCGCTCGCGCTCGGCGCGTACGGCGCGGGCTCGATGGCCGTGGCCCTGCTGCTGCCCCGCGTCCTCGACCGGGTTCCGGACCGGACGGTGATGGTGCGCGGTGCGCTGCTGCTGGCCGTGGTGTTCGCCGGGCTCGGTGCCGTCACGGCGGCGCGGAGCGGGAGTTGGCGGCTGCCCGCGCTGCTGGTGGTGTGGGCGGCGTTCGGTGCCGCGTGTTCGATGGTGCTGACGCCGACCGGCCGGCTGATCCGCCGCTCGGCACCGGCCGAGGAGCGCACGGCGGCGTTCGCGGCCCAGTTCTCGCTGTCGCACGGCTGCTGGCTGCTGACGTATCCGCTGGCCGGATGGGTGGGTGCGGAGGCGGGACTGCAGACGGCCGTCGGCTGCCTGGGCGGGATCGCGCTGGTCTCCTCTCTGCTGGCCGTGCGGCTGTGGCGGGTGCCGGTGGCCGCCGTGGAGCACGAGCACAGGGATCTCCACGCCGGCCACCCCCACCTGACCGGCGCCACGCGGGTGGGGGCGGGCTGGCGGCACAGCCACGTCGCGTACGGCGACACACTGCACGCGGCTCATTCCTGAACGGCGGCCACGCGTGCGGGACTTGCGCGGCGGCCAACCGCGCGGGACTTGAACGGCGTACCCCCGGGCGGGTCGTGAGCGGCGCCCACCCGGACGCGCGCCGCCCCCGCCCTCCCCCGAATCGCCCCCACCCTGGCACGCGCCGCATCCGCTCCAGCCGGATCGCCGCTCCCCGCACCCGTCCTCCCCGAATCGCCGCCGCCCCGATCCGGACCTACCTGGCCGCGACCCGCCCCGCCAGCGCCTTCGCCAGCCGCGGTGCAGCGAAGGCCGTTCCGCAGGTGAACCTCAGCAGTGGGCCGAAGGTGGCCGCCGCCTGGATGCCGGTGAAGTAGAGGCCGGGTACGGAGGACTGGAGGCCCGCGTCGAGGTGCGGGGAGCCTCCGGTGCGGGTGAGTGCGGCGCGCAGTTCGGGGGCGAGGAAGTCCATCCCGTCGATACGGACCCGGTAGCCGGTCGCGGCCAGGACGTGCTCCGCCTCCAGTGACCGGGTCCGTCCTTCCGCGTCCCTGGTGGTCAGGAGGACACCGCCCTCCTGTCGCCGCGCGTCGGTGATGTGCTCCCCCAGCCGCACGGGGACCACCCCGTCGAGCCGCGGCTTCAGCCACCACGCCCCGAACGGGCCCAGTACCCGCTTCACCAGCCGCAACCGCGTCCCCGTCGGCAGGAAGCGGAACGCGGCGGCCTGGTGGACGACTCCGTACAGCCCCCAGGACCGGCCCAGCGGAGTGTCCGGCTGCCAGTGCGGCGGCGGAGTCGGAGCCGCGCCGAACACCAACTTCCCTGTTCGCGCAAGCAGTTGGACCCGCGCCCCGGACTCGTGCAGCAGCGCCGCGCTCTCCTGCGCCGACTGCCCCGCGCCCACCACGACCACCTCGCGCCCGGCGAAGACCTTGAGGTCGGCGTGGTGCGAGGTGTGCGAAACGAGCCCCTCGGGCACGAACCCGGCCAGCGGCTCCGGGACATGCGCGAAGCCGTCCATGCCGCTGGCCACGACCACGGCCGCCGCCCGCAGCTCCTCGCCCGAGGCGAGCTTGAGGTGGAACCCGTCGGCCTGCCGGTCGACGACGAGGACGCGGACCCGTTCCACCTCGGGCACCAACTCCTCGGCGAACCACTGCCCGTAGCGCACGAACATCCCGACGGGCACCGGCTCGTGCCCGGTCAGCCGGGGCTCGCCCGCCCGCCGGGCGTAGTCGTCCAGCGTGAACCCCGGACGCGGTGCGGACAGCATCGACGCGCTCGGCGGTGACTTCAGCAGCATGCCCGCGGGCATGTTCCCGGCCCAGCTCACCATCGGCGAGCCGAACACCCGGACACTCAGGCCGCGCGCCTTCAGATGCGCGGCGGTGGACAGGCCGTACGGGCCCGCCCCGATGACGACAACGGTCTCGGACATGAATTCCCCCTGGCGCGGGGCCGTTCGGGCAGCCCGCGCTCCGGTGTGGTGTGGATGGTCAGGACTTCAGATGCACACCGAAAGCCGCCGCGAGCGCGGCAGCGGGGAGAAGGCGGGCGGCCCCCGCCGGACGACCGCGTCCGCGAGGAGGGCCGGACGGGGAACTCCGGGCACGGGCCCGGCATGTGCGTGCCGCCCACCACGACGGGCCACACTCACATCGACCGGCGCACGGACCGGGGTGAACAGCCTGTGCAGCACCTCGCGCAGATGCAGCCACTTGCGTCCCGCCACGTACAGCACGCGTCGGCGACAGTTGTCCACGCCGCGCAGTAGCACCGCGGACAGCACGGTCAGCAGCACATGGCCGACGACGACCGGCCAGCCGGCGTGCACGGAGGACGGCCACAGGGCGTGCGGTGGCACGGGGATCGCGTCGTCGGCCCGTACGAACCAGTAGCCGACGCCCACCTGCGCGGTGGTCGCGAGCGCCAACTGCCGTACCAGCGGCTTGTCGTGGCCCGCGCCGGGCAGCGCGAGGCCGAAGAGCACGAGGGCCGCGAGACCCCGTACCAGCAGTGAAGGGCTGGAGTCGAAGGCCAGATGATGCACCGTGGCCGCAACCGCCGTACCCAGCAGGGAGAACAGCCCCGCCCGGGCGGCCGCCACCGGCACCACGCGCGGCCTCCGGCCACGGTGGCGCACACGGGACACATGCACCGAACCCCCCATACTCCACCCATGATGGGGCGCGGACCGCACCCGTGTCACCACCGCATCCGGCCCACGGTCACGACATGGTCCGCTTCCACTCCCGTGGCTCGCTGGGTTTCCAGTTCGCGGACGCGTTCACGCTCAGAGGCTTGGTGGCTGCTGTCACTGCTGCACGCGCGCACCTACCGGGCGGCCTCGTGCCGGAACAGCAGGTTCTGGAGGGCCAGTTGGTGGCCATGGCGCTGGACACCCTGACCGGATCCTGACCAGCCGCCCGTCAGCCTCTGGCCAACGGCGCGGTCGGTGAAGACCATCCTGAGGAGAGCACCCCCGACACGGCCGCGGTGAGGGAGAGCCCCGATGAAGGCCATCGTCCAGGACGCCTACGGCAACGCCGACCGTCTGCAGCTGCGGGACATCGACCCGCCGGTCCCCCGCGACGAGGACGTGCTCGTGCGGGTGCGGGCGGCCGGCGTCGACCCGAGCGTCTGGCATCTCATGACCGGGCGGCCGTACTTCGCCCGCCTCAACCGGCAGATCGGCCTGCGCAAACCCGCCCACCGCGTGCGCGGCTGGGACGCGGCCGGAGTGGTCGAGGCGGTCGGCGCGCGGGTGACCTCCTTCAAGCCCGGGGACGAGGTCTTCGGCCAGTGCGACGGCTCCTTCGCCGAGTTCGCCTGCGGCAAGGCAGAACAACTCGCCCCCAAACCGGCGGGCCTCGGCTTCGAGCAGGCCGCCGCCCTCCCCGTCTCCGCCGTGACCGCCCTCCAAGGGCTGGACCTGGCCCGCCCGAAGCCCGGCCAGGAGGTACTGGTGATCGGCGCCTCCGGCGGCGTGGGCACGTACGCCGTCCAGCTGGCCGTGCACTACGGTGCCCGGGTCACCGGCGTGTGCGGACCCACCGGCGCCGAACTGGTCCGCTCCCTCGGCGCCGACGACGTCATCGACTACACGCGCGAGGACATCACCGACCGGCCCGTCCGCTACGACTTCGTCCTGGACTCCGCCGGCAACCGCCCCCTCTCCCGGCTGCGCCGCGTTCTCGCCCCGCGCGGGACCGTCGTGTTCGTCGGCGGCGAGGACGGCGGCCCGATCCTCGGCGGCACGGACCGCTGGATCCGCGGCCTGGTCCTGTCCGCCTTCGTCGGCCAGAAACTGCGCCCGGTCATCGCGGTGACGCGGCAACAGGACCTGCTCAGGCTGACCGAACTCGTCGCGGCGGGGGCCGTGACTCCCGTCATCGACCGCACCTATCCACTGACGGAAGCGGTCACCGCGGTACGGCATCTGGAGTCGGGGCATCCGCGCGGGAAGCTGGTCATCACCGTCTGAGAGCAGCTCTCGGCGCCGATCGGCGCCGCCACCGCCCGGCCGGGTGGTGTCGCGCACGGTCGGGCCCGTCGCCGTACCTGGTGTCGGCGTCAGCCGGCCGGGGTCACCGTCGCCTGGTAGGTCAGGATCTCGGTGCCGTTGCCCTCGTCGCCGTTGTCGGGGGCGGCCCACATGGTGAGCTTGTCGCCGTCGGCGGACAGCTTGAGCGGGTTGCGGGTGGCCACGTGGCCGGCGGTCGACCACTGCTGGAAGGGCACGTCGCGCAGGACCTGGTGGGTGCGCAGGTCGATGAGGCCCATGCCGCCGAGTTCGTAGACGGCGCTCGTGCCGCCCGCGGCCGTGGTCTGGGGCAGGTTCGTGACGCCGCCGCAGAGCATCTTGCGGTCCGGGACGTACTGGCAGTCCTGGTAGTCGATGAAGTAGTCGGGGTTGTCCCACTCGGCGACCAGCCGCCCGCGCGCGTTCCACTCGTAGAAGTGGCGCGAGCCCCAGTTGTTGCCGATCAGGTCACCGGTGACCTTGTCGCGGACGATGCCGCCGATGTGGTCCTTGACCTCGAACTCCTTGTGGACGCCCAGGGTCTTGAGGTCGATGCGGTAGATGACGGCGCTGCTGTTCGGCCGGTACTGGGCCACCGGCACCCACACCGAGCTGCCGTCGGAGTCGATGCCGCCCGGGTGGTACATGTCGCCCTCGCCGAGGACGATGTCCCGCTGGAGCTTCCCGTCCTCGTCCATCACGAACACATGGCCGATGCCGCGCCCGGGCGTGCGGTCGTAACCGCCCACCGGCGTGGGGTACTTCTGCGTGGGTTCGATGATCTGCACCGCGGACAGGAAGATGTGACCGCCCGCCCGGACCATGCCCTCGGTGTGGTACGTGGTGAAGTCGAGCTTGAGCTTGCCGGTGAGCTGCCAGGCGGTGTTGCGGTCGACCGCCTCGAAGTCGCGGGCGAGAGCGCCGTCCGGCCGGGTCGTCTTCGCGACGGTACTCGTCGCCGGCGAGGCCGTGTGCTGCGCCGAGTTGGCCGCCACTGCCACGCCTCCGGCGGCGAGACACGCGGAAAGTGCCGCGGCGGCGGCGATACGACCGGTAGCCATGATCTTCATGTGCACCCCTGCGGTTCCTTGGACCCCCGAGAACGGGGTGACGCTACGAGGCCCAGGTGAATCCACAGGCCAATGGCAGACGACGCACATCCGAATGACCGGTCAAGGATTCAGCATCACGTCCATGCGGGCGAAGCCATGGGTCACCAGCTGGTCCCGGAAGGCGGGCGGGCCCGCGAGGGACATGCGCGGGGGCGGGAGTCCGTCAGCGCCGCGCCGGGCGCGCAGTCGGCGAGGAGTATGGCCATCAGCCCCGCCACGAACCGCACCCCGGGCTGCCCGGCCGGCACCACGCGGTCCCGGCGTGCCCGCCGGCCGGCCTCCTGTTCCACCGAACCCCCTCCCGGAGCCGCCGGGTTGGGTGCTCCCGCTGCTCAGCCTGAACTCGTGGAGTCCGATGAGTCGATCGCCTGGGGGCACACTGCTGCTGCTTCAACTTCCGCTGGCGTCCTCGGAACGAACGGCTCTCCGCTCCCGAAGCCACGGCGAAGCGACACGCAGCTGGTAGTGGCGCTCTGGGGCCCGTCGCCAACTCCACTTCCAGCTGGGACACTTGACGGTTCGAAGGCCTGTCGTGATCCGTAAGCAGACTGGATACTGGACGCGGGGCGGCCCAGGGAACCGGGGGAGGCAGCATGGCTGGACGTTCGCGGGCGCAATGGGGGCTGGTACGGGAGAAGGCGTTGCTGATCAGCGCGCTGCTGCTCATCTCCGGAAGCTGGCTGTGGCTGGCGACGCTCCACCAGGCCGGGCCCAACGGTTCGACGGCGAACCAGTACCTGAACCTCCTCGGCAACACCCTGGTCCAGGCCGGCGCGGTGGCCCTGATCCTCGACCTGATCAACCTCAAGCGGTACGCGACCCAGGAGCTGGTCGCCGCCCTGCTCTCCAGCGACGGATATCTGAGTCAGCTCAGCAGCCTGGAGCAGGAACGTCACCTCAAGCGCGCGGTCCGGGCCCGCTTCCCCAACGACGGTGGTGTGTCCCAGGCCGTGGACTGGCTGGTGGCGACGCTCGCCGCGCCACCGCGCAGCAGCTACCGGGCGGAGATCGAACTCTCGGACGAGCCGGCGCAGGAACGGTTCGCCGACTCCGCGCCGCCGCTGCCGGACAGCGTGCTGCGGATCAAGGCGTCCTTCACCTACCGCACCGACGCCAACACCTCCAGCCGCCCGGTACGGATCAACGGCGACGGCGTCATCCACTCCCAGCTGATCCCCATCCCGGCGAACACCGAACTCACCCGGCGCTTCCGAGCCGGGGTGCTGTCCACGGAGGAGTGCCTGATCTGGGTACGGCACGTGCTGCAGCCCAGCATCAAGGTGGTCCTGCCCAGCCACGCCGTACCCCTGCGGATCGAACCCGACCTCGGCGGCATCTCGCTCAGCGACAGCTCCAACGGCACGCTCTGGCTGGAGTTCGACGTGACCTGCCAGCAGATGCTGATGCAGCCCGGCGAACAGGCCTGGGTCACCTACACACACCGGCAGTTGTGCAACCGGCACGACAACTACGTATGGCGCTCGTCCGCCCGTACGTACGACTTCTCGTTCCGGGCGATCGGCTTCCAGGACTACCAGCTCATGCCGATCGCCAACCTGGCCTCGCAGTCGACGGTCAGCCAGCTCAACCTGCTCAACGACGAGATCCGCTGCTCCGGGATGATCCTGCCCGAGTCGATGTTCGCCTTCGCGTGGAGTCCCTGGTCCGAGGGCCTCAACGGCGTGCGGCAGTCGGTCGACGGGCGAACCGGTGAGCCGCCCCAGCCCGATCCCGATCCCGTCTGACGCGGTGGATCAGCCCTCCGAGGCGTACAGGTCGCGCCAGTCCTCGCGCGGGCGTGCGACTCGCGAGGTGCCGCCCTCCACGACGATCTCCGGTGGACGCCGGTTGGTGTTGTAGTTGGAGGCCATGACCATCCCGTACGCCCCCGCGTCCAGGAAGGCGACCAGGTCACCGGGGACGAGGTCGGGCAGTTGCGCGTCCTGGGAGAACGTGTCGGTCGACTCGCACACCGGGCCGACCACCTCGGTCGGCCCCGCCGAGGGCGCTTCCCGCACGGGCACGATGCGATGGGCCGACGTGCGGTAGAGGGCGGGGCGGATGAAGTGGTGCATCCCCGTGTCCAGGACCAGCATCCGGCGACCGGGCCGGTGCTTGCGGTACAGCACCTTGGCCACCAGCACGCCCGCCGGGCCGGCGACCGACCGGCCAGGCTCCAGGAACAGGTCGAGGTCATCGCGCCCGGACAGCAGCGGAGCCAGCGCGGCCGCGAACTCCTCCGGCCCCGGCACACTCTCCCCGCCGTGGTCGATGGGGAATCCGCCCCCGATGTCCAGCCGCCGGAACCCGGCCAGGCCCGCCTGCTGCCCGTACTCCAGCACGTCCAGCAGCACTTCGGTGGCCCGCACCATCCCCGCCGGTTCCGGCACCTGCGAGCCCACATGCATGTGCACGCCCAGCGGTTCCAGATCCGGGTACCGCCCGCCCGCGAAGCCGTCCACCAACTCCCGTGCCTCGTCGGCCGGAACCCCGAACTTCGCCCGCGCGCTCCCGGTCTGCATGGGCGCCAGCGTCGCCACCGTCACCGCGGGATTGATCCGCAGCCCCACCCGCACCCGGCGCCCCGCGCCCCGCGCGATCCGCTGCAGCGCGTCCAGCTCATCGGCCGACTCCACATTGACGAGCACCCCGTGGCGGGCGGCCAGCAGCAGCTCCTCGTCCGTCTTCCCCACGCCCGCGAACGTCGTGCGCGCCGGGTCCCCGCCCGCGTCCAGCACACGGCTCAGCTCGCCGCCGCTCACCACGTCGAAGCCCGACCCCAGCCTTGCGAACCTGCTCAGGATCGCCTGGTTCGAGTTGGCCTTCACGGAGTACGAGACGCTCCCGCCCAGCGACGCGAACGCCTCCCGGACCCGGACCAGGTTCGTCACCATGGCGTCCAGCGAGTAGACATACGCGGGAGTACCGACCCCGGCCACGACCCGGTCGAGCGGCAGCCCGTCCAGGCACAGGACGCCGTCGATGTATCGCACCGGCGTGGGCGTGGTGCAGTCCCGTGAAAGGGTGGGTGATACGTCCATCGGAGACCCTTCTCCCCTGGCAGTGCGGGCAGAGCAGCAGCTCATCGATCTGTTCGTGACACTACGCCACATCGCATGGAGCGATGCACAGTTGCCCCTCTACCCAGCCGTCACGGTCCATCCACAACCACGTCCGTCCCCGTGCACCCGGCTCACCCCGGAAACGGCCCATGCGAAAAAGGGCCCTCACAGGCATCTGCCTGCGAAGACCCTTCGCACCGTCGGGACGACAGGATTTGAACCTGCGACCCCTTGACCCCCAGTCAAGTGCGCTACCAAGCTGCGCCACGTCCCGGTGCCCTTCTGACCTGGGGTTTCCCCCGGCAGAACGTGCATGGAAACCATACCGCACTCGGGTCGGTGGTCGCGCATCGCTTTATCCGGGGTCGGCCCCTATCCAGGGTTGTCGGCCCGTATCAGGTCGCGTACCGCCGGTATCGAGAGCAGGGCGATCGGGATGGCGAAGCTGATCGCCCCGGCGACGAGCAGGACCTGGTCGGCGCCGAGGGCCGAGGCGGCCGGGCCGGCGAGGGCCTGGCCGACCGGCATCATCGCCAGGGAGCCGGCCACGTCGTACGCGTGGATGCGGTTGAGGACGTCGGGCGGGACCTGCGTCTGCACACTGGTCGCCCACATCACGCCCCAGAACGACATCCCGGCCCCGGCGACGGCCGCTCCGGCCGCCATGACCGGCACGCTCAGGTCCGCGCCGACGGTCGCCGGGAACCCGGCGAACACGAACAGGGACACCGCGCCGGCGCGCAGCATCCGGCGGGGGCGCAGGCGCAGGGCGAGGAAGCCGCCGACGACCGTGCCGGCGCCGAGGGCGGAGTTGATCAGGCCGTAGGCGCGCGGGCCGTGCTGCTGGACGACCTCGGTCGCCACCAGCGGTACGGACGGCCCCCAGACGGCGATCATGTACACGCACCAGACGACGATCACGGCCCAGAGCCAGGTGCGCGCTCTGAACTCCCGCCAGCCTTCGACGAGATCGGCCCGGAAGGTGCCGCCGCCGTGTTCCGGCACACCGCCGCCGGGGACCAGCGGGGCCAGACGCAGCAGCAGGAGGCACAGGGCGCTCACGGCGTACGTGGCGGCGTGGGCCGCGAAGACTCCGCCGGCCGAGGCGAAGCCGACCAGGAGGCCGGCGAGGGCGGGGCCGCCGAGCTGTGCGGCGGACTCGGCTATGCGTATCGCGCCGTTGGCGCCCTGGATGTCGGAGGCGAGCCGGGGCACGGTGCTGGCCACGCCGGGCTGGAAGACGGCGCCCGCCACGCCGTTGACGAAGCCGATGACGCAGATCTCCCAGAGCACGACGTGCCCGCAGTAGAAGAGGGCGGCGGCGAGGGACTGGGTGCCCAGGCGCACCAGGTCGGCGCCGATCATCAGCTTGCGGGTGCTGAAGCGGTCGGCGATGACCCCGCCGAAGACGACGAGACCGGCGAAGGCGACGGACGTGGCGGCCATGGCGAGGCCGACGGCGCCCGCGCCGTATCCGTGCTGGAGCAGGCCCGCGGCGAGGGCGACGGGCAGCATGGTGTCACCGAGCCGGGCGACGGCCCGCGCGACGAAGAACAGCGCGAAGTCCCGCGACCAGACGGGGCGCGCGCCGGCACCCACGCCCGCCGAGTCCTCGCAGCCCCCTGCCGTCCCCACCTTTGCAGACGGCAACGGCGACTGCGGCGACTGCGCTGGCGTACCCGTCACCCCTCCTGCTCCCTCCCCGGCCGATCGCCTTGGCCCTGCCTCCCCGGGCCCTGCTCCCACTTCCGGATCATGCCACCCGGCACTGACAACGCCCGAGCGAGTTTCAGTCCGCGGCCGGAAGCCCCAACTCCGGGTAGGCGTCCAGCAGGCGGGGCGGGGCCGCCTGGCGCCAGGAGTCGGCCAGGATGTCGCGCAGTTCGTCCTCGTCCTCGATCGCCGAGAGGCGCGCCCTCACCCAGGCGAACTGCGCTTCGTGCCCGGCGATCCAGAACTTCTCCGGCTCGGCCAGCACCAGTTCGTCGCGTTCTTCCTTCGGGCAGCGCACGGCGATGGAGGTCTCGTCCTCGGGCAGCGTGGCGAACATCTTCCCCGCGACCCGGAAGGTGGGCATGCTCCAGGCCACCTTCTCCGTCGTGTCCGGCAGGGCAAGGGCGATACGGCGTACGTCTTCGGCATCCGGCATGCATCGCACGGTAGCGGCCGCGACTGACAGTCACCTGGTGAGAGCGCTCACTCGGTCAACTGGTCAGAGGCGGTCACCCCAGCCGCTTGTAGTACAGCGTCGTCGGCCGCAGCACCCCGCCCGGGTCGGCCGCGTAGTCGGGGATGACACCGGCCCGGGTCCACCCGGCCGAGTCGTAGAGGCGCTCGGCGAGGCTGTCGGTCTCGGTGTCCAGGTGGAGGAGGGTGATTCCGGCGCCGACGGCCGCCTCCTCCGCGGTGCCGAGCAGCCGGCGCCCGAGGCCCCGCCCTCTCGCCTCCCGGTGCACCATCAGTTTCACCAGCTCGGCGCGGTGCCGGCTGTTGGGCTTGGCGGGGAAGGCAAGGCTGACGGTGCCCACAACGCGGCGCCCGTCGTACGCCGTCCACACGGCCCACTGCCCCGCGGCCACCTCGGCCGCCCGCTCCTTCCACCAGACAACCGCAGACGCGTGGTCCATCGGCGCGAGGAATCCGATGGAGGCGCCCCCGTCCACTGTGTCGACCATCAGCTCCGCCAACTCGCCCACGCTAACGGCGAGTTGGGCCTCGTCCAAGCGCTCGACGATCACGGCAGCACCACCGCCAGCACGTACCGAACCTCTCCGGGTCCCGGGCAGCGGAACCGCGTCGGCCCCCACACCCGCAGCCGCAGACAGTCCCCGGCGTCGAGCCGGTGCCCGACCTCCTGCGCCGTCACCTCCAACACCCCCTCCTGAACCCAGATGTGCTGTTCCAGCCCGGGCACGGGCGGCCGGTCGTACGCGATGTCGGCGCCCGCGGCCAGCCGTCCCTCGACCAGCTCGCCGCGCAGGCCGGGGTGCGGCGGCGACACGGACCGGCGTACGAAACCGGAGGCCCGGTCCTCCCAGACCGGCTGCTCGGCGGCCGGGACGAGCAGCGCGGGCTCCGACTCCACCTCGCTGAGCAGCTGGGACATGGTGCGCCCGTAGACGTGGCACAGGCGGTTGAGGAGCGAGGCGGTGGGGCTGATCTCCACACGCTCGGCCCGGGACAGCGTCGACCTGCTGACGCCACTGCGCTCCGCCAACTCGCCCAGCGACCAGCCTCGTTCGGCCCGCAGCTCGGCGAGGCGGGTGCCGAGTCGCGCGTCGACGGGATCCGCGTGGACCTCGACTTCTTCTCGTCTCACATCCGGGACGGTATCCCAGATATGCAACGCCCGTGTTAACGCCAAACACCTCCCACGGCCGCTCACGCAGCGCGACAATGTGGCGACAATCGGGGGAGGAACGAGATGTCGGACATCCGTATCGGCGTCGAAGGCAGTGACGGTGCGCATGAGTCCCTGTGGGACTGGCTGCGGCAGGAGCCGTCGTCGCCCTAGCCGCGTCATCGCTGTTCGGCAGCGCGTTCCTCGTCGGGCTTCTGGTCATGGTCCTCTACGGCATCGTCTGGCTCGTCATCCGCCTCCGCCGCCGAAATAAGGTCCCCTGACCTACACCCCCGCCGCCTCCCCCAACGCCTCCAACACCGTCCGAATCAGCGGATGCCCCTCCGCCCCCCGCCGCACCGCCGCGAACACCCGCCGCGTGGGCGCCACCCCGTCCACCGGCCGTACGACCACCCCCGCGAGGTCCACCCCGCGCAGCGCCGAGCGCGGCACCAGCGCCACCCCCGCGCCCGCCGAGGCCAGTGCGATCACGGCGTGGAAGTCGTCCGAGGAGTGTTCGAGGCGGGGCTGGAAACCCGCGTTCTCGCAGGCCAGGACCACCACGTCATGGCAGGGGTTGCCGGGGTACGGGCCGATCCACGGGTCCTTGGCCAGCTCGGCCAGCGGCACCTCGCTCGCGTCCGCCAGCCGGTGCCCCACCGGTACGACCGCCTCGAACGGCTCGGCGTACAGCGGGACATGGGTCAGTCGCGGGTCGTCGGCCGGCGGCGCCCCCCGGTACTCCACGGCCACCGCGACGTCGACCTGCCGGTCCAGCACCATCGGCAGGCTCGCGTCCCCCTCAGCGTCCTGGACCCGGATCCGGATCCCCGGCGAGGTCGAGGCGAGCCGGGCCACAGCAGGCGCGACGACCAGCGCGATGCCCGTCGCGAAGGAGGCGACCGTGACGACTCCCGCCGCACCCGAGCCGTACGCCGCCAGTTCCGCCTCCGCTCGCTCCAGCTGGGCCAGGACCGCGTTGGTGTGCCCGAGCAGGATCTCGCCGGCCGGAGTCAGCCGTACCCCCTTCGCACCGCGCTCCACCAGCCGGTGGCCCGTCTCCTGCTCCAGGGCCGTGAGCTGCTGGGAGACCGCGGACGGGGTGAGATACAGCGCGGCGGCAGCCGCCGTCACCGTGCGATGGTCCGCCACCGCCCGGAGGATGTGCAGCCGCCGCGCTTCGATCATGGGATCGATTGTCTCAAATGCCCCGAGTGCCGAAGCCCGGACCTCAGCCCTCCGACTCTGCCCGCGCCGCCTGCTCTGCCCGCGCCGCCGGCCCGGCCCCTGCCTCCAGCTCGGCCCGCGCCGCCACGAACGCGTCCACGGCCCGGTTCACGTCCTCCGTGGAGTGCGCCGCGGACAGCTGGACGCGGATGCGGGCCTGGCCCTGCGGCACGACCGGGTACGAGAAGCCGATCACGTACACGCCCCGCTCCAGCAGCAGCTCCGCCAGCCGTCCGGCGACCGCCGCGTCGCCGATCATCACAGGCGCGATCGCGTGGTCGCCGGGGAGGATCTCGAAGCCCTCCTCCGTCATACGGCGCCGGAACAGCGCGGTGTTCTCGCGCAGCCGCACACGCAGGTCGTCCGCCGACTCCAGCAGGTCCAGGACCTTCAAGGACGCCGCCGCGATCACCGGGGCGAGCGTGTTCGAGAAGAGGTACGGGCGGGAGCGCTGGCGCAGCAGGGCGACGATCTCGGCGCGCGCGGCCACGTAACCGCCGGACGCGCCGCCGAGGGCCTTGCCCAGGGTGCCGGTGATGATGTCGACGCGGTCCATGACGCCGTGCAGCTCAGGGGTGCCGCGGCCGCCGGGGCCGACGAAGCCGACCGCGTGGGAGTCGTCGACCATGACCATGGCGTTGTAACGGTCGGCGAGGTCGCAGATCTCGCGCAGGGGTGCCACGTAGCCGTCCATGGAGAAGACGCCGTCGGTCACGATCAGTCGGCGGCGCGCGTCGGACGCGTCCTTCAACTGGCGTTCCAGATCGGCGAGATCACGGTTGGCGTAGCGGAAGCGGCGGGCCTTGGACAGCCGGATGCCGTCGATGATCGACGCGTGGTTCAGTGCGTCGGAGATCACCGCGTCCTCCGGGCCCAACAGGGTTTCGAAGACACCCCCGTTGGCGTCGAAGCAGGAGGAGTACAGGATCGTGTCCTCCTGGCCGAGGAAGGCCGACAGGCGGGCCTCCAGCTCCTTGTGCACCTCCTGCGTGCCGCAGATGAAGCGCACGGACGCCATGCCGTAGCCCCAGCGGTCCAGTGCCTCGTGGGCGGCGGCGACCACCTCGGGGTGGTCGGCGAGACCGAGGTAGTTGTTGGCGCAGAAGTTGAGAACCTCGCCGGGGCGGCCGCCCGCGGTGACGTTCACGGTCGCGGACTGCGGGGTGCCGATGACCCGCTCGGGCTTGTGCAGGCCGGCGGCGCGGATCTCGTCGAGGGTGGCGCGCAGGTCGTCGCGCACGGAGTCGAACATGGGGGAAGCTCCTAAAGTACCTTCGGCGAACGGGAGTTACGCGGTCCAGTCGAGGATGACCTTGCCGCCGCGGCCGCTCGCCGCGTCGGTGAAGGCCGCCTCGAAGTCGCGGTGGCCGTACCGGCCGGTGATCACGGGCGAGAGGTCGAGGCCGCCCTCGAGGAGCACCGACATCGCGTACCAGGTCTCGAACATCTCACGGCCGTAGATGCCCTTGACGGTGATCATGGAGGTAACGATCCGCGCCCAGTCGACCGCGAACTCGGCGGACGGCAGGCCGAGCATGGCGATACGGCCGCCATGGGTCATGTTGGCGATCATGTCGCGCATCGCCTCGGGCCGGCCGGACATCTCCAGGCCGATGTCGAAGCCTTCACGCAGCCCCAACTCCCGCTGTCCGTCGGCGATCTGATGCTCCGACACATCGAGCGCGAGGCTCACGCCGATCTTGCGGGCCAGCTCCAGGCGTTCCTCGCTGACGTCGGTGATCACGACGTTGCGGGCGCCCGCGTGCCGGGCGACGGCGGCGGCCATCAGGCCGATCGGGCCGGCGCCGGTGATCAGCACGTCCTCGCCGACCAGCGGGAAGGAGAGGGCGGTATGGACGGCGTTGCCGAACGGGTCGAAGATCGCCGCCACGTCCAGGTCGACGGGGACGCGGTGCACCCACACGTTGGACGCGGGCAGGGCGACGTACTCCGCGAAGGCCCCGTCCCGGCCGACGCCGAGCCCGACGGTGGCCCGGCACAGGTGGCGGCGCCCGGCGAGGCAGTTGCGGCACTTGCCGCAGACCAGGTGGCCCTCGCCGCTGACCCGGTCACCAACGGCGATGTCCGTGACGTCCCGCCCGGTCTCCACGACCTCGCCGACGAACTCGTGCCCGACCACCAGTGGGGCGCTGATCGCCTGCCGCGCCCAGCCGTCCCAGGCCCGGATGTGCAGGTCGGTGCCGCAGATGCCGGTGCGCAGCACCTTGATGAGTACGTCGCCCGGTCCGACGACGGGCTCCGGGACGTCCGCGAGCCACAGCCCGGGTTCCGCCTTCTCCTTGACCAGCGCCTTCAACGCTACGGCTCCTGTGCGTGAGGTCCCGGCCGCGGGCATGCCGAAGCGGCCCGCGGCCGGGGAGGGGGGTGGAATCGACTAGCAATCTGCCGTACCCGCAGCCCCAGGTCCATCGAGCTTTTCTTAAGCCACGCCGCAGCTCCGCTTCATACCGGCCAGCTCGCGGCCCGCTTCACGCCCGCTGCCCCCGCTCGAAGTAGCCGGCCAGCTCCGCGTCCAGCGGCGGCACTTCCCGTACGGCACCGCCCGCGCGCAGGGACTCGGTCGCCCCGAACCCTGCCGCTACGGCCATCCGCGCGGCCACCGGTGAGGTGTCGGTGGGCCCGCCCTCCCGTACGAAGCGCAGGAACTCGTCGATGATCAGCGGATCGGCGCCGCCGTGCTCGGCGTCCTCGGTCACCTCCGGCACCGGGTACTCGGCGTCGGGCTCGGCGCGGTAGCCGGAGCGCCGGGAGTTCCAGACCCGCACGACTCCCCCGGGTCCGTCGCCGAAGTTCTCCAGGCGGCCCGCGTCGCCGATGACGGTGTAGTTGCGCCAGTAGTCGGGGGTGAAGTGGCACTGCTGGTAGGCCGCCAACACCCCGTTGTCCAGGCGCATGTTGACCAGCGAGACGTCCTCGACGTCGATGACGGGGTTGAGGGCCCGCTGGGTGTGCGGCGGCCAATGGCCGTCCTTCGTGTACCAGTCGGCGGTCTTGGGCTCGCCCGGCGCCCGGCGGTGCGGGTTGTCGCCGTACACCATGAGGTCGCCGAAGGCCTGCACCCGGCGCGTGTATCCGCCGGCCAGCCAGTGCAGCACGTCGATGTCGTGGGCGCCCTTCTGCAGCAACAGGCTTGTGGTGTACCGGCGTTCGGCGTGCCAGTCCTTGAAGTACCAGTCGCCGCCGTAGCCGACGAAGTGGCGGACCCAGACGGTCTTGACGGTGCCGATGTCGCCGCGGGTGACGAGGTCGCGCATCAGGCGGATCACCGGCATGTGGCGCATGTTGTGGCCGACGTACAGGCGGGTGCCGGTCTCTCGGGCGGTGCGCAGGATGTCGTCGCAGCGGTCGACGGTGATGTCGAGGGGCTTCTCGACGAAGACCGGCCGGCCCGCACGCAGGGCCGCGCGGGCGAGGTCGGCGTGGGTGTGGTCCGGGGTGAGGACGAGGACGGCGTCGACGTCCGGGGCCTCGATCACCTGGCGGTGGTCGTCGACCGTGCGCACCCCGGGGATGTCGGCGGCGGCCCGCTCCCGCCGCTCCGGGTCGGGGTCGGCGACGACGGTCACGCGCGCTCCCCCGCCGGGCCGGTGCGCGGTCCGGGCGAGGGAGCCGCGCAGTCCGTGGCCGAGGACACCGAGGCGCAGATCGGTCATGGCGGACCTTTCCGTAGCAGTGCGCCTCGGGTGGCGGGCCTAGTCGAGGCGGGAGACCTGATAGTGACTGATGTACCAGTCGTCGCCCGCGCGGCTCAGCAGGACCGCGAGCTTTACGGGCAGTACGGGCCGGTCCGTGAAGGAGAACTCGACGTCCAGGTAGCCGAGGACGAGACCGTCGGCCGGGCGCCTGGTCTCCAGGATGCGGTACGACGCCTGCATGCCGAGCGGCTGGGAGTCGTAGTACTCGGCGATGCCCTGCCGTCCGACGCTGTAGGGGTGCAGCCCCTGGAAGATCGCGTCCTCGGTGAACCGGGCGGCGACGCGCTCGGGTCGGTGTGCGTCGACGCCGGCCTTCCACTCGTCGAGGACCTGGGTCAGGATCGCCTTGTCGTCCGTCGTGGTGGTCATGTCCGCTCCTTGGTACGTGATGTGACGGTCTGTCAATGTCCGGCGCTCATACCGCCGTCGACGTGCAGGATCTCGCCGGTGACGAACGGTGCCGTCTCCAGGAAGAGCACCGCGTCGACGATGTCGGCCACTTCACCCATCCGGCCGACCGGGTGCAGGGCGGCGAGGAAGTCGTGGGTCTCCGGCGCGTGCATGGGGGTCTTGATGGTGCCGGGCGACACCGCGTTGACGCGGACGCCGCGGGTGGCGTACTCGATGGCGAGGGACTTGGTGGCGGACTGGAGGCCGCCCTTGGTCATGGAGGCGAGGACGGACGGGACGCGGGAGTCCGCCGCGTCGACCAGGCTGGTGGTGACGCTGACGACGTGGCCGCCGCCCTGGGCGAGCAGGTGGGGCAGGGCCCGCTGGGTGAGGTGGAAGAAGCCGGCGACGTTGATGCCGGTCACGGTGGCGTAGTCCTCGGCCGTGTACTCGGTGAAGGGCTTGGCGACGAAGACGCCCGCGTTGTTGACCACGGTGTCGATACGGCCGAACCGCTCGACGGCGGCCGCGACGACCCGCTCGGCGGTCGCCGGGTCGGCGATGTCGCCCTGCACGGTGAGGACGTCGGCGTCGTCGGCAGGGGCGATCGTGCGCGAGGTGGCGACGACGGCGTAACCGAGCTTGCGGTAGCCCTCGACGAGGGCGGCGCCGATGCCCTGCGAGGCGCCGGTGACGATCGCGACCTTCTGGTTCTGCGTGCTCATGGTGACCTTCTCCGAAGTGGGTGACCGGCTACTAGCCGACCGGTCGACTAATTGGAAGGTAGGTCGGGCCAGGCGGGGACGGAAGGATCGGCTTTCTCCCGCTTGGAAGGCGCGGCCTCCCAACCGAGGTCAGCCGGTGGATCGCCTATCGACCGTCGGGAGGTCAGCCCTGGATCGCGTGCGGGTCGTCGGCCGGCAGCCAGGCGTCCGGGGCGTGGATGCCGAGGTCGCCGACACCGGTACTCAGGGCGTCGACGGCGGCGAGAACGCCGGGGCGGTCCTCGGTCGCGCGCCAGACCAGGGACCAGGTCCAGTAGATCCTCGGCCCGACGATCTCGCGGCGGACCAGGTCCGGCGGGAGCGGAGTGGTCTGTCCCTTGGGCGAGTTGAGGACGGGGCGGGAGCAGCGGCGGACGTGGTCGAAGTAGGCGGGGCCGGTGATGGCGCCGTCGGAGATGCGTACCTCGCGGGCGCCGGTGACCTGGGTGACCTCTTCGGCATAGACATTCCAGGACGCCCAGGAGGTGATGTCGTCGTCGACGAGGACGTCGGTGTCGCGGGCCGGGACGTCGCTCGTGTCGCTGCCCTTGGCGACGGCGTAGAGCCGGTCGGCGCCGATCAGCCGGGCCCGCAGTCCGAGCCGGGCGAGATCCTCGTTGCGCAGCCAGCACACGGCGAGGTCCAGGCTGCCGTCGGCGACCCGGGCGGCCTGGGTGTGGGAGGGCGCGACCCAGGCGTCGACATGCACCTGGGCCACCGCGGCCGTGCGCGAAGTGAGGTCCGGCGGCAGCCAGTTGACGTAACCGAGCCGTACGGACTGCGAGCCCGAGAGGCGGCTCGCCCGGCGTTTGAGGTCGTCGGCCCGCTCCAGCAGGGCGCGGGTGTGCGGGAGGAGGTCGGCGCCGGCCGGGGTGAGGGAGACCGAGCGGCGGTCGCGATCGAAGAGCCGGACACCGAGGTCCCGTTCGAGCGCCTTGATCTGCTGGGAGAGCGAGGGACCCGCGATGAGCAGCCGCTCGGCGGCCCGCCCGAAGTTGAGCTCCTCGGCGACCGCGACGAAGTACCGCAGCTGACGCAGTTCCACGCGCGCCATCGTACGCGCGCTGGGAGGCCCGGCCTATCAGCAGCGAGGAAGCCGGTCGTGGCATCCCCCTGGTGACGGGCGCACGATGGGCTCATCGAACGACGAATGGAGCGCGTCATGCGAGAGTTCCTGGTCGAGATCACCACCACCGTCCCCGAGGGGACCGGTCAGGACGAGGTCGACCGGCGACGGGCCGCCGAGGCGGTGCGCGCCAAGGAGCTGGCCGCCACCGGCAATCTGGCCCGACTGTGGCGTCCCGTGGGCGAGTTGCGCAGCATCGGCGTCTGGCGGGCCGCCGACGAGGAGGAACTGAACGAGAAGGTGCTCGGCACACTGCCGCTGCGCCCGTGGATGACCCTCACCGTCACCCCGCTGGAGTCCCATCCCAACGACCCGGGCCGGATGTGAGCGCTTCCTCGCCCTGGACCCATGTGGCCCGGGCCGCCGCCGCGCTCGCCGCGGGCATGGGCGTCGGCCGCTTCGTCTACACCCCGATCCTGCCCCTGATGCACGCCCAGGCGGGCCTGTCCGCCGGCGCCGGGGCGAGCCTGGCCACCGCCAACTACGTCGGCTATCTGGCCGGCGCGCTGGCGGGCATCCTCTCCCCCACGCTGGTCCGCTCACGCACCGTCCTGCGCGCCTCCCTGCTCGTGCTGACGGCCACGCTCGCCGCGATGCCCCTCACCCACAGCACCGTGACATGGGAGGCACTGCGCCTGCTGGCCGGTGCGGCCAGCGCCCTGGTCTTCGTCGTCGCGGCCGGCTCCCTCCTGCACCACCTGCGCGCACACCCGCCGCACCTGTCGGGCTGGGCGTTCGGCGGTGTGGGCGGCGGCATCGCACTGTCCGGGCTGCTGGTCCTGGCGCTGCGCCCGGTCGGCGACTGGCGGACCGCCTGGTGGGCGTCGGCCGCACTCGCCGCACTGCTCACGGCCGGCTCCTGGAACCTGCGCCCGGAGGACGCCCCCACCGCCAAGGTGTCCGGGTCCGCCGGGAAGCCCCGCACCCACCGCTGGTTCGGCGCGCTGTTCGTCAGCTACACCCTGGAGGGCGTCGGGTACATCGTCGCCGGGACCTTCCTGGTCGCGGCCATCGGCCAGGGCTCCCCCGGCTGGGTCGGCGGCGGCGCCTGGGTGCTGGTCGGGCTGGCCGCCGTACCGTCGTCGGCGCTCTGGGCCCGGCTGGGGCGACGCTGGTCGCGCCCCGGGCTGCTGCTCACCGCGCTGGTGGTGCAGGCGGCCGGGATCGCGCTGCCCGCTCTCGTCGGCGGGACGGCCGCGGCGCTGGCGTCCGCGATACTGTTCGGCGCCACGTTCCTGGGCGTGAGCACGCTGGCCCTGGCCACCGGGGCACACCTGCGCTTCCCGCGCTCGGTCGCCCTGCTGACCGCCGGGTACTCCGTCGGCCAGATCCTCGGCCCGCTGGTCGTCGCCCCGCTGCTGCACCACGGCTACCACGGGGCCCTGCTCCTGGCCGCCCTCGTGGTCCTGGCCGCGGCCGCGGGCGCCGCCGTGCTGCGGATCGGCTTCCCGCACCACATGGTCGTAGTACGACACACGAACCCCGAAAGGCGGCGAGAATCGAACGAGGGCGCCGATCCCGGCGCACTCGCCCCGCACTCGGCCGACTGACGTGGAGCCGCTCATGACCACCGCACGGGACCTCGCGATCGTCGCCCTGGACATGCCGGCCGGCAAGCCGGTGGAACAGGGCGACCTGTCGCTCGCGCTCGCCGGGGCCGAGGTGTTCGACCTCGTCGAGGCCCGGGCCCTCGTCCTCGACGGCGACCGCATCGTGCCGAACGCCCAAGCACCCACCGGCGACCGCCTGTTGGACGAGGCCGCCGGGGCGCTCGTACGACAGGAGCCGTACGAGTCGGTGGAGGACTGGCTGTGGCGCCGGGGCCGCGGGCTGTCCGCGGCCTACGTCGACGACCTGGAGCGGGTCGGGCTGACGGCCCGCCCGCGGGGCCGCCGGATTCCACTGCTGAGCGGCCGGACGGAGCTGGTCGACTCGCCGGCCCGGCGGGAGGCCGAGGAGCGCTGGACGGCCGCCGAACCAGTCCTGCTCGCCCTGGCCGCGGCCGCCGGCATCGGCGACGAACCGCCCGTGGACACCCCGGAGTTGACCACCGACACGGCCGCGACCGTGCTGGCGGCGGTCGGCGAGGCGGTGATGGAGCTGGAGGCCGTACGGCAGCGCAAGGCGATCGAGGACGCGGCCTTCGACAACGTATGGCGCGGCTACTGAGGCGGTTATTCGCTTGCGCGTCCTCGTCGCGCGGGTGATCGTCGGCTGACACGCGACGAAGGCGGAGCAGATGACCACGCAGTCCCACCCCGTGGACCACGAACTCGTCGCGGCCGCGGCCGAGGTCGCGCGCACGCGCTGCCGGGGCGACAACCACACCATGGCGGCCGCGGCGCGCGCCGACGACGGCCGGATCATCACCGCGGTGAACGCCTACCACTTCACGGGTGGCCCATGCGCCGAGATGGTCGTCATCGGCGCGGCGGCCGCACAGGGCGCCTACCAGCTGGACACGATCGTCGCCGTGGGGGACCGCGACCGCGGGGTCGTCCCTCCGTGCGGCCGCTGCCGCCAGGTCCTGCTCGAGTACTTCCCCGCCATCAAGGTCGTCGTCGGGCAGGGCGACCGCGTCCGGGCCGTCCCCGTCACCGACCTGCTGCCCGAGAGCTACGTCTGGGCGGACCACCAGGTCGAGGGCGACTAGGAAGCGCCCAGCAGGGCACGGCAGTTGGCCCAGAGCGGACCGAGGCGCTGCGGACTGTTGTAGAGCTTCGCGAACATCACCTGGCCCTCCAGCTGGGCCACCACCGCCCGCGCCGCCTCCCGGGTGTCCGCGACCCTCACCTCGCCGCGCTCGCGGGCCTGGGCGACGACCGCCTCGACCATGTCGACCTGCGCCTCGAAGATCTCCTGCAGCCGCGCGCGGACGGCCTCGGTCTGGTTGCTGAGCTCCAGGGTGAGATTCCCGAACAGACACCCCGACACGGTGCCGCAGCCCTCCTGCACCGCCCGCTGCCCGGCCTCCGTCTCCACGAACAACTCCCGCAGCCGCTCCAGGGGTTCGGCGTCCGAGCCGAGCACACGCGCCCAGTCGCTCCGCTGCGCCGCCCAGTGCTCGTCCACGACCGCGAGCGCCAGGGACTCCTTGGACTCGAAGAAGTAGTAGAAGCTCCCCTTCGGCACCCCGGCGGCCTTGCAGATCTCGGCCACGCCCAGCGCCGAGTAGCCGCGCTGCTCGATCAGCGAGCGGGCGGCCCCGAGGATCTTCTCCTTGGCGTCGCTGGTACGTCCCATGCCGCGAGTGTACGGCGGTACTAGACCGGTCGGCTTGCAAAGGGGTGCCCGCGGTCACAGCAGCGGGAGCCCGTCCGCCTCCCGTCGCTCCAGCCGGGCCACCAGCTCCGCCGCCGACGCCTTGATGGTGTCCAGCCCCGCCCTGCCCCAGGGCCGCGGCTCCACGTCGACCACGCACAGCGTGCCCAAGACCATTCCCGTGCTGTCGATGAGCGGGGCGCCGAGATAGGAGCGGATGCCGAACTCGTCGACGACCGGATTGCCCGCGAACCGCGGGTAGTCGCACACGTCCTCCAGGACCAGCGCCTTGCGCCGGACCACCACATGGGGGCAGAAGCCGTGGTCACGGGCGAGCTCGCGGCCCATCTCCGGCCTGCTCCCGTCGGGTTTCACGACGGGCAACGGCACGCCCGGAACGTGCAGGCCCGCGAAGAACTGCCGGTTCTCGTCGATGAAGTTGACCATGGCGTACGGCGCTCCGGTCACCTCGGCGAGCCGGTCCGCGTAGGCGTCCAGGTCGGGGTCCGGGTGTTCGCCCAGGTGCAGTTGGCCGAGGCGGCGGGTACGGGCGGGGGCCTCCTTGTCCTCCGGGGTGAGCAGCAGTCGGCCGGCCGGGCGCGACGGGTCGTACCTCATGGGCGGTCGCTGTGGACGTCGGTCATATATCAACTCCGTGGCGGGTGTGCGGGGTTCACATGTGGGCGCCGTGGCTGGGCGCATGGGCCGGGGCATGGGCGATGAGATGGCGGACGAGGGTGAGCAGGGTCTGGACGCCCGAGCTGGAGATCCGGGCGTCGCAGCGCACGACCGGGATCTCCGGGGAGAGGTCGATGGCGGCCCGCACCTCCTCGGGGTCGTAGCGGTACGAGCCGTCGAACTCGTTGATGGCGACGATGAAGCCGAGGCCGCGCTGCTCGAAGAAGTCGACGGCCGCGAAGCACTCCTCCAGGCGCCGGGTGTCGGCGAGGATGACCGCGCCGAGCGCGCCCTCGGAGAGTTCGTCCCACATGAACCAGAACCGCTCCTGTCCGGGCGTGCCGAACAGGTACAGCACATGTTCCGGATCGAGGGTGATACGGCCGAAGTCCATGGCCACCGTCGTCTCGACCTTGTTCTCGATCCCGTCGAGGGAGTCGGTCGCGGCGCTGACCGTGGTGAGCAGCTCCTCCGTGCTGAGCGGCGCGATCTCGCTGACCGCGCCCACGAAGGTCGTCTTGCCTACTCCGAAGCCTCCCGCGACCAGGATCTTGAGTGCGGTGGGGAAGGGGTCAGAGCTGTCGTCGTAGTCCATCGAGCACTGCCTCCAGTAGGGCCCGGTCAGTCGGGTTGTGGTGGAACTCGGGTGGCTTGGTGGTGAGCGCCCCGCAGTCGACGAGGTCCGACAGCAGCACCTTGGTGACCACGGCCGGCAGCTTCAGATGGGCGGCGACCTCGGCGACCGAGACGGGCGCGCGGCACAGGTCGAGCGCCTGCTGGTGCTCGGGGCCGAGGTAGCCGAGGGGCGTGGCGCCGGTGGCCATCACATGCGACAGGAGGTCGAGGGCGATGGTCGGCCGGGTGCGGCCGTTGCTGACCGTGAAGGGGCGCACGAGCCGTCCGGCCGCGTCGTCGAGCCAGGGCCCGTCGCCGGCCGCCGCCACGCTCAAGGCCTCATCGCCGTGGGTTCGACGGCATGCTGTCGGGGTGCGGTCACCAGGTACGGGCGGACGCTCTTGACCAGCATGGCCATCTCGTAGCCGAGGACGGCCGCGTCGGCCTCGCGGCCGGCCAGCACGGCCAGACAGGTGCCGGAGCCCGCGGTGGTCACGAACAGCAGGGTCGAGTCGAGTTCGACGACGACCTGGCGGACGTCGCCGCCGTCGCCGAAGCGGACGCCGGCGCTGCGGCCGAGGGAGTACAGGCCGGAGGCCAGGGCGGCCATGTGGTCGGCGCTGTCCGCGTCGAGGCCGTGGACCGACTTCACGAGCCCGTCGCAGGAGAGGAGTACCGCGCTGGTCGTGTGCGGTACGCGCTGCACGAGGCCGCTCATCAGCCAGTCGAGATCGGATACATGGCCGGTCGGCGCGTCGCTCGCCATGGTGGATCGACTCCTTGGGGTCCGAAGGTCTGCGGGAGCGGTGGGGGCGGGGGCGGGGGTGCGAACGGGGGTGGGGGCTGGGCTGCTCATCCGGCTGGTGCGCTCCCGTCGTGCCGGGTGGGATGGTCCATGCCACGCGCAGCCGCGGGGCGCGCCTCGGCTATGTGCGCCGGGTCCATGGGGGTTACGTCCATGCCGTGCGGCGGGGTGGTGGCGCTGACGTCCGTGTGGAGAGCGTCCAGGTGCGAGGTGGGAATCCTGGGGAGGGAGCTGGGGAGGGAGCCTGTGCGGGTCGGCTCCATGGGGGTGGGGTCCATGTGGGCGCCGTCCGTGTGTCCCGACACCATGTGTCCGGACCCCACGTGGGCGCGATCGACGTCGGTCGACTCCATGTGCGGCCCGTCCATGTGGCCCGGTTCCATGTGTCCTGACCCCATGTGGGCGCGATCCATGTCGCCCAGCTCCATGTGTGACCGGTCCATGTGGCCCGGATCCGATTGCTGTGCCAGATCCATGGGGCCCGACTCCATGGGCGCCGAGGTCGACATGGGTGCGGTCTGGGTGTGTGCCGTCGCCGTGTCCGACGTCAACGCGTCCTCCGCCTCCAGGTGTTGCTGGGCCTCCGCCAGACCGATACCGCGCTGGAAGGCCGCCATCAGGCCCGGGTCGTGACCGGCGGGGTACTCGGCGTCCTGGCGGGGCGCCGGGCCGTCGCGGAGCTGGGGTGCGATGTGTTCCTGGGCGCGGCGGCGGGGCAGTTGGGGCTTGCCCATGGTGCCGCGGACCGGGCCGGTACGGGGTGTGGGCGGGGTGACCGAGTGCTCGGCGACGAGCCGCCGGTCGTCGGGCCGGATGCCGGGCAGCGCCTCGGCCGGATTGGCCCGCTCCTCGTGATGCCCGCGGACGGGCAGGGGCGCCGGTGCACTGCCGTCGGCCGTCCGGCTCCCGCCGGCCGCTCTGTTCCCGCCGGTCGGCATGGCGCCACCGCTCTGCATGGCCTCGCCGGACAGGGAATCCCCCGGCGCAGCCGCGTCCGGCGCGCCGCCGACACCCTGCATGCCGCCGTTGGACATCCCGCCGCCCTGCAGGCCACCGTTCGGCAGCGCGCCGCCCTGCACCGCCCCGTTGGGCGCCGAACCACCCGACACACCACCGTTGGCCGCTGGGCCGCCCTGGACCATCCCATTGGGCAGCCCGCCACCCGGCACCCCGCCATTCGGCAGCGCGCCGCCCTGCACCGCCCCGTTCGGCCCCCCGCCCCCGCGTACCGCCCCGTTGAGCGGCGCGCCGGGCTGGGCTCCGTTCGATGCCGGGGCTGCGGGGCGGGCGCTCTCCCAGCGCTCCCCCCGGCGTGGTGCGGGTGGCGGGGGTGTGGCGCGGCGGCCGCCCGTCGTCTCGGGGCCGGGGCCGGCCGGGGTATGTGGGCGTGGCTGGCCGGGTGGTCCCGGCACGCCCTGCGGCTGTGGCTGCGGAGCGACCCCGGGCACGCCCGGCGCCGCGCCCAGCAGCCCCTGGGGGACCACGAGCACCGCCTGTACCCCGCCGTAGATGTTGGTCTGCAGCCGGACGTTGATGCCGTGCCGCCGGGCGAGCTGCGAGACCACGAACAGTCCGATCCGGCCGTCCGCCAGCAGGCTCGCGACGTTGACCTGGTCGGGGTCGGAGAGCAGCGTGTTCATCTTCTTCTGCTCGGCCACGGGCATGCCGAGGCCGCGGTCCTCGACCTCGACCGCGAGCCCCGAGGTGACGAGGTTGGCGCGGAGCAGGACCTGGGTGTGCGGGGCCGAGAACACCGTGGCGTTTTCGACGAGTTCGGCCAGCAGATGGATGACGTCGGCGACGGCGTGCCCGCGCAGGGTCCCGTCGATCGGCGGCACCAGCTTGACCCGCGAGTACTGCTCGACCTCGGCGATGGCGGAGCGCAGCACCTCGGTCATGGAGACGGGGTGGCTCCACTGCCGCCGGGAGACCGCGCCGCCGAGCACCGCGAGGTTCTCGGCGTGGCGCCGGATGCGGGTGGCGAGGTGGTCGACGTGGAAGAGGCCCTTGAGCAGGTCGGGGTCCTCGATCTCGTTCTCCAGCTCGTCGAGGATCGAGATCTCCCGGTGCACCAGGGACTGCAGCCGCCGGGCGAGGTTGACGAAGACCTCCAGCTTCTGTTCGCTGCCCGCCTGGCTGGAGAGCTGGGCGGCCTGGACGACGGCGGTGACGGCGCCGTCGTGCGCGCGGGCCAGATCGGCGGCGAGCAGCTCGAAGTCGTCCGCGTCCTCGGGCGGCCCGCCGCGCGGCTTGCGCTGCGGCGGGGCCTCGCCCTGACGCAGGGCTTCGACGAGGGCGCGCAGGTCGGCCTCGCCACGGGCGCTGCGGCGACGCAGGGCTCCGACACGGTCGCTGACGACCTTGGCGGCACGGTCGGCGGCGACGGCCGCGATCACGATGCCGGCCAGGGCCACGGAGACCGCGCCGGCGAGCACGCCCCAGAGCGTGAGGGAGGGCCGGGCGCCTGTGGAGCGGACCGTGAACAGCACGGCCGCGCCGGCGCTGAGGGCGACCGCGATGGGCGGCAGCACGGCCAGCCGCAGCAGCTGGGGCCGTATGTGGGCCTCGGGCAGCGAGGGGACGGGGCGGGCGACGGGCCGTCCGTGCCGTCCGCCCTCGCGGCGGTCTGCGTGTGCGGCCGGTGCGCGGAGGTGAGACATCGGTGTCCTCGTCGTACTGGTCCGTCGGTGCCTGGGCGCGGTCTGCGCGGTTCGGGCAGGCGTTGCCCGATGGACACTCACAGTAGTCGGCAACCCATCATGTGCGGTGGGCAGTTGACAAAGTCCCACGCGGAGCGTCCCGCTCTGGTATGAGGCGTCGTACGACAGACCGATAAACCCAGCGGGCGGCCGGTCCAGCTGGACAAGAGAACGATCAGAGCTGGTCAGAAGCGGTCACTCGAAAATGCCGGGGGCCGGGGAGCGGTTGCTCCCCGGCCCTCGCCGTTTGCCGGTATACGTCCGGTCCGCGTCCCGACCGGACCGTTTCGGGTCCTACCTTGCCCCTCGGAGTCCTCCCCCGAACGTCACTGTCCGTGTCAACCGCGAAGGCCGGCTCACGCCTTCGGCTGGGTGAAGCGGATGCTGTTGCCGAAGGGGTCGCGCAGTGCGCAGTCGATTCCGTACGGCCGCTCGGTGGGCTCCTCGGTGAACTCGACGCCCTTCGCCTTGAGGGTCTCGTATGTCTTGCGGCAGTCCTCGGTGCCGAAGATCAGGTAGCCGCCGGTCGCGCCCTTGGTGAGCAGGTCGCGGACCTGCTCAGCGGTCTCCTCGGACAGCCGCGGCGGTCCGGGGCGCTCCAGGAGGACCTCGCGGTCGGGGTGGCCGGGGACGCTGACGGTGAGCCAGCGCATGATGCCGAGATCGGCGTCGGTGTTGACCTCCAGGCCGAGCTTGCCGACGTAGAAGTCGATGGCCTCGTCCTGGTCGAGGACGTAGATCTGCGAGTGCGTGATGGCTGTGAACATGGGCATCACGCTACGGCGCGGGCCTCGCGAAAACTTATCCAGAACTGCTCTGTCGGCCGGCCGTCAGGCGCCCGGCCGCAACCAGGCCATGGTGAAGCAGGTGGGCACGTCCACGGCCACCGCCTGCTTGCGGTACTCGCGCGGTGAGCGGCCGACGATGTCGCGGAAGGTGCGGCTGAAGGTGCCCGGGCTGCCGAAGCCGACGTCGAAGCAGATGTCCGTGACACTGCGGTCGGTCTCCCGCAGCAGGAACATCGCGCGCTCGACCCGGCGGCGCTGCAGGTAGCGGTGCGGGGTCTCGCCGAAGGTGGCGCGGAACGTGCGGCTGAAGTGGGCCGGGGAGACATGCGCGATCCGCGCCAGGTCCGCCACGTCCAGCGGCTGCGCATAGGCACGGTCCATGGCGTCCCGGGCCCGGAGCATCCGGCGATTGCTCTCCTCTGCGGCACGGCTCACGGCGCCATCACATCACGGACCGCCGCTGGTGGAGGCGGATCACGGCTAGCCTGACGGGGAGACGTGACCACCCGTTCAGTGCCGGCCCGGGTCCACGGCGGCCCGGGCGGAAGGAGCCGTCATGGAGCGCCGACACGACGAAGTCGCCGTGGCACGACCCGGTGATCGCAGGCCCGGGCCCAGCACGCCGGGGATGGACCGTCAGGAGGCGTTCGCCACCGAGGGGACGTGGTCGGGGTTCGTCCGCACCGAGGCCGGGGCGGTGTCCGGCTGGCATCACCACGGCGAGTACGAGTCGGTGATCTACGTCCTGACCGGCTCCCTGCGCATGGAGTTCGGCCCGGACGGCTCACGGATCGTGGACGCGGGCCCCGGGGACTTCGTGTACGTCCCGAAGGGCGCCGTGCACCGCGAGGGCAACCCCACGGCGCAGCCGGCCGACATCATCGTCATGCGGTCCGGGACCGGGCAGTCCACGTTCAATGTCGACGGGCCGGAGCATTCCTGAGTACCGCGAGGTCCCCCGCCGGCAGATGGATCCAGCCCTCCTGCGATGCGGCCGAGTACTCGGCCGGCGTCCGCGGCCACCGGGTGTGCCCGGCCAGGACGGCACTGGCGACCAGCGCGCAGACCAGGGCGTCGAGATGGTCGTGGCTGTCGGCGCACTGCTCGCGGACGGGCTCGGGCAGGGCCAGTCCGAGGCCCGTTTCCAGTGAGTGGAGGATGTGCTCCCGGATCTCGCGGGCTTCGGGTCCTGCGTTCTTGTAGCTGCGGGCCGGGCGGATCCCCCACAGCCGCAGCGCGGCGGCCGGGTACACCTCGGCGACCGATCCCGACCCGTCCCGCGGCACCGGTGCACCGGCCGCCGCGAGGGCGTCGAGGAGGCGGGCGGCGCGCAGGGCGACCACGCCCAGCAGGTCGGTGGAGACGGACAGCGGCGGCCTCATCGAGGTCGCCTTCCAGGTGAGGTCGTCCGTCAGCCGGAACCGCAGCGGGTCGAGCCCGGGCCTGCCGTCCGCCCGCGCCTCGAACCGGTCCGGGACGGGCAGCCGTACCCCCTGATGGTGGGCGAGCACGGTCGCCACGAAGTCCGAGGGCCACCCGAGCGGACAGTCGAGCCCGGTCTTGTCGGCGTCCCGGACCAGCGCCAGCAGTTCCTCGTCCCCGTCCGGGACGAGGAACTCCACGTCAAGGGCGCCTTCGTCGCCCCAGACCGCCCGGCACACGGCGGTACGCCGAGCACTGGCGGCCAGATCGACGCCGAGGGTGACGGCCTGCTCCCGCCTCATGCCGGCATCCTCCCGCATCCTGCCGGACCGCGGGCCGCCCTGGCCGTCGCAGGCCGGGCATCCCCCTGGCACCGGCCCCGATCGCCACCCGACGCCTCAGCCCGCGGGAACCGTCTCGGGCTCTCCCGTGCCCTCGGCCGTCTTCCCCTGCGCCTGTACGGACTCGACCCCGACCACCGTCTTGGCGACCGCGTCCTGCACCGCCTCCACGGCCGGCCAGCCGCCCTTCGGCGCCTGCGCGACCGCCCGCCACCAGGGGTTCGTCGGCACGGTCTCCGCCGTGGGTTCGAAGGGCTCGCCGGGACGGGGTACGGCGATGCGGGAGCCGGTGGCCCGGGCGGCCGCGACGGTGCCCTCGCCGGGCTCCGCCCACGGGTGGGTCGCCAGGTTGAACGTCGCCCAGTGGATCGGCATCATCACGCCGTGCGGCTGCCCGCCCTGGAGGTCGAGGTGGGCGCGCATGCCCTCCTCGGGCGTCATGTGGATGTCCGGCCAGAAGTCGGAGTACGCGCCGATCTGGATCATCGTGGCGTCGAACGGCCCGTGCTCGGCGCCGATGTCCTTGAAGCCCTCGAAGTACCCGGTGTCGCCGCTGTGGTAGATCCGGTGCTCCTCGCCGGCGACGGACCAGGACGCCCACAGCGTGTGCTGGGTGTTGCGCAGCCCGCGGCCGCAGAAGTGGCGGGCCGGGGTGGCGGTGAGGGTCAGGCCGCCGACCTTGGTCGCCTCGTGCCAGTCCAGCTCGCGGATCCGGTCGGCGGAGACACCCCAGAGTTCGAGGTGCTCACCCACCCCGAGCGGTACGGCGAACAGCGTGTCCGTGCCGGCCAGCGCCTTGATCGTCGGGAGGTCCAGGTGGTCGTAGTGGTCGTGCGAGATGACCACGACGTCGATCGGGCCGAGCGCGGCGATCGGCACCGGCACCGGGTGCAGGCGCTTGGGTCCCACGAAGGAGAACGGGGAGCAGCGCTCGCCCCACACCGGGTCGAAGAGCACCCGCCGTCCGTCGATCTCCGCGAGCACGCTGGAGTGCCCCATCCAGGTCAGCCGCAGTCCGGTGGCGGGCGGCTTCGCGATGTCGGCGAGGGTGGTGGCGTGCACCGGGATGTTGCCCTTGGGGGCGCGCCGGGGCCGCTCGTCCCTGTCGAAGAAGACCTTCGCGAAGTCCAGGGCGGAACCGGAGGGGCGGGTCCGGGCGGTGCCGCCGGGATTCTGGAAGACCCCGTCCTTGAAGTGCGGTGATCTGCGGATACGAGCGAGGCGCTCACCGCTCGGGTCCGCGCCGAAGGCCGCGGGCTGCAGCGCGCGGAGCCCGGAGCTCAGGGAACGGAAACCGGACACGGTACCTCCAGGTGGAGTCGGTGAGGCGTTCCATTATGGTCCGCTCCTCTGACAACACCCCGCTCGTCCGGGTCCTGCCGGGTGCTTTCCAAAGAAAACCCAAAGAAATCCCTCGGCGCGCCGCAGCCTACTGATGATCCGTTCAGGACGTTGACAGAAGGCCGGGCGGCTTTCGATACTGACTGACGGTTCAGTAATCGTCAGTCGGTGAGCTTCTCCCGCGGCCTGTTGGAGGCACCATGTCCGACCTCCCCACCGAGTTGGTTCCGCTCAGCCAGGAGCAGCGCGACATCGTGGACCTCACGCGTGCGTTCGCGCGCGAGGAGATACGGCCACGCGCGCGTGCCGTCGACGAGGCGGACGTCCAGACGCCCTGGGACCTGTGGCGCAAGGCCGCCAAGGTGGGCATCACCGGCTTCATGCTCCCGGAGGAGTACGGCGGGGGCGGTTTCACCGACGTCTTCACGCAAGTCCTGGTGCAGGAGGAGCTGTGCGTGGGCGACCTGGGCATCGGCAACCTGCTGTGCTCGAACGGCTTCTTCGCCGACCCGGTCCTCGAGCTGGGCACCGAGGAGCAGAAGCGGGAGTGGCTGACCCCGCTGACCGGCCCGGACACCCCGATGACGGCCCTGGCGACCACCGAGCCGGGCGCGGGCTCCGACGCCGCCTCGATCGTCACGACGGCCCGTCGCACGGACGGCGGCTACCTGCTCAACGGCCAGAAGGCGTGGATCTCCAACGCGGGCGAGGCCGAGCAGTACGTCGTGTTCGCCAAGACCGACCCGGCGCAGCGCTCGCGCGGGGTGAGCGCGTTCCTGCTGCGCAAGGGCACCGAGGGCGTCTCCTTCGGGGAGCCGATGAAGAAGATGGGCCAGCGCGCGATCGTGTGCCGGGAGGTCTTCCTCCAGGACGCCTTCGTGCCCGAGGAGCACCGGCTCGGCGCGGAGGGGCAGGGTTTCCACGGGCTGATGCGGACCTTCGACATCTCGCGCGCGGTGCTGGGCGCGGCCGCGACCGGCGTGGCGCGGGCCGCGTACGAGTACGCGCGTGACTACGCGCGCGAGCGGCAGCAGTTCGGAAAGCCGATCGTCGAGCACCAGGCGGTCGCGTTCCGGCTCGCCGACATGCGCACGCGCGTGGAGCAGTCCCGGCTGATGACCTGGCGGGCCGCACGGCGCCTCGACGCCGGTCTGAACGCGACCGCCGAGGCGGCCATGGCGAAGCTGACGGCGTCCGAGACCGCCGCGTACTGCACCTGGGCGGCCGTGCAGACGCTGGGCGGCTGGGGCTACTCGCGCGAGTTCCCGGTGGAGCAGTGGATGCGGGACGCCAAGCTGGAGGAGATCGAGGAAGGCACCTCGGACATCATGCGGCTCGTGATCTCGCGGAGCCTGTGATGGGCGCGGGTCCCTTCAGGAGCCTCGCGAAGGGCGGGCTCCTGACCGGCGGCGAGGCCGTGGTGCGCGCTCTGTGCGGGCATGGCGTCACCCAGGTCTTCGGCATCCCGGGCACACACAACCTGGAGGTCTACCGGCACCTCGGGGCCTATGGGATACGGCATATGACGCCCCGTCACGAACAGGGAGCCGGCTACGCCGCCGACGGGTACGCGCGCGTGACGGGCCGCCCCGGTGTCGTCCTCACCACGACCGGCCCCGCCCTGCTCAACGCGGCGGCGGCCGTCGGCCAGGCGTACTCGGACAGCGTGCCGCTGCTCGTCGTCTCCCCCGGCATGCCGCTGCGCCATCCACGCCTGTCCACCGGTCTGCTGCACGAGATGCGCAGCCAGACGGACGCGCTGCGGGGCGTGGCCGCGTTCAGCCACCGCGTCTCGTCCGTCGCCGAGATCGACTCGGCGGTTGCGCGCGCGTTCACCCTGTTCCGTACGGGACGGCCGCGCCCCGCGCACATCGAGATCCCGCTGGACCTCCTGGAGGCGGCGGAGCCGCTGGGGCCGGTACGGCTGTCTCCGCCCGTCCCCCGGCCGACCCCTGTCGTACGGGAAGCCGTGCGGGTCCTCTCCGGGGCCCGGCGACCGGCCCTGGTGCTCGGCGGCGGCGCACGCAACGCCGGACGGGCCTGCCTGGCCCTCGCCGAAAGGCTCGGCGCCCCGGTCGTCACCACGGCGAACGGCAAGGGCACCGTCCCGGAGACGCATCCCCTGTCGCTCGGGGTCTCGCTGCACAGCCCGGCGGTCCAGAAGTGGCTCGCCACCCGGGACGCCGTCCTCGCCGTCGGCACCGAGCTGGCCGAGTCCGATTTCTGGACCGACCCGCCCCAGCTCGACGGCACCCTGATCCGCGTCGACATCGACCCGGACCAGATGCACGCGGGCACACCGGCGGACGTACCGCTCGTAGGTGACGCGCGAGCCGTCCTGGAAGCTCTAGTGCGCGAACTACCGCTCCACGCGCGCGTGCCGGACGACGTCACCGCCCTCCGCTCCACCCGCGACGCCGAGACCGCCGAGCGGGACGCGCGCTGGATCCCGTACCTGAAGGCGATACGTTCCGTGCTCGCCGAGGACGCGGTCGTCACCTCCGACAGCGCCCAGTGCTGCTATTACGGCGCCCTCCCCCACCTCCCCCTCGACCCCGCCGGCCGCTACCTCCACCCCACCGGCTTCGGCACCCTCGGCTACGCCCTGCCCGCCGCGATCGGCGCCAAGGTGGCGCGGCCCGGCCGGCAGGTGGTGGCGCTCAGCGGCGACGGCGGCCTGCAGTTCACGGTGCAGGAACTGGCGACCGCGGTGCAGCTGCAACTCCCCTTGCCCATAGTGGTGTTCGACAACGGGGGTTACGGCGAGATCCGCGACGAGATGACGGCGCGCGGCGACACGCCGACCGCCGTCGACCTCCCGCCGGTCGACCTGCCGGCCCTGGCCCGCGCCTACGGCGGACACGGCACGCGCGCGTGCAGCCCGGCGGAACTCCGCCACGCCCTCGCCGAGGCCCTGGAGCGGCCCGGCCCCACCCTGATCGTCATCCCCGAGGAGACCGCATGACCGCCCCCCTGATGTCGCTCACCTGGACCGACCATCTCACCGGCCGCCAGGGCTTCCTGGTCGTCGACCGCCTGGTGCGCGGTGTCTCCAGCGGCGGACTGCGGATGCGCGAGGGCTGCACGCTCGACGAGGTCGCCGGCCTCGCGCGCGGGATGACGATGAAGGAGGCCCTGCACTACAACCCCGAGGGCCGCTACATCCCTCTCGGCGGAGCCAAGGGCGGCATCGACTGCGACCCCCAGGACCCGGGGGCGTACGCACTCCTGGTGCGTTACCTGCGGGCCATGAAGCCGTACATCGAGAGCTTCTGGACCACCGGTGAGGACCTCGGTCTCACCCAGGACCTGGTGGACCGGGCGGCGGAGGAGGCGGGTCTTGTCTCCTCCATCCAGGCCGTCTACCCGCTGCTCGACGACGAGGCGACGGCCCGGCGGCGGCTCGCGGACGCCTTCGCGGTCGAGGTGGACGGCATCGGGCTCGACGAACTGGCCGGCGGCTGCGGGGTGGCCGAGGCGGCGCTGGCGGCCCTGGACCGGGCCGGTGTGCCGTACCAGGGCACGCGGGTCGCCGTGCAGGGGCTCGGCACGATGGGCGGGGCCACGGCACGCTTCCTCTCGCGCGCGGGGCTCACGGTCGTCGCCGTCGCCGATATCAAGGGCACGATCGCCAACCCGGCGGGCCTGGACGTCGAGGCGCTGCTCGCGGCCCGCGACTCGTACGGCACCGTGGACCGGGCCGCGCTGCGTCCCGGGGACCGTGAACTGCCCGGTGACGCCTGGCTGTCGGCCGGGGCGGAGGTGCTGGTGCCGGCGGCGGTCTCGTACGCCATCGACATCGCCAACCAGGGGCGGATCACGGCCCGTTGGATCGTCGAGGCGGCCAACATGCCGGTGCTTCCGGAGGCGGAGGAACTGCTCGCGGCCCGCGGTGTCACCGTGCTGCCGGACGTGGTCGTCAACTCCGGTACGAACGCGTGGTGGTGGTGGACCCTGTTCGGCGACATCGGCCCCGACGCGGACGAGGCGTTCACCCACACGCGCCGCTCGATGCGGGCCCTGGTCGAACAGATGCTGGCCCGGGCAGAGGCCGACGGGACGACCCCGAGGGCGGCCGCGCATGCGATCGTCGCGGACCGGTTGCCGGTGATCTCGGAGCGGTTCGGGTGGTATCGGTGACGGTGGATGGGGGGTCGGGGGTGGGGGGCCTGGTCGGCGGGGGGACGGAGGCTGGGGGCCTACTCGCCGGGGAGCCGAGCGCCAGTGGAGCGGCGGCCGGGGATCTCCCCCGGCCCGAGGGAGCCGCCGCGCCGGATGCAGCGGCCGCGCCCAATGGAGCCGCCGCGCCCGATACAGCGGCCGCGCCCGGTGCAGCCGCCCTCCCCGACGCCTTGTTCGATCCACGCTCGGTCGCCGTCGTCGGTGCCTCCGGCAACCCCGAGAAGTGGGGGTACTGGCTGGCCAAGGGCGCCCTCGCCGGACGCGATCGCCGGGCCGTGCACCTCGTGAACCGGCGCGGCGGCACCCTCGACGGGGTCGGCTTCCGTACCGGCCTCGACGGACTGCCCTGCGAGCACGTCGTCGTCGCCGTGCCGCCCGCGCAGGTGCGTCCGGTGGTGGCCGAGGGCCTCGCGGCGGGCGCGCGCTGCTTCACCGTCATCACCTCGGGCAACGACCCCGCCGAGGAGCGGGCCCTCGCAGCGCTGGTGACCGGCGGCGGGGCCCGGCTGCTCGGCCCCAACTGCATGGGCCTCGTCGACACGACCACCCAACTGCGGCTCAGCTGGGGCGACTTCCCGGCGGGCGCGGTCGGCCTGGTCTCGCAGAGCGGCAACCTCGCCCTGGAGATCGGCCGCCTGCTCGCCCGCGCGGGTCAGGGATTCTCCCGCTTCGTCTCCCTCGGCAACCAGCGCGACATCGAGGCGGCGGACGCCCTGGAGGCACTGATCACCCACGGCCCGACGCGGGTGATCGCCGCGTACATCGAGGACTTCCGCGACGGCCGCCGCCTGGCCCGCGCCCTCACCGCGGCACACACGGCCGGCAAGCCGGTACTCCTCCTGACGGTCGGCCGCAGCACCGCGTCCAAGGGGGCCGCCGCGTCCCACACGGGCGCACTGGTGAGCCCGTACGCGACGGTGGCTGCGGTGTGCCGGGACAGCGGGGCGCTGCTCCTGGAGTCGGCGGGGGAACTGGTGGACACGGCGCTGTGTTTGCTGGCTGCGCCCGGCGGCGGGGTCGGGACGGTGGTCTCTCCGGCCGACAAGGGCCTTCACCGGCCACCTCCACTCCCAGCCGCTCAGGGCACACACCCGCCCGCTCTGGACGCTCGGCCGCCTTCCGCACACCTGCCGACCCCAGTCACCCGGCCACCCGCCGCACACCCACTCGCCCCAAACAGCGGGCCACCCGCCGCACATCTGTCCGCCCCAGACACCCCGCCGCCCTCCGCCCACCTGCCGGCTCCGGACACCCGACCACCCTCCACGCACCCGCCCGCCCCAGACACCAGCCCGTCCTCCGCACGCCCACCCGCCCAGAACGCCCCCGCGCCGATCCACCCGGCATACCCGTCCCCACCCCTCCACCCCCTCCGCGTAGCCATAGTCGGCGACAGCGGCGGTCAAGGTGCCCTCGCCGCCGACGCGTTCGCCGTGCGCGGTGCCGATGTGCCCGCGCTGTCCCCATACACCGTGTCCCGGCTCGCCGCGCTGCTGCCGGCCGGTGCCGGTTGTCGTAACCCTGTCGATCTGGCCGGTGCCGGTGAGGCCGATCTCGGGGTGTACGCGCGCGTGGCGGGTGAGTTGCTGGTCGGCGGGGAGGCGGACGCCGTCGTTCTCACCGGGTACTTCGGGGACTACGCCAGCGCCAACCCCGCCCAGTCCGCGCGCGAGTGCGAGGTCGCCGTCCTGCTCGCCGACGCCGCCCACGCCTCCGGCCGCAGGCTCGTCGTGCACACCATGGCCCGCGACACACCCTCCCTCGCTGTCCTGCGCGAGCGCGGCATCCCGGTCTACGAGCGCATCGAACAGGCCGCGACGGCGCTCACCTCGGCCGCACGGCTCACCGGCACGCCCCCGCACACCCCACCGACGGCGCCGACCGCCCCGTACCGCATCCGCGACGGCGGCTACGAGACCGTCCGCGAACTCCTCGCCTCCTACGGACTCGCCTTCCCCGCCGCCGAGTTCGTGACCGACGCGGATCAGGCCGTCGAAGCCGCGCACCGCGTCGGCCACCCCCTGGTCCTCAAGGCGATGGGCCTCGCCCACAAGACGGAGGCCGGCGGGGTGGCCCTGGGTCTCGCCGACGAGGAGGCCCTGCGTGCCGCCTTCCGTCGGATGCGCGCGGCCACCGGTGCCGGGCGCTATGCCGTGGAGGCCATGGCGACACCGCCGTACGCCCATGAACTCATCGTCGGCGTCCGCCGTGACCCCTCCTTCGGCCCGGTCGCCCTCGTGGGGCTCGGCGGTGTCACCGCGGAGCTCCTCGCCGACACGGCCCTCGCGCTGGCCCCGCTGACGCACGCACGCGCGCGTGCCCTGCTGCTCGGACTGCGGCACGCGCCCCTGCTGACGGGCTGGCGCGGCGCTCCGCCCGTCCATCTGGACGCTGCGGCGGCCGCCGTGTGCGCCGTGGCCCGCGCCGCCGCCGAGCATCCGGAACTCGCCGACCTGGAGGTCAATCCGCTCCTGGTGCACCCAGGCGGCGCGCTCGCCCTGGACGCGCACGCCGTCCTGCGGGACCCGAACGCGTCATACCCTGCCGGGAATTGAGACCGGGGACCGGCGGCACGAGAGTCGGGGGCATACACAGCTCATCGCACAGGAGGAGCACCATGCCCGCCGTCGACGCGCAGGACCTTGCCGACCGCTACATCAACATGTGGAACGACCCCGACCCGGAGAGTCGCCGCAAAACCGTGCTCGACCTGTGGGCTCAGGACGGTGAGCACATCCTGCTGCCGCCCCAGCAGATGCACGATCAGGCGGTGGCCCTCGGTTTCACCACCGCCGCACTGGAGGCCAGGGGGCACGACGAGCTGCACGCGCGCGTGACGCGCGCGTACGAGGAGTTCGTCGCGCCGGGAACGTTCGTCTTCCGCCTCCAGGAGACGCCCCGGCAGGTGCGGGACGTGGTCACGTTCCGCTGGGAGGCCTTCCAGCGGGAGGAAGGCCAAGTGACCGGAGGCGGCCGGGACTTCCTGGTGCTGGACCAGGCCGGCCGCATCCGGTTCGACTACCAGTTCCCGGACTGACTCCGGCCCCGCTATCCCTTCTCCCGGCGCGTCCGCGCCCCGAGTGCGTAGAAGACGAGCCCCAGCACCACGAAGGCCACGAGCGGCACCACCTGGCTCAGCGTGTACTGGAGTCGCTGCCCGGCGAACGACTCGGGCAGCGAGTCCGCCGCGCTGCCCGCCGTCCCGAACCAGCCGACCCCGAAGCCGGGCCAGATCAGTACGACGACGGTGAAGGCGACGAAGACGGTGGCCAGCCCGCTGACCAGGCGGGCGCCCAGCAGGCCGCCGGGGACGGCGTACGGCCTGGGTACGTCCGGATGGCGGCGGCGCAGCACGGCCAGGCTCGGGAACGTGATGACGTACGAGATGAACGTCGTGCAGATGGTCAGGCCGAGGCCCGCCGCGAAGTACTTCTCGCCGTCGCCGCCGGTGAGGTTGAGCGCGATGACGAACAGCGCGGAGGCGAGGACGGCGGAGAGCAGGTTCACCCGGACCGGGGTGCCGTGCTTCTCGGAGATGCGGCCCAGCCAGGCCGGTCCCGCGCCGTCCGCGCAGGCCACCGCCTGGGCGCGGTGGGCGCCCATCGCCCAGGTGACGCCGGACGTCAGCAGGCCGATGATGAGCCCGGCCGCCGCGATGCCGCCGCACACCGCGCCGAAGCCGGTGAGCATGACCGTGCCGTCGGCCGCGATCGAGCCGCCGTACACCGTGAAGACGGCCTTGCAGGCGTCGATGAAGCCGCCCAGGCTGCCGATCCGGTCGCCCGGCAGCACGAACAGGATGCCGAGGATGGGGCCGCCGTACAGGAGCAGGGCGGCGAGGCCGGAGCGGAGGATGGAGAGGGGGATGTCGCGGCGTGGGTTGCGCATCTCCTCGGCGGCGGAGCTGGGGAGTTCGAAGCCGACGTAGTTGAAGATCAGGACGGGGACCAGGGCCACGAAGCCCGCGTACGTCGGGGCGAAGTCGCCGGCGGGGAGGGTGTGGACGCCGTTGCGTATCGCGTAGACGACGACCGAGACGAGGAAGAATCCGAGCAGCACGATCCGGGCGACGGCTCCGGCGATGGGCACCCACTTGCCGATGCGGACCGACTGGACGACGGCCAGCGCACCGCCCCAGATGAAGACCAGCCCGGCCGCGTACTTCCACGCGCCGGGCAGCGGCGTGAAGAACTCCTCCCAGGTCGTCAGCGCGATGATGCACAGGCTGCCGCCCACCCAGACCGGGTTGGAGATCCAGTAGAGGAGCTGGTTGACGCCGGCGGTGAGGCGGCCGAAGGCCAGCCGGGTCCAGACGTACGGGCCGCCCTGGACCGGGAAGGCGGCGCCGAGTTCGGCGACCAGCAGTCCGTACGGCAGGAAGAAGGCGAGCGCCAGGATCGCCATCCAGGTCAGGCCCTGCGGGCCCTGGGCGGCGACCGAGCCGATGGTGTCGAGGCCGACGAGCGTGCAGATCAGGAAGAACGGGCCATCGAGCAGGTGCGCCGGCGCAGGTCCTTGCGGAGCAGGGTGCGCTGCTCGCCCCAGCCCGCGGAGAGGTCGGGGCCGTCGGGTTCCTGCTGGGGGACGGATGTGGCGGGTGCGTGGGTCACGGGCGGACTCCTACTGGCGGACGTCTGCTGACGAAGGCCGGCGACGGCCGACGACTGCTACTGACTGAACGAACAGTCAGTAGTGCGGGGAGTGTGGCCTCGGCCACACGGCAGTGTCAAGAGGTCTGCGCCCGGTCCGCACCCGGTCCGGAACCGGTCATATGGGGGCCTCGACCGGCACCACCGGCGGCTACGCAATAGGGTGGCGGCGTGGCGAGAGTGCGGTTGAGCGTGGCGGAGCGGCGTGAGGAGTTGCTGCGGGCCGCCATCGAGCAGATCGAGGCGCGGGGCGTGGCGGCGGTCAGGATCGCCGACGTGGCCTCGGCGCTCGGGGTGAGCAACGCGCTGGTGCTGTACCACTTCTCGACGAAGGAGAAGCTGGTCGCCGCCGCGTTCGCCTATGCCGCCGAGGACGACCTCGCCCATCTGCGCAAGCTGCTCGGACGCCGTACGACGGCGCTGCGGCGGCTGCGTTCGGCGGTGCGCTGGTACGCGCCGACCGGGCAGGCCAAGGGCTGGCGGCTGTGGATCGAGGGCTGGGCGGCGGCGCTGCGCGAGCCCGCCCTGCAGGAGGTCACCCGGGACCTCGACCGGCAGTGGAAGGCGGCGCTCGCCGAGGTCATCGCTGAAGGCGTGGCGGCGGACGAGTTCCGCTGCCCGGACCCGACCGGCACGGCCCTGCGCCTGACGGCCCTGTTGGACGGACTCGCCGTCCAGCTGACCTCGTACACCGGCGCGGTGTCGCGGTCGCGGGCGCAGGAGTGGGTGGACGAGGCGCTGGCCCGTGAACTGGGGCTGGAGCGGGAGGCGTTGACCGCGTCGGAGCGGTGAGCCCCGGCTCCGCTCTCACGTCACCGGGGCTCACGTCACTGAGGCTCACGCCGTCGAAAGCTCAAGCCACCCTGGCGATCCGGCTCTTGATGTCCTCCGGTGACAGCGCGCCCTTCGCCGTGACGTGGTCGCCCGAGGACTCGCCGCGCAGGCGCCGTCCGATCCACGGCACCAGGTACTCGCGCGCCCAGTGCACGTCGTCCCGCCGGACGTCGAGGGTGCCGCGCGGCGGGAGCGGCGGCCAGGGCTGGTCGGGGTCGGCCGGGACCTCCAGGCCGAGGACCTGCCCCGCGCGCAGCGCCACGCGCGTGTGCCCCTCGGGAGACAGGTGCAGCCGGTCGCCGTCCCAGGCCCGGCGGTCCTGGACGGTCTTCAGGGACCACAGGTCGAGTACGGGGCAGCCGTACCGGTCGGCGATGGCCCGGACGTGCCCGTTGTACGTGGCGATCTTGCCGCGCAGATGCTTGAGCACGGGCACGCCACGGGTGTCGAACCCGGTCGTCACCATGACGGTGCCGACGGCCTCGGTGAGCCGTACGACGGCCCGCTCGAAGCGCTCGGCGACCTCGTCGGGGTCGGTGCCGGGCCGGATGATGTCGTTACCGCCCGCACAGAAGGAGACCAGGTCCGGCGCCAGCTCAAGAGCCTTCGGAACCTGGTCCGCCACGATCTGGTCGAGCAGTTTGCCGCGCACGGCGAGGTTGGTGTAGCCGAAGTCGCCCTCGGGCCTGCGGTCCGCGAGCAGCACCGCGAACCGGTCGGCCCAGCCGACGAACGCCCCGTCGGGGCCGGGGTCGCCGACGCCCTCGGTGAAGCTGTCCCCCACCGCAACGTACGACCCGATCACGGATCTGCTGTCACTCTTCGAATCGTCTGCCACGCTGTTCATGATTCACCTTCGAATGTGACCTACGCGACCGTAAGAAGGGGTTGACGGGCGGTGAGATAAGCCACTTCTAAAGATCTCCCCAAGCCAGGAATAACCTTCCGATCAGGGCTGTTGAAGGGTCAACCGCCAGACCCTGAAGTCGCTGATCCGGAAATGACTCCAGGTCGTCCGGAAGGCGAAATGCCCGCTTGTGTACGGGTCCTGGTCGTCGTAGTCGAAGACGAGCCGCCCGTTGTTCCGCCAGCGGACCGCCGACCCGTCGGACACGATCCGGACCCGGTTGGGCTCGTTCGCGACGAGCAGCGGCTCGGTGTAGTCGTAGATCAGCGGCCGGACCCCGGCCTCGCCGACGTAACGGCGCAGCCGGGTCGTGGTGTTGGTGTTGGCGCCGTAGCCGACGTAGTACGTGCGGAGGTAGTCGTACTCGGCCAGTGCTCCGCCGCGCCGCGTGGCGAAGATGTCGTCCGGGGAGCGGACGTCGGTGGCGTTCCAGAAGTTGTTGAGGTCGGACACACGGTCGTTGACCCCGCCTTCGGAGACGGCCGTGGCGGTGTACTCGATGGCGTACGGCCCGTCGAGGCGCCGCCTGAACCAGACCGTGGCGCCGGCGGGTACGTCCACCTCCAGCGTCCCGCGCGAGGCGGTGACCGTTCCGCCGTTCTCCAGTTCTACGGCCCATTTGCCGAGGCCGCGCCGGAAGTCGTCGTGGGCGAGGAGACGCCGGCGGGGCGCGGCGCTCGCGCCTTGCGCAGGGGCGAGGGCGGCCAGGGCGGCGCCTGCGGCGAGGGCTCCGAATGCTCTGCGGGTGGTCGTCACAGGCGGGGCTCCTTCGGATGCAGAAAGCGCTTGCAGGGCAACGGGGTTCACTGTGCCGCCGGCGCCCCCTCCCTGTCGACACCCCCGCCCCTCCCGCCACACGACCGCAACACCGCAACCCGAACAGACGGAGCCGGACACACCGAAGGCCGGACCCGGGGATCGGGGTCCGGCCTTCGGCGGCGTGTCGGGCGGTCGGGTCGGCGGGGGTCAGCCGACGGCGACGCCCTTCGAGCGGAGGTAGGCCACGGGGTCCACGTCGGAGCCGTAGTCCGGCGTGGTGCGGATCTCGAAGTGCAGGTGCGGGCCGGTGACGTTGCCGGTCGCGCCGGAGAGGCCGATCTGCTGGCCCTCGGTCACGGTCTGGCCGGCCGAGACGGAGAGCTGGGAGAGGTGGCCGTACTGGGCGTAGTAGCCGTCGGCGAGCTTGATGACGACCTGGTTGCCGTAGGCGCCGCCCCAGCCCGCGGAGACGACCGTGCCCGCGCCCACGGCCTTGAGGGAGGTGCCGGTCGGGACGACGAAGTCGACGCCGGTGTGGTAGCCGCTGGACCACATGCTGCCGGCCACGTGGTAGCCGGTGCCGATGGTGCCGCCGGAGACCGGGAGGGTGAAGCCGGTGGCGGTGCTGGTGGTCTCGGCGGTCCGGGTGGCGGACGTCTTGGCGGAGGACGACTGCGACTTGGCCGAGGAGGAGGACGAGGCCGAGGACGAGGACTTGGTGGTGCTCGTCGCGGCCTGCTTGCCGATGGTGAGCTTCAGGCCGGGGTGGATCAGCGACGGGTCGTCGCCGACGGCCTGGCGGTTGTCGGCGTAGAGCTTCTTCCAGCCGCCGGTGACGTTCTGCTCGTCGGCGATCTTCGAGAGATAGTCGCCGACCCGCACCGAATAGGTGCGCGCACCCGCGTTGTCGGCGGCGCTCTTCTTCTCGGCGGCCTTCTTCTGGGTCACCGGAAGGGACTGGACGGCCTTTTCGGAAACCGACTGGGAAGCGGACTGCGTGGTGGCCGCATGGGCGCCGGTGGCCCCCATGAGCGGGAGGGCGAGAGCGGCGCCACCGGTTCCGGCGACGGCGATCGAGCGGGAAAGACGCGGGGACTTCGGGCGGCGGTGCTTACCCTTCGCGGGCATGGCGAATTCCTCTCCGGCGCCTGCGAGGTGAGCTGTCGGGTGCGGACTGGAGATGTCCGGCCGCGCGTTTCGGCGCGGCTTTACCCCAAGCCTGTTCCGGAGACCGGTCCAGGCGGTTGTACCTGTGGGTCCCCCGCTCCTGCCGTTCACGGGTGAGTTGTGCGGACACCGGGCGGCGGCAGGATTGGGCGTCCGTCCGGATTGGTGTGGAACGTAAGCGACCAAGACGCAAAGGGACAAGTGACGGTTCCCTGTGAATGCGATTCCCTTGATCCCTTTCCGGAATTCCCCGTCACACTCCGTGAATCAGGAAGCAGTCGCCGAGACCAAAGTCCCTTGAAAAGCACCTGAATTACGTGAACATGACGGGGCACGCACCGTCACGGATATGACGCTCCTCACGTGACACTGCTCCAGCTTTCCTTATTCCAGAGCGAGTTGGAATGAAGACGCCAATTCGGACAGAAGGCTCAGATGCGGCGCAGGCGGAGGACTGCCGCATCAAGGTCGCCGCGCAGTCCGGTCCACAGTCCGTGATGCAGCAATACGGCACCCCTGTGAACTTCGCCCGTTTCACGGCATTCGTACGAGGCTGTGGGGTCGAGGCCCCGCAGTCGCAGCGCCGGTACGGGTTCGCCGTAACTCTGCGCCTGGAGCCAGGCGAGGACGACCGTCTCGTCGCCGCGCACGTACTGGACCGCGCTCAGGCCGCCCGTCGGCGGGCGCAGCCGGTAGAGGTCGCCGTGCTGCACGAGCGGGCGGATCTCCTTGTAGAGGGCAACCCACTCACCGGCCTCGGCGAGCTCCTCCTCGGTCCACTGGGTGAGGTCGCCGCCGACCCCGAGCACACCGGCCATGGAGCTCACGAAGCGGAAGCGCAGCGAGCTGATCCGGCCGTTGAGCTGGGTGTTGGGGCTGTCGGTGACCCAGGCGGCCATCACGCGCGCGGGGTGGATCTGGCTGAAGCCGTGCTGGATGGCGAGCCGGTCCAGCGGGTCGGTGTTGTCGGAGGTCCACACCTGGTCGGTACGGCTCATGACGCCGAGGTCGATCCGGCCGCCGCCGCCCGAGCAGGACTCGAAGGCGACGCCGGGGTGGGCGGCCCGCAGGCGGTCCAACAGGGCGTAAAAGGCGCGCACATGGTCGACCCACAGGCGCTGCGGATAGGCCTCGCCGGGCCAGCCGGCGTCGGTGAAGCAGCGGTTGAAGTCCCACTTGACGTAGTCGATCGGGGCGCTGGTCAGGAGTGTGTCGAGGCGCTCCCAGAGGTACTCCTGGACGTCCTCGCGGGCGAGGTTGAGGACGAGCTGATTGCGGAATTCCATCCGCTTTCGTCCCGGTTGGAACTGCGCCCAGTCGGGGTGGGCGCGGTAGAGCTCGCTGTCCGGATTGACCATTTCGGGCTCGACCCAGATGCCGAACTGCATGCCGAGCGCGTGCACGTAGTCGGCGAGCGGTGCGAGGCCCTTGGGGAAGCGGTCGGGGTTGGGCGTCCAGTCGCCGAGCCCGGCGCGGTCGCTGGTGCGCTCGCCGAACCAGCCGTCGTCGACGACGAAGAGCTCGACGCCGATCGCCGCGGCCCGCCGGGCGAGCGTGCCCTGCTGCTCCTCGGAGATGTCGAACTCGGTGGCCTCCCAGGAGTTGAACAGCACCGGGCGGTCCTGCTCGGCGTCCGGGATCACGTACGCGCGCTGGTACGCGTGCCAGGCCCGGCTCGCACCGCCGAAGCCGCCGTCGCTCCACAGGCCGGCGAAGACGGGGGTGGTGTACGACTCCCCCGACTCCAGCCTCAGCAGCCCGGAGTCGTCGTAGCCGGCACCGCCGGTGATCTGCACGCGCGCGTCCGGGAGTTGCGCCACCGCGATGCGCCAGGAGCCGGACCAGCCGAGCGCGCAGCCGTAGACCTCGCCGCGCTCCTCGGTGGCGTCGGTGTCGAGGGCGACCCAGGGCAGGTGCTGGTGTCCGGTGTGGCCGCGGCGGCTGCCGATGATCTTCTCGCCGTAGGTGAGCGGCGCGGCGGTGAGCAGGGACTCGGCGGCCCAGCGGCCGTGCAGCTGGGACAGGCGCCAGTCCTCGCGGTCGGGCAGGGTCCAGGTGGCGGAGTCGGCCCGCAGCAGCTCCAGGGCGGGCCCTTCGTTGCCCAGCTCGACCCAGCGCTCCACGACGTCGTGGCGCATCCGGTAGTGCAGCGTGACGGCCAGGCCGCCGTCCCGGAAGCGCAGCCGCAGGTGGTCGCCCTCCGCCTCGTAGGCCTCGAAGGTCCACTCGGTGCCGCGGCGCTCATCGGTGCGCACGGACAGGGCGGGGCGGGCGAAGCGGGGGCCGCCCTCGACCGGGTACTCCTCGTGGCCGTCGAGCTGCGACTCGAAGGGCCGGTAGACGGGCAGTGGACGCTCGGCGAGCGCCTCGGCGTCGGCGAGCGCGATCCGCGGCCCCCAGTGCAGATGCAGCAGCTCGTCACCCTCGGTGAGGTGGACGGCGTAACTGCTGGTCGGCCCGGAGAGAACCCAGGTACGGCCGCGGTCGGAGATCTCCAGCATCAAGCCCCCACACATTCGAACAGGTGCGATCAATCGGCAACATCATCAAGGGCCGCGGGTCGGACTGCAACGCCTGTGGACAACTCATTGCCTCAGGAACCCATGTCGTATCGTCGGGAAGGTGCCCGTCGGCGAGCCGCGACGGCGGGCGAGTGGGAGGAGCCCCCGTGACGCAGCAGATCCCCTCGACCGAGCCCGAGCTGTCCGGTGTCCGCAATTTCCGTGACGTGGGTGGGCTGCCGACGGTGGACGGACGGCGGGTGCGGTACGGAGTGCTGTTCCGCAGCGGCCACCTCGCGCACGCGACGGAGGAGGACGCGGAGTTCCTCTCCTCCCTGGGTCTGCACACGATCTTCGACTTCCGCAACGCGGCGGACCAGAAGCTGGAGGGCCCGGACGTCGAGCTGCCGGGGGTGCGCAATGTGAACCTGCCGCTGACGGACCCGGCGGACGGGGCCGGGTTCTGGAAGATGGTCAGGGACGGCGAGATCGAGCAGCTGCGGGAGATCCTCGGCGACGGCAAGGCCGCCAACCGGATGATCGTCTCGTACCGCACGATCATCAAGCAGCGCACCGGCGAGCACGCGCGCGTACTGCGCTCGCTGGCCGAGGACAGCGTGCCGGCGCTGATGCACTGTGCGGCGGGCAAGGACCGCGCGGGGCTGTCCATAGCTGTGACGCTGCTCGCCCTGGATGTGGAGCGCGAGGCGATCGTCGCCGACTACCTGGAGTCCAACGCCAAGCACCGCCGCTACAAGGTGCGCCGCAGCGGCTCCTCCCCCGCGGACTACTCCCCCGAGGTGATGGAGCTCCTCAGCCCCCTGTTCGAGGCCCGCGCCGAGTACCTGACAGCGGCCTTCGACACCATCGAGGAGACATGGGGCGGCGTGGACACCTATCTGGCGCAGGGACTGGGGGTCACGCCCGAGATGCGCGAGCGGCTGCGGGAACGGCTGCTCGACTAGGGCGCGTTCGGCCGGGAGCAAACGGGACCGGCCCCGCCGCGGAGAGGATGCCGCGGCGGGGCCGGTCCCGTCATGTGGCGCGGCTGACGGACGCTCACATACCTGCTGGACCCACAGATTTAACCGCACGCCCCTTGTCACGCCATTTTCTACGCGCGTAACCTCAGCCGATCGCATGGATCCCACCGGTCGTCAGCACCTCATGTGCCGTTTCTCCGGCGGACGTTGAAGGAGTCAACCCTCGTGCAGATTCACAGACCCAGCGCATCGCGCGTGGCAAGCGCCGCGTTCATAGCCGCCACCGCCACCGCGGCCGTCATCGTGGCACCGCTGCCCGCCGCGTTCGCCACCCCGTCGGCGAACGCCGTCATCTCGGAGGCGTACGGCGGCGGAGGCAACTCCGGGGCGACGCTCACGAACGACTTCGTGGAGCTCGCCAACCGCTCGACGGCGGCCTTCCCGTTGGACGGCTACAGCCTGCAGTACCTGCCGGCCGCCGCCTCCGCGAGCTCGCTGTGGCAGGTCACCCCCCTCACCGGGTCGCTCCCGGCCGGCGGTGACTACCTGATCTCCGAGGCCGCCGGCGCCGGCGGCACGACCGCGCTGCCGACCGCGGACGCCAGTGGCAGCATCGCGATGGCCGCGGGCAGCGGCACCGTGGCCCTGGTCAAGAGCACCACGGCCCTGACCTGCAAGACCGTCGCCGACTGCACCGGCGACGCCAATGTCGTGGACCTCCTCGGCTACGGCACCGCCGTCGTCCGCGAGGCCACCGCCGCGCCGACGGCGAGCAACACCACCTCCGTGTCCCGGGCCGCCTCGCTCGCCGACACAGACGACAACTCGGCGGACTTCACGGCCGGGACGCCCACCCCGACCAACAGCGCGGGCGACACCGCGAGCGGCGGCAGCGGCGGCGGTACGGGCGGCCCGACGGCTCCCGGCCCCTTCCGGATCCACGACATCCAGGGCACCACCCGTATCTCCCCCCTCAAGGGCCAGAGCGTCGTGGGCGTCCCGGGCATCGTCACCGCCGTCCGCACCACCGGCAGCAAGGGCTACTGGATCCAGGACCCGAACCCGGACTCCGACCCCGCCACCAGCGAGGGCCTGTTCGTCTACACCGGCTCCGCCACCCCCACCGTCTCCGTCGGCGACTCGGTGCTGGTCAGCGGCAAGGTCTCGGAGTACTACCCGTCCTCCACCGCCCAGTCGGTCACCGAACTCGGCAGCCCGGTCTCCACCACACTGTCCAGCGGCAACGCGCTCCCGGACGCGGTCGCCCTGAACGACTCCACCATCCCGGACGCGTACACCCCGACGAACAACGGCGGCAGCATCGAGGGCCTGACCCTCCAGCCGACCGAGTACTCGCAGGACTTCTACGAGTCCATCGAGGGCATGCGCGCCTCGGTCACCGACGCCCGCGTGACCGGCCCGACCAACAGCTACGGCGAGATGTTCGTCACCGCCAAGCCCGGCGAGAACCCCACCAAGCGCGGCGGCACCATCTACGGCGGCTACGACCAGCAGAACACCGGCCGTATCGAGATCGTCTCGGCCGACGGCACCACGCCGGTCCTCAACGTCGGTGACGAGCTGTCCGGCACCACCACGGGCCCGGTCGACTACTCCGACTTCGGCGGCTACCTGCTCGCGCCGACCGCCGCCACCACCGGCACGGCCGTCGACAACGGCCTCAAGCAGGAGGTGACGCGCCGGCAGAAGGGCGACGAGCTGGCGCTGGCCACGTACAACGTCGAGAACCTCGACCCGACCGACAGCGACGACAAGTTCGCCCGGCTCGCCAAGGGCATCGTCACCAACCTGTCGAAGCCCGACATCGTCACCCTGGAGGAGATCCAGGACGACAACGGCGCCACCGACGACGGCACGGTCTCCTCCGAGGCGACGCTGACGAAGTTCACCGACGCCATCGTGGCGGCCGGCGGCCCGAGGTACTCGTGGCGGTACATCAACCCGGTCAACGACGAGGACGGCGGCGAGCCCGGCGGCAACATCCGCCAGGTCTTCCTGTTCAACCCCCAGCGCGTCTCCTTCGTGGACCGCGCCTCCACCGGTGACGCCTCCACCACGGCCGTGTCGGTGGTCAAGGACCGCAAGGGCGCGGCCCACCTGTCCGCCTCCCCGGGCCGCATCGACCCCACCAGCACCGCCTGGAGCAGCAGCCGCAAGCCGCTGGTCGGCGAGTTCCGGTTCCAGGGCAAGACGGTCTTCGTGATCGCCAACCACTTCAACTCCAAGGGCGGCGACCAGCCCATGCACGGCCGCTACCAGGAGCCGACCCGCTCCTCGGAGACGCAGCGCAAGCTGCAGGCCGAGGAGGAGAACGCCTTCGTCGACAGCCTCCTGGACGCCGACCCCAAGGCCCAGATCGTGGCCCTCGGCGACCTGAACGACTACGAGTTCTCGGACGCGGTCAAGACCCTCACGGACAACGGCGACGTCCTCACGGACCTCATCACCACCCTCCCGGCCGCCGAGCGCTACAGCTACGTCTACGACGGCAACAGCCAGACCCTGGACCACATCCTGACCAGCCCCTCCATCACCCACTACGACTACGACGTCGTCCACATCAACTCCGAGTTCGCCGACCAGGCGAGCGACCACGACCCCCAGGTCGTCCGGATCGACGTCAAGGACTGCGGCTTCAAGGCCCACAAGTAGTACGCAAGCAGTACGCAGGTAGTACGCGGCAGGGGCCCCGGTACTCGTCGAGTACCGGGGCCCCTGCCGTCGTACCGGCTACTTGGCGCCCACCGCGAACAGCAGGTAGATGAAGGCCGCGAAGAGGTGTCCGACGGCGATGTAGACGATCAGGCGCACCCAGAGGGCGCGGGGGAACTTCTCCTCCATGTTCCGTTCGCTCATGGCGTGTCTCCGGTGATCGGGCCCAGGCACAGCGTGGCCGTGGGGCTCTGCAGCAGGGTGTGGACGAACAGGAGCTCGACGCCGTCGGGATCCTGGGCGGCGATGCGGTGCGGGGTCAGCGAGTCGAAGTGCGCGCTGTCGCCCGGACCGAGCCGGTGCGTGGTGTCGCCGAGCCGCAGCCGCATCCGTCCGCGCAGCACGTACAGCCACTCCTCGCCGGGGTGCACGCGCACGATGTCGCCCTGGGAGCCGTGCGGCACCTGGACGCGCAGGGCCTGCATCCCGCGGCCGGGCGCCCCGGCCTGGAAGTAGGTCCAGCCGCCCGCCGCCGTCGGCTCCATGTCGGCCGCGCGCACGATCGCGTCCCGGTCGGCGACCGTCTCGCCGAGCAGCTCCGAGACCGTCGTACCGTAGATACGGGCGAGCGCGAGCAGCATCGGCAGCGAGGGCTGGCGCTGCCCGGTCTCCAGCCGGGAGAGATGGGCCGGTGACAGCCCGGCGGCGCCTGCCGCGGCCTCCAGGGTGAGGGAGGCACGGCGGCGCAGGGCGCGCAGCTGGGGCGCGACGGCGGGCAGCTCCGCTTCGGCTTCCGAAGAGCTCATGCCTCCATTCAGCCGGGACTTTGCCTCAGCGGCAAATTTCTTGCCTCAGAGGCAAAAGCCCGGATCGCAGGCCCTACCGGTTGGCGACCGCCTGCTTCACCAGCGTCTTGCTGAAGTCCCACATCAGCCCGCCACCGCTGTGCGCGTCGTCCATCACGGCCGTGAACGCGTCCACGAACCGGTCCACGTCCTGCTCGCCGACGATCAGCGGCGGAATCAGCTTGATCACCTCCAGGTGGTCCCCGGAGACCTGGGTGAGGATCCGGTGCCGCTGCAGCAGCGGTACGACGACCATCTGCGCGAACAGGCCCTTGCGCGCGGCCTGCAGCATGGTCCAACGGCTGCGCAGCTTCAGCGACTTGGGCCTGCCGAACTCGATGCCGATCATCAGGCCGCGCCCGCGGACGTCGGCGAGCAGCTCGTACTTGTCGATCAGCGCGGCGAGCCGGGACTTCAACTGCTCCCCGGTAGCACGGGCGCCCGCGACGATCTGCTCGTTCTCCATGACGGACAGCACGGCGAGGCCCGCCGCCATGGCCTGGGCGTTGGATCCGAAGCTCGCCGAGTGGACCAGCACCCGGTCCATGGACGAGTAGACCTTCTTGAAGATCCAGTCCTTGCCCAGCGTGGCCCCGACCGGGACATAGCCGCCCGACAGCGCCTTCGCCACGCACACCAGGTCCGGCTCGACGCCGTCCTCGTGCTGGTAGGCGTAGAAGTCGCCGGTCCGGCCGAGGCCCGTCTGCACCTCGTCGGCGATGAGCAGCGCCTTGTGCCTGCGCAGGAGTTCCTGGGCCGCGCGCAGATAGCCGGGAGGTGCCTCGTGCACGCCCTTGCCCTGGATCGGCTCGACGATCAGGGCGGCGACGTCGCCCTTCTTCAACTCCCTTGCCAGGGCGTCGAGATCGCCGAGCGGTACGGCCGTGTCGGGCAGCAGCGGGGCGAAGCCGTCGCGGAAGCCGTCCTCGCCGTTGACCGACAGGGAGCCGGTGGTCAGGCCGTGGAAGGCGTGGTCGCAGTAGAGGATCCGGGGCTTGCCGGTGGCGTACCGGGCGAACTTCAGCGCGGTCTCCACGGCCTCCGTGCCGCTGTTGCCGAAGAACACGCGGTCCAGGTGCGGGCTGTACGTCAGCAGCTTCTCGGCCAGCAGTCCGGGCAGCGGCTGGCAGTCGAAGCGGGTGAGGTCGGCGAGCTGGGCGTCGAGGACGTCGTGCAGCGCCTTGCGGACGACCGGGTGATGGCGGCCCAGGCCCATCACCCCGAACCCGGCGAGCATGTCCAGGTAGTCGTTGCCGTCCGCGTCCCAGAAGTGGGCGCCCTCGGCGCGCTCGTAGACCTTGTCGAAGCCGATGGTGTGGAGCATGCGCGGGAGTTGGTGGTTCAGGTACTTCCCGTGCAGCTCGTAGCGCTCGGCTCCGCGCTCGGCCAAGAGTGCGCCGAGGTCGAACTCCTTGGTCATTCAGCCTTCTCCTTGACTGTGCCGTCCAGCTGTTCCTTGACGGCCAGGGTGTCCTCGGCCTCCTTGACCGCGAGGCTCGCGCTGATCCGCCCGGCGACCTCGACGGGCGTGAGCCCGATGTCGGCCAGCACCTCGCCGCGCTTGGCGTGCGCGAGGAACTGCTCCGGGATGCCGAACCGCCGTACGGGTACGTCGACTTCGGCGTCCCCGAGCGCCAGCGCCACCGCGGCGCCCACGCCGGCCGCGCGGCTGTTGTCCTCGACGACGGCCACCAGCCGGTGTTCGGCGGCGAGGCCCGGGAGCGCCGGGTCGACGGGCTTGACCCAGCGGGGGTCGACGACCGTGCAGGAGATCCCGCGGGCCTCCAGCAGTTCGGCGGCCTGCAGGCAGACGGGCGCCATCACGCCGACGGCGACGAGCAGCACCTCGGGCGTGTCCGGGCCGCGGTGCAGGACGTCGAGGCCGCCGACCCGGTCGATCGCCGGGATCTCGGGCCCGACCGACTCCTTCGGGAAGCGGACCAGCGTCGGCGCGTCGTCGACGGCGACGGCCTCGCGCAGTTGCGCCCGCAGCTGGTCGGCGTCGCGCGGGGCGGCGATCCTGAGCCCCGGTACGACCTGGAGGATGGACATGTCCCACATGCCGTTGTGGGAGGGCCCGTCGACGCCCGTGACGCCGGCCCGGTCCAGGACGAAGGTCACACCGCAGCGGTGCAGGGCCACGTCCATGAGGAGCTGGTCGAAGGCACGGTTGAGGAAGGTGGCGTAGACGGCGACGACCGGGTGCAGCCCGCCGGTCGCGAGGCCGGCCGCGCTCACCGCCGCGTGCTGCTCGGCGATGCCCACGTCCCACACCCGGTCCGGGAACCGCGCCGCGAACTTGCCGAGCCCCACCGGGTGCAGCATGGCCGCCGTGATCGCCACGACGTCCTCCCGCTCCTCCCCGATCGCGGTGATCTCGTCGCCGAACACCGAGGTCCAGGAAGGCCCGTTGGAGGGCGCGAGGGGCTCGCAGGTGAGCGGGTCCATCACGCCGACGGTGTGGAAGTGGTCCTCCTCGTGGGCGAGGGCGGGCTCGTAGCCGCGGCCCTTCTCCGTGAGGCAGTGGACCAGCACCGGGCCGTGGAAACGTTTCGCGCGGCGCAGCGCGGACTCGACGGCCCCGACGTCGTGCCCGTCGATCGGACCGACGTACTTCAGGCCCAGGTCCTCGAACATGCCCTGCGGGGCGAACGCGTCCTTGAAGCCCTTCTTCGCGCCGTGCAGCGACTCGTAGATGGTGTTGCCGACGACCGGCGTGCGCAGCAGCACGTCCTTGCCCCAGGCGAGCACCTTCTCGTACGAGTCCGTGGTGCGCAGGGTGGCCAGGTGGTTGGCGAGACCGCCGATGGTCGGCGCGTACGAGCGCTCGTTGTCGTTGACGACGATGATCAGCGGACGGTCCTTGGCGGCGGCGATGTTGTTCAGCGCCTCCCAGGCCATGCCGCCGGTCAGCGCGCCGTCGCCGATGACCGCGACCACGTGCCCCTTCTCGCCCTGCACCTGGCGGGCCTTGGCGAGCCCGTCGGCCCAGCCGAGCGCCGTGGAGGCGTGGCTGTTCTCGACGATGTCGTGCTCGGACTCCTCGCGCGACGGGTAGCCGGAGAGGCCGCCCTTGCCGCGCAGCTTCGAGAAGTCCTGACGGCCTGTCAGCAGTTTGTGCACATAGCTCTGATGGCCGGTGTCCCAGACGATGCGGTCGACGGGCGACTCGAAGACCCGATGGAGGGCGATGGAGAGTTCCACCACCCCCAGGTTGGGCCCGAGGTGTCCGCCGGTCCTGGCCACCGCGTGCACCAGGAACTCCCTGATCTCTTCGGACAGTTCACCGAGTTCCGCCTCGGACAGCGCCTTAAGGTCGCGTGGTCCCCGGATGTTCTCCAGAATGGTCACGCTCGGGCCCCCTTCGGTCCGTGCTGTTTCAGCTCACGGTGACGGCCGGCTCCCCCGACGCGACGCCGTCCTGCTCCATCTGTTCGGCGATCTTCATCGCCTCCTCGATGAGGGTCTCCACGATCTTCGACTCGGGCACGGTCTTGATGACCTCGCCCTTGACGAAGATCTGCCCCTTGCCGTTGCCGGAGGCGACCCCCAGGTCCGCCTCCCGCGCCTCGCCGGGACCGTTGACCACACAACCCATCACGGCTACCCGCAACGGGACTTCCATGCCGTCCAGGCCCGCCGTGACCTCGTCGGCCAGCTTGTAGACGTCGACCTGGGCGCGCCCGCAGGACGGGCACGACACGATCTCCAGGCGTCGCTGCCTGAGGTTCAGCGACTCCAGGATCTGGATGCCGACCTTGACCTCCTCGGCGGGAGGCGCGGACAGTGAGACCCGGATCGTGTCGCCGATGCCCTGCGAGAGCAGCGCCCCGAAGGCCACCGCCGACTTGATCGTGCCCTGGAACGCCGGGCCCGCCTCGGTCACGCCGAGGTGCAGCGGGTAGTCGCACTGGGCGGCGAGCTGCTTGTACGCCTCGATCATCACGACCGGGTCGTTGTGCTTCACCGAGATCTTGATGTCCCGGAAGTCGTGCTCCTCGAAGAGCGAGGCCTCCCACAGCGCGCTCTCGACGAGCGCCTCCGGGGTCGCCTTGCCGTACTTCTGCAGCAGGCGCTTGTCGAGCGACCCGGCGTTGACCCCGATCCGGATCGGCGTGCTGTGGTCCTTGGCGGCCCGCGCGATCTCCCTCACCTGGTCGTCGAACTTCTTGATGTTGCCGGGGTTCACCCGCACCGCGGCACACCCGGCCTCGATCGCCGCGAACACGTACTTCGGCTGGAAGTGGATGTCGGCGATGACCGGGATCTGGGACTTGCGGGCGATGGTGGCCAGCGCGTCCGCGTCGTCCTGCGTCGGGCAGGCCACGCGCACGATCTGGCAGCCGGACGCGGTGAGCTCGGCGATCTGCTGGAGCGTGGCGCCGATGTCCGACGTACGGGTCGTCGTCATCGACTGCACCGACACCGGTGCCCCGCCCCCGACCGCCACCGGCCCGACCTGGATCCGCCGCGACACGCGCCGCTCGGCGACGGGCCGGGCCGGTACCTCGGGGAGGCCCAGAGGAATGGCGGTCACGACGTCACTCCCGGTTTCCGGAGACCGTCTCGCGCATCGCGCGCAGGGACTCCTTGAGCGAACCCATGGTGGCGAGGACGGCGGTGGGCTCGTAGCCGCAGTGCGCCATGCAGTTGGCGCAGCGCGGGTCCTTGCCGCGGCCGTACTTGTCCCAGTCGGTCTCCTCGATGAGTTCGCGGTACGTCGGCACGTACCCGTCGCTCATCAGGTAGCAGGGGCGCTGCCAGCCGAAGAGCGAGTAGTTCGGGATCGCCCAGGCCGTGCACGGGAAGTCGACCTTGCCCTCCAGGAAGTCCAGGAAGAGCGGCGAGTGGTTGAGCCGCCACTTGCGGCGGTTGCCGCCCGCGAAGGCCTTCTTGAACAGCTCGCGGGTCTGCTCGACGCCGAGGAAGTGCTCCTGGTCGGGGGCCTTCTCGTAGGCGTAGGCGGGCGAGATCATCATCTCGTCGACCTTGAGGTCGTCGTTGAGGAAGTTGAGCACCTCGATGATGGTCTGCGGGGTGTCGGTGTTGAAGAAGGTCGAGTTGGTGGTGACCCGGAAGCCGCGCCGCTTGGCCTCCTTGATCGCCTCCACGGCCTCGTCGAACACGCCCTCCTTCGCCACGGACTCGTCGTGCCGCTCGCGCAGCCCGTCGATGTGCACCGCGAAGGCGAAGTACGGGGAGGGCTTGAACTTGTCCATCTTCTTGCGCAGCAGCATGGCGTTGGTGCAGAGGAAGACGTACTTCTTCTTCGCCACCAACTGCCGCACGATCTCGTCGATCTGAGGGTGCATCAGGGGCTCACCGCCCGCGATGGACACCATCGGAGCACCGGACTCGAGCACCGCCCCGACGGCCTGCGCGACCGGCATGCGCTGCTTGAGCACGCCCGCCGGATGCTGGATCTTGCCGCAGCCCTCGCACTTCAGGTTGCATGCGAAGAGGGGTTCCAGCTCCACGATCAGCGGGAACTTGTCCCGCTTGCGGAGCTTCTGTTCGGCCAAGTATGTAGCGACCTTGATGGACTGACGCAGCGGCATGGCCATCTGGCTCACCTCCTGGGGAGCAGCAAATTACGGTGCCATTCGAAGAAAGCTGGAAGTACGGAACGAAGGACGCGGAAAGCCGATATTCCACCGCGCACTGTGCCGATCCGGACGAGTTCATGTTCAGGAGCGTCCACGACCACCCGTACGGCCGCAACGGGGCGCTCACCGGCGCGAACGGCGCTCAGGAGCGTCGCCGCGGATTCCATGTCGACCGCGATTGCGCCGGTCGCGAGCAGATCCGACCGTTCCTGACCGCGGACGACGTGATCGGAGCCGGTGAGCGGTCCGGTGTGCACGGTGCGCCCGGGCACGGCCCGTACCAGCTCCTTGACGAGTAGGTCGGTTCCCACGCACGGAACGGTTCCGTCCGGGTCCCGGGTCTCCTCGGCGACCACGAGGTCGCCGGGGTGCATACCGGGGGCGAGGCCCGCGCAGAAGCCGGTGGCCAGCACGGCGGCCTCGCGAAGCGCCGGGTCGGCGAGGACCCGGGTGACCGAGCGCTCGGCCGCCCGGGGCCCCATGCCGGTGCGGAGCACGGTGACGGGCCCGCCGGCACCGCCGCGGTCGCCGGTGCGCAGGGCGAGGTGCTCGATGCCGAGCGCGCAGGCGATCAGCAGGGGGGCCGGGGCGGGCTGAGTGCTCATCAGCCCTCCTTGACCTCGGCGAGAGGCTTCACGGAGAAGGGCTCGCCGTTGACGTACCGGCCCAGGGCGGTGAGCGGGAACACCTGCCGGTAGAGGTGGTAGTTGATCGAGAAGTCCCAGGGGAAGCCGGTCCCCGTGAAGTACGGTTCGTCCCAGGAACCGTCCTCGCGCTGGGTGGCCGCGAGCCACTCGACACCGCGCTCGACGGCCTTGGAGTCCCGCTCCCCCGCCGCGAGCAGCGCCATCAGCGCCCACGCGGTCTGTGAGGCGGTGGAGGCGCCCTTGCCGCTCCACTTCTTGGCGTCCTTGTACGAGCGCAGGTCCTCGCCCCAGCCTCCGTCGTCGTTCTGGACGGACTCCAGCCAGGCCACGGCCCGCCGGATCGCCGGGTGCGCGCCGGGGAATCCGGCCGCGACCAGGGCGGGTACGACGGACCCGGTGCCGTAGATGTAGTTGACGCCCCAGCGCCCGAACCACGAGCCGTCCGGCTCCTGTTCGGCGAGCAGCCACTCGATGCCGCGCCGGGTGCGCGGGTCGTGCGAGAGGCCCTCGACCGCGAGCATCTCGACCACGTGCGCGGTGACGTCGGCGGACGGCGGGTCGATGACCTCGCCGAAGTCGCAGAACGGCAGCCGGTTGGGGAACGGGCTGGTGTTGTCGACGTCGAAGGCGCCCCAGGCCCCGTTCTTCGACTGCATCCCGAGGTTCCAGCGCACCCCGCGCCCGATCGCCCTGTCCACCCGCTCCGGGTCGTGGTGCTTGACCCGGCGCAGGGCCAGGACCACCTCGGCGGTGTCGTCGATGTCGGGGTAGTTGTCGTTGTGGAACTCGAACGCCCAGCCACCGGGCGGCAGTTGGGGTCGCTTCACGGCCCAGTCGCCGGGCCGGACGATCTCCTCGCCGAGCATCCAGTCGGCGGCCTTGACGAGCTGCGGGTGGTCGGCGGGCACGCCCGCGTCGACCAGCGCGATGGTCGCGAGGCACGTGTCCCACACGGGCGACTGGCAGGCCTCGATCATCCGGGCGCCGTCCTCGCGCCACACGGCGAAACGGTCCAACGAGGCCAACCCCTCGCGCATCACGGGGTGTTCGAGGTCGTAGCCCAGCAGGTACAGCGCGATCACCGAGTACACGGCCGGCGGCTGGATGCCGCCCCAGCAACCGTCGTTCTCCTGTCGCTCGATGATCCAGCGGGCCGCGGAGTTCATCGCCGACCTGCGCAGTCTGCGCGGTACGACCTTGCGCAGCTGGTGCAGCGCCTTGTCGAGGCGCTGGAAGGCGCCGTCCCAACTGGCCGCCGGAGCAAGGGGCTTGGGCGGGTTGGGGTTGTCCGGGTCGGTGTGCAGCTCGTCGAGCGGGAAGGGCGCGGGCCGCACCGGCCGCTTCGCGGAGACGATCGTCAGCGGGACGATGGTCTGCCGGGCCCAGCACCCGAAGTCGTAGATGTTGAGCGGGACCCACTTGGGGAAGTAGATGAGCTCCGGCGGGAGTTCGGGCAGGTCCTCCCACTTCCACCAGCCGAACAGCGCGAGCCAGATCCGGGTGAACACCCGGGAGGCGGCGATCCCGCCCCGCGCGCGGATCCACGCCGAGGCCTTCGCCATGTGAGGGGCGTCCGGCTCGTCGCCGGCCAGCCGCAGCGCGACGTACGCCTCGATGGTGGTGGAGAGTTCGCCGGGGCCGCCGTAGAAGCTGGCCCAGGTGCCGTCCTCGCGCTGCTCGCCGCGGATGAACAGCGCCGCGGCGTGCGCGGTGGTCTCGTCGAGGATGCCCAGGAACTGGCGCAGCAGCAGGTCCTCGGCGTCCATCGTCACATTGGTCTCGAGGTCGCCCTTCCACCAGCCCTCGGCGTCCTGCCGGGAGAGCAGGAAGTCGGTGGAACGTTGTACCGCGCGTACGGCGACGTCGTGCACCCCCGTCGCCACGGGGCTCGTGCTGTCGGTTTCGCTGGCCGAGGCTGCCCGGGGCGGCAGGGCCCCGGTGCTTCCGTCGGTCGTCGCTGTCATGGCTTCCCCTTCGTGCAGTCGTGCGAGTCGTGCTGCTGTGGGTCCGCCGTCGGCCGGTGCCCTGGTGGTGCCTTCGGCACCGGCCGGCGACTACGCGAGGGTTATTCGACCGATAGTGATCATCTCTTTCGTACGACGACGAAGTCGGCGAGCGCCGCGAACTGGGCCCGTACCCGGTCGGGCATGTCGATGGCGTCGAGGGCCTCGATGGCGATGGTGTGCTGACGGCGGGCCTCTTCGGCGGTCCACTCGCGGCCGCCCGCCTCCTCGATGAGGGCGGCGCGGGCGGCGAACTCCTCCTCGGAGAAGTTCTCGAAGTCGCTGCTCTTGGCGTCGGCCGCGAGGATCTCGCCGAGCCGGTCGGAGGCGGGTCCGCCCGCCGCGAGCGCGGCCACGACCGGCAGGGACTTCTTGCGCTGGCGCAGGTCGCTCCAGGTCTGCTTGCCGGTGGACACCGGGTCGCCCCAGATGCCGAGGAGGTCGTCGACGGCCTGGAAGGCGAGGCCGAGGTGGTAGCCGTACTTCTCCAGCGTGTCTGCGGTGCGGTCGTCCGCGCCGCCGAGGACCGCGCCGATGGAGGAGGCGCAGGCGAGCAGGGCGCCGGTCTTGTTGCCCTCCATCTCCAGGCACTCCTCGACGCTGACGCGGTCGCGGTGCTCGTAGGAGATGTCCTGCGCCTGGCCGTCGATCAGGGCGCGGGTGGCGCTGGTCAGCCGGCGGGTGGCGCGGCCGGCCTCGACCGAGCCGAGTTCCAGGAGCACCTCGTTGGCCAGGGCGAACAGGGCGTCGCCGACCAGGATCGCCTGGGCGGGGCCGTGCACCTTCCAGACCGTGTCGCGGTGCCGGCGCTGCTCGTCGCCATCCATCAGGTCGTCGTGCAGGAGCGAGAAGTTGTGGACCAGTTCGACGGCGACGGCGCCGGGGATGCCGACCTCGGGTGCGGCGCCGGTGACCTCGGCGGACAGGACCGCGAGGGCGGGGCGCACGGCCTTGCCGCCGTCGCCGGCCGCGGGGTTGCCGTCGGCGTCGATCCAGCCGAAGTGGTAGGCGGAAACGGTGTCCATGGGAGGGGCCAGGCGGTCCACGGCCGCCTTCAGTACCGGTGTGGCAAGGGTCCGGCCGCGCTCCAGGAGCGCGGTCACGTCCACCGCGTCGGCAGCCGTCTCGGCCGGGGGCACAGTGGGCACAGTCTCTCCTCTTGTTGCGGTACCGGGGGTGCGGGGGCCGCCTGCCGCCTGCTGGTCGAGCATCAGGCCGCCTCCTCGAACTCGAAGAGGTGGCTCGGGCGGGGCCGGCCCAGGGCGGCGAGCGCGGCGTCCGCCGCACTCACCCCACTGCGGACCGCACTCTCCATGGTCGCGGGCCACCCGGTGGCGGTCCACGCTCCGGCCAGGTAGAGGCCGGGGGCTTTCGTACGGGCGCCGGGCCGCAGCCGTCCGACGCCCGGGGTCGGAGCGAACGTCGCCGTGCGCTCCCTGGTCACGAAGAAGTCCTTCACCTCCGCGCCGCGCGTGCCCGGAAGCAACCGCTCCAACTCGGGCAGATAGCGCTCGCGCAGCGCGGCGACCGGTTCGTCGATCTCGTCGTGCGCCGCCGACTGGGACAGGGCGAGGTACTGGCCCTCGCGCAGCCCGGATGCGTCGGTGCGGTCGAAGACCCACTGGACGGGGGTGCCGAGGGCCGCGAAGAACGGCTTGTCGAGCACCTTGCGGTCGTAGACGACATGGACGTTGAGGATCGGCGCGGTGCCGATCCGAAGAAGATTTTCGGGGGCGTCGAGCGCACCGTCCGGCAGCAGGTCATGCGCCTCGCGCTGGGGTACGGCGAGCACCACGGCGTCCGCGGTGAGGGTCTCGCCGGGAACCTGAACGGTCCAACGCCCGTTCTCGTCAGTAGAGATGGAGGTGACGCGTGTACGGACCTCGGTACGCACGCCCGCGGAGTCGAGCGCCTTGCGGGCGAGCCGGTCATGCAGTTCGCCCAGCGGGACGCGCGCCCATCCGATGTCGGCCGCGCCCGGGTCGGACAGCAGACCGGTCTTGAACACCATCGCGGCGAGCCCCAGCGAGGAGTCGCCCGCGACCGCGTTGAGGGTGGCGACCCCGACCAGGTCCCACAGGGCCTCGACGGCACGTGCCGACTGACCGCGCGCGGTCAGCCAGCTGCCGAAGTCCTGCGTGTCCAGGTTCGGATCGGCGAGGTCGAGCCCCTTGAGCGCGAGCGCGGCACGCCCCACCCTGGCCCGCTCGGCGAGCGAGAGGTGCGGATACGTGGCGAGGCTGCGCCCCAGGTGCAGCGGTACCGGCAGCGCGTCGCGCCGCAGCCGTCCAAGGCGCCGCCCCTCGGGCTTGTCGACGTCGAGAACGGGCACGTCGAGACGATCCTGCAGCGGCGCCAGCGCCGTTCCCTCGATGCGGTCGAGGAACCAGCGGTAGGCGGTGCAGCAGCGCAGGTAGACGTGCTGTCCGTTGTCGACGGTCAGTTCGCCGCGCTGGAAGGAGAAGGCGAGACCACCCAGTCTCGGCCTGCCCTCGATCAGGGTGACGCGGACGCCCGCGTCGGCCAGTGCGAGCGCCGCGGTGATGCCGGCGAGCCCGCCGCCGATCACGACGGCGTCCCGCCCGCCCCGTCCCGGGACGTCGGCGGCCGGCCCCTCGGACTGTGTGCCCTCGCTCATCGTGCGCCCTCCCCTGCGCGACCGCCGTGGTTGAACCGTGCACGGCAGGCCGTTGCAGTCAGGGACGCGGTCCCCACCCGGAGGGTTGCGTGCCGTTTTTCTCCGGTGGAATCACCTTGGACCCTTTTGTCCATTGGGCACGCGTCCATCAGGCGCGCCTCCTGACGGTCCTCCGGGTCACATGCCGGGTGTCGAGGCCGGACAGGCCGCGGACGGCGACGTACGCCTTCTCGCGCCCGGGCAGCGAGACCCGGCCGCGCAGTACCGCCTCGGGGTCGCGCTCGATGCGGTCGAGCAGGCGGCGGTAGATGCCGGCCATGGCGGCGACGCACGCGCCGCTGCGCCGGTCGAGCATGGGGAGCAGCCGGTAGCCCTCGGCGAAAAGGGCGCGGGCCCGTCGCACCTCGAAGTGCACGAGGCCCGCGAAGTCGGAGCCCTCCGGCGGGGTCGGGCCGTTGAAGCCGGCCGAGCACCCGAACTTCGCGAGGTCGTCGGAGGGCAGATAGGTGCGCCCGCCCTCGGCGTCCTCGCGGACGTCCCTGAGGATGTTGGTGAGCTGCAGCGCGAGCCCGAGGGTGTCGGCGTACTCGGATGCGCGCTCGGCGCCGCGCGCTCCCGGTTCCGTGCCGAACACGCCGAGCGAGAGGCGTCCGATGGCGCCCGCGACACAGCGGCAGTAGACCTTCAGGTCGTCCCAGGTCTCGTAGGTCTCGCCGCGCACGTCCATCAGCACGCCGTCGATCAGCTCGTCCAGGCCGCCGAGCGGGATCGGGAAGACCTCCGCGGCATGGGCGAGGGCGACCGCGACCGGGTCGATGTCGTCCTCGGCGACCTCGCCCCCGCGCACCCGGGTCAGCAGCGCCCGGGTGTCCTCGAGTCTCGCCGCCTTGACGTCGTCCGCCAGCGCGCCGTCGCCGATGTCGTCGACGCGCCGGGAGAACGCGTACAGCGCCGACATCGCGCGGCGCTTGGGCGTCGGCAGCAGCCTGATGCCGTACGCGAAGTTACGTGCCTGCTGTCCGGTGACGGCCTCGCAGTAGCTGTAGGCGGCGAGTACCGGTGCGGACACGTGTTGTTCCGACTCCACGGTCCGGATCACCCCTCTCCTCGCAGAGTCACGCCCACCTCACGCAGCAGCCGGAGCTTGCCGGGCTTGGGCGGGCCGGGAAGTACGTCGTATTCGGCGGCGGCGATCGCGTGGATCGCCGCCCTTCCTCCCGCCACGAACCCCGCGAGCAGCAGCTTCAACCTGCCGTGGACGCTACCCACCAGGGGGGCGCCTTCATTCAGGAGATTCCGGGCGCGTTCTGCTTCGTATGCAACCAGTGCGCGCACCGATGCGCCCGCGCTTTTCGTGGCCAGATCCGACTCTTGGGCATGGAAGCGCTTCATGTCCTCGGCGGGCAGGTAGATGCGGTCGCGGCCGAGGTCCTCGGCGACGTCCTGCAGGTGTTCGACGATCTGCAGGGCCGTGCAGATCGCGTCGGAGAGCCGGACCCGCTCGGGGGTCGAGGTGCCGGTGACGGAGAGGACCAGGCGGCCGACCGGATTGGCCGAGAGTTCGCAGTAGGCAAGCAGGTCGTCGTAGGTCTCGTAGCGGCTGACGAGCTGGTCCTGGCGGTTGGCGGCGATCAGGCCGAGGAAGGGCTCGGGGGTGAGCGAGCGGCGCCGGACGGTGGGCTGCAGGCGGCGCAGCAGAGGGTGGCGGGGCTCGCCGGAGAAGACCCTGTTCAGGTCGGCCTCGAAGGCGTCCAGCAGGAGCAGCCGGTCCTCGGCGTCCGCGGGCGACACGCCGAGCAGCGCGGCGTCGGCGCCGCTGGGGGCCAGGTCGCCGTCGCCGATGTCGTCGACGAGGCGGGCGAAGCCGTACACGGCCATGAGGTCGTCGCGCCAGGCCCTGGGCAGGAAGAAGGGCGCCACGGGGAAGTTCTCGCTCGCGGCCTTGTCGAGTGTGCCGCGCTCCGGATCGGCGGGGCGCGTGGCACCGGTTCCCGTCACCGCTCGCCGCCCGTGGCGGGGACGGCACAGGCAGCTGCACTGAGCTGGGGAGTTTCCGTAGCCATTGCCGTCACATCTCCCGTTCTACACCGCAGACCCAATACCCACTATTTCGGACACGCCGCCCGGCTGTCCGCACGGCTGTCCCGCTTGCGGGTGTCGCGCATTATCGCCCCACTTTGCCGCGTTTCGGGACCGGTACAGCTTACGTTGTACAACGCAGCGCGCTTCCCTGGGGTGTCCTGCACATCACAACAACACACCGATTGGCGTCAAGATTCCTAAGGCCAAGCCGAGTTGACGTTTCCTTTGCAGACGCGGGGCCCCGCCGCGAAGGTTGCGGCGGGGCCCTGCGATCCGTCCTGGCCAGTTGCGTCCAGGGCCGGGTGGACTACTTGCCCGTGAACTTCTCGTACTCCTTGAGGACCTCTTCGGTCGGTCCGTCCAGGCGCAGCTCGCCGCGTTCCAGCCACAGGACGCGGTCGCAGGTGTCGCGGATCGACTTGTTGCTGTGACTGACGAGAAACACCGTGCCGGCCTCCTTGCGCAGTTCGCGGATGCGCTCCTCGGAGCGGATCTGGAACTTCCGGTCACCGGTGGCCAGCGCCTCGTCGATCATGAGGACGTCGTGGTCCTTGGCGGCGGCGATGGAGAAGCGCAGGCGGGCCGCCATGCCGGAGGAGTACGTCCGCATCGGCAGGGTGATGAAGTCGCCCTTCTCGTTGATGCCGGAGAAGTCGACGATCCCCTGGTAACGCTCCCTGATCTGCTCGCGGGTCATGCCCATCGCGAGCCCGCCCAGGATGACGTTGCGCTCGCCCGTGAGGTCGTTCATCAGGGCGGCGTTGACGCCCAGCAGGGAGGGCTGGCCGTTGGTGTAGACGCGGCCGCTCTCGGCGGGCAGCAGACCAGCGATGGCGCGCAGCAGGGTCGACTTGCCGGAGCCGTTGGAACCGATCAGACCGATGGCCTCGCCGCGGTAGGCGACGAAGGAGACGCCCTTGACCGCGTGCACCTTGCGCACCCCGCGCTCCTCGCCGCGCTTGAGGATACGGCTGAGAGCGGCCGTGGCGCTGCCCTTGCCGGTCTTGGCGCCGTGCACGCGGTAGACGATGTGCAGTTCGTCGGAGATGACGGTGGGGATGCGCTCTTCCTGCTGCTCAGCCACGGCCGTACCTCTCCTCCGCCTTCCAGAAGTACACGAAGCCGCCGAAGGCGATGAGCACCGCCCAGCCGAGCGCGACCGCCCAGGCGTGGTCGGGGAGGTTCTCGGAGCCGTAGCCCTCGATGAGCGCGAAGCGCATCAGGTCCATGTAGATGGCGGCCGGGTTCAGCTGCAGGACGTTGGCCAGCCACTGCGGCTTGTCGGCCAGGAAGATCGGGATGGAGAACATCACGCCCGACGCGTACATCCACGTACGCATCACGAACGGCATCAGCTGCGCCAGGTCCGGGGTCCTGGAGCCGGCGCGGGCGAAGATCAGCGCGAGGCCGGTGTTGAAGAGGAACTGCAGGACCAGCACCGGGACGATCAGGAGCCAGGACAGGTCCGGGTAGCTGCCGAAGGCGGCGGCCACCGCGAACAGCACGATCATCGAGTACAGCAGCTGCTGGAGCTGCTGGAGCGCGAAGGAGATCGGCAGCGAGGCGCGCGGGAAGTGCAGCGCGCGGACCAGGCCGAGGTTGCCGGAGATCGCGCGGACGCCGGCCATCACGGAGCTCTGCGTGAAGGTGAACACGAAGACGCCGGTGACCAGGAACGGGATGTAGACGTCGTGGTCCAGGCCGCGGTTCGCCTTGAGGATCATGCCGAAGATGAAGAAGTACACGGCCGCGTTCAGCAGCGGCGTGGCCACCTGCCAGAGCTGGCCGAGCTTCGCCTGGCTGTACTGGGCGGTCAGCTTCGCCCGGGAGAAGGCGAGGATGAAGTGACGCCGGTCCCAGAGCTGGCGGACGTACTCGACGAGGGAGGGCCGGGCGCCGCTGACGGTCAGGCCGTACTTGGCGGCGAGCCCGCCCGCCGTAAGGCCCTCGTCGGACGACACGCCGGTGCCGAGGGCGACCGTGGCGTCGTGGGTTGTCTCACTCACTGGGGGAAACTTTCTTCTGGCTCACAGGAACGAGCTTGTCAGATCACAGGGGGCCGGCCCAGTCGGGTCAGCCGCCACACGGTGCGCCACTTCATGGGCCGGCGCGGGCCGCAGGGCGTGGTCCAGCCCTCCCGGAACCCGCCGAACCACGCCCTGAGCGCGGGCCGCGACGGGCGGCGGACGAGGGTGAGCAGCAGCCAGACCCCGAGGTAGACCGGGACCAGGAGCGCGGGGAGGTTGCGGCGGGCGAGCCAGACCCGGTTGCGGGCGACCATGCGGTGGTAGACCGCGTGCCGCGAGGGCGCGGTGGTGGGGTGGAACAGCACCATGTCGGACCGGTAGTCGATCATCCAGCCCGCGTCGAGGGCCCGCCATGCGAGGTCGGTTTCCTCATGGGCGTAGAAGAACGCGTCCGGCAGCCCGCCGACTTCGGCGAAGACCTGGGTGCGTACGGCGTTGGCGCCGCCGAGGAAGGTGGTGACCCGGGAGGAGCGCATCGGGTCGGCGGCGCGCAGGCGCGGCACATGGCGGCGCTGGGTGACCCCGGTGTCGGGGTCGGCGATGCGGAAGCTGATGATGCCGAGCTTCGGGTCGGCCTCGAAGGCCTTGCGGCACAGCTCGGCGGTGTCGTGGCCGGCGAGGAGTCCGTCGTCGTCGAGGAACATCAATATGTCGACGTCGCGGCCGCTGGGGCCGAAGGCCTCGATGCCGACGTTGCGCCCGCCGGGGATGCCGAGGTTCTCGGGCAGCTCGACGGTCCGCACGCCGTCGGGGACGTCCGGGACGGGCGAGCCGTTGCCGACCACGACCACCTCGACGCGGTCGCCGTCCTGCTTGGCGACCGAGTCGAGCAGGGCGCGGAGTTCGTCGGGGCGGTTGCCCATGGTGATGATCACCGCGCCGACCTTCATGCCGGTCACTTCAGCCTGCTCGACGCGAGGATGGAGACCAGGTGCAGCAGGGTCTGGAGCAGCGCGATCCCGGCCAGTACGGCGACGCCGAGGCGGGAGAAGAACAGGTCGCCGCGCATGTTGTCGACGACGGCCAGGACCAGGATCAGCAGGGACGCCTCGATGCCGAGGATCAGCCGGTGGAACTTCAGCAGGGACGCGGCCTTGCGGGCCAGCGCCATGCCGGAGGAGCGCATCTCGGCGGCGGACTCCTGGACGGGCGGCTTGCCGGCCTGGTGCCGGGCGACGCCGACCAGGTCGGTCTCCGCCTTGATCAGGATCGCGCCGAGCGCGGCGAGGGTGCCGAGGAAGGCCCACAGCCAGTCGATACGGCCGCTGCCGAACAGGTCGGCGGCGCGCAGCCCGAAGCCGACGAGCACGGCGGCGTCGGTGAGGTAGGCGCCCACCCGGTCCAGGTAGACGCCGTTGAGCGAGTACTGCTTCTTCCAGCGCGCGATCTCGCCGTCGACGCAGTCCAGCAGCAGGTACATCTGGACGCAGACCACGCCGAGCACGGCGCCCGGGATCCCCGGCACGAGCAGTGCCGGGGCCGCGAGCACGCCGAAGACGGTCATCAGGTACGTGAGCTGGTTGGGCGTGACCCTGGTGTTCACCAGGTAGCGGTCGACCCGCAGGGACACCTCACGCATGTAGAGGCGTCCCATCCAGTGCTCACCGCTGCGCCGGTCCTTGACCCCTGCGGGGTGGACGACCGGGCGGAGTTCAGCTACCGATGGCCTTGACATAGTCGGCGTATGTGTCCTTGATCTGGTCGGTTTTCAGGTCGAGGTGTTCGAGGATCGTGTAGCGGCCGGGGCGGGTCTCGGGGGCGAACTCCACGGCGCGGACGAACTCGTCCACGGTGAAGCCGATCTCCTCCGGGAGCACCGGCAGTCCGTGCCGGCGCAGCACCTCGGCCATGTAGGCGGACTCCTCGTGGGCTCCGCGCAGGTACATCGCGAAGGCCGCGCCCAGGCCGCACTGCTCGCCGTGGGCGGCGGCGCGCTTGGGGTAGAGCAGGTCGAAGGCGTGGTTGATCTCGTGGCAGGCGCCGGAGGACGGGCGGGAGTCGCCCGACACGGACATGGCGATACCGGTGAGGACCAGCGCCTCGGCCAGCACCTGCAGGAAGCCGTCGTCGCCGACGCCGCCCGGGTGCCGCAGCACCGCCTCGCCGGCCTGGCGGGCCATGGCCGCGGCGAGTCCGTCGATCTTCTCGCCCTTGACCCGGCCCGCGAGCTCCCAGTCCGCGACCGCGGAGATGTTGGAGATCGCGTCGCCGATGCCGGAGCGCACGAAGCGGACGGGTGCCTCACGGATCACGTTCAGGTCGATGACGACCGCGATCGGGTTCGGCACGCCGTAGGAGCCGCGGCCCGCGTCGTTGTCGAGCGTGGCGACCGGCGAGCACAGGCCGTCGTGCGCCAGGTTGGTGGCGACGGCGACCAGTGGGAGGCCGACGCGCGCCGCCGCGAACTTGGCGCAGTCGATGATCTTGCCGCCGCCGAGCCCGACGACCGCGTCGAAGTGGCCGGCCTTTATGTCACCGGCCAGCCGCACGGCGTCGTCGATGGTGCCGCCGCCGACCTCGTACCAGGTCGCGCCGGGCAGGGTGGGCTCGAGCCGGGCACGCAGCCGCGCGCCGGAGCCGCCGCTGACCGCGATGGCGAGCTTGCCGGAGTGCGAGATCCGCTCGTCGGCGAGCACGCAGGCCAGGTCGTCGAGGGCACCCGGGCGGATGTCCACGACGACCGGGGACGGAATCAGCCTCGTCAGTACTGGCACGCGATCTCCCGTCCACGGGCGAGATCGTCGTGGTTGTCGATCTCGACCCACTTGACGTCGCCGATCGGCGCCACGTCGATCCGGAAGCCTCGGTTCACCAGTTCCTGGTACCCGTGCTCGTAGAACTGCTGCGGGTCGGTCTCCCAGACGGCCTTGAGGGCGTCGGCCAGCTCGGGGGCGGCGTCGCCCTCGATGAGGGTGACGCCGATGTACTCGCCGGTGGCTTCGGCGGGGTCCATCAGCTTGGTGATCTTCGTCATGCCCTTCTCGGGGTCGACGACGACCTTCATCTCCTCGTCGGCGAGGTTCTTCACGGTGTCCAGGGCCAGGATGATGCGCCGGCCCTCGCCGCGCGCGGCGAGCAGGGTCTTCTCGACGGAGACCGGGTGGACGGTGTCGCCGTTGGCGAGGATCACTCCGTCCTTGAGGGCGTCACGGCCGCACCACAGGGAGTAGGCGTTGTTCCACTCCTCGGCCTTGTCGTTGTCGATGAGGGTGAGCTTGAGGCCGTACTTCTGCTCCAGGGCCGCCTTGCGCTCGTACACGGCCTCCTTGCGGTAGCCGACGATGATCGCGACCTCGCTCAGGCCGATCTCGGCGAAGTTGCCGAGGGTGAGGTCGAGCACCGTGATCGAGTCCTCTATACCGGCAGGCCCCACCGGCACCAGCGCCTTGGGCAGGCTGTCGGTGTAGGGGCGCAGACGCCGCCCGGCGCCCGCCGCCAGCACGAGGCCGATCATGCGGTTTCTCCTTCATCGTGTACGGCGGGCGCCCCTGCGGACACCCAGAAGCGGATGCTCTCGACGAGCACCACGAGGGCGACGGCCACGGCGAGCGCCGTGAGCGCGACCTTGAACTGCGAAGCGGTGAGCGTCGCGGCCAGGACGGTGACGAGCAGCGTCCGCCCTTCGTGCCCCCCGACGGCGCGCACCAGCCAGGCCGGGGGCGCTCCGGCGTTGCCGCGGATGCGGTACACCGTGTCGTAGTGATGGTAGGCGACAGCCGCTACCAGGCCGAAAGCCGCAGGAAGCGCTCCGTTCACGTCCGCTTTGGCCGCGAGGATCAGGACGGTGCCGTATTCGGCGGCGCGGTAGAGCGGCGGGACGAGCCAGTCGAGGGCGCCCTTGAGCGGGCGCAGGCCCACCGCGGCGGCCGAGGCCCAGACGTACACGACGGCGAAGGCGACGAGGCGAGCGTTGCCGTAGCCCTCCGTGCCGGCGACGGTCAGCAGCATCGCGGTGGCGACCAGGGCGGCCAGGAAGGGCGAGCCGAGCCGTTCCCAGCCCGGCAGCCGGCGCATCAGCGCGGCCACTCCGTCCGCGAGGGGCCCGTTGTCGGCGAGTTCCGCGAGCGCCGTCGCCGCCCGGTCCGTGCGCTGCGCCTTCCGCGTCAGCGACCGCAGCACCCGCCCCGCGGTCGTGTAGGTCGCCGCGAACGCGCAGCCGACGAGCAGCACGTAGAAGGTGATCCGGGGCGTGGTGAGCGCCGTGAGGACGGCGATCATCGCCCAGCGCTCGCCGATCGGCAGCACGATCATCCGGCGTACCCAGACCGTCCAGCCGACGCTGTCGAGCTTGTCCGAAAGGGCCGCCGTGGGGCTGGTGTTGGCGGTCGCGTCGTGGTTGGCCTCGTTGAAGGAGAAGTCGACGACGTGCCGGCAGGTCTGCAGGATCATCGCGCCGAGCGCCAACGCCCATACGTCGTCGCCGCCTTGGGCCGCACCCAGCGCCAACCCCGCGTAGTAGGCGTACTCCTTGATGCGGTCGAAGGTGGCGTCCAGCCAGGCGCCGAGCGTGGAGTACTGCAGCGAGTAGCGGGCCAACTGCCCGTCGGTGCAGTCCAGTACGAAGGACGCGATGAGCAGGACGCCGGCCGCGACGAAGCCGCCGCGGGTGCCGGTGGCCGCGCAGGCCGCCGCGATCAGCGCGGTGAGCAGGGAGGCGGTGGTGACCTGGTTCGGGGTCAGACCGCGGCGGGCGCACCAGCGGGCGATGTAGCGGGAGTAGGGGCTGATGAAGAAGGTGGTGAAGAAGCCGTCGCGGGACTTCACGGCCGACTTGAGGCGTACGGCTTCGTCGTCGACGTCGGCGACGGCCTGCCGTGCCTCGTTGCGGGCCTGCGGGTCGGCCGGGACGGCGGCGACCAGGCTGCCGAGCTCGGCGTGGTGGACGCCCGCGTCCTCGGCGGCCAGCGCGGTCACGAGGCGGTCGGCGAGGCTGTCCACGGCGAGAGCCGTACCGCCGCCTGCCGAGTTCTCGCGGGCCAGTGCGCGGGTGAGCGCGGCCCGGCCCCCGGGCTGTGCGGTGACGGCGCCGGGGATCGCGGCGAGCGGGAAGCGCGGGTCGGTGAGGCCGAGGCGCAGTGCGTGCAGGTGGCCGACGAAGCGGGCGTCGACGAGGGCCACCCGCCGGTCGCAGGGCGCCTCGGCGACCAGCCGCTCGGCGTCCGCGGCGTCGGCGGCGACCCGGACGTCGAAGCCGAGGGACCGCAGATCGCCCTCGATCGACGATCCGGGGACCGGCTGACCGGTGAGGATGGCGGTCGACAACCGAACTCACTCCCTGGGTGCCGACGCCCTGGCGCCGGTCATCTGCATTGGTGGGGGCGCCCCTTGGACGCTCCAGGCGGCGGCATTCGGCAGAGGCTATCGGATGCCCGGAGGCCTGCGTTCACCGGCCGTTCACGGGCCGATCAACGGAGTCTCCACTGGCCTTTGCCACGATCATCATCGGTGATCCGGGGCTCCGCCCACAAACCGCGCCTCCCAGACCGGGCATCCGGGACATTGGGTGACGTGCCGAAACGTCGGCATAGGGTGGGCGACCATGACATGGCTGATCACTGGCGGAGCGGGATACATCGGGGCCCATGTGGCGCGGGCCATGACGGAGGCCGGGGAGCGCGTCGTCGCGCTGGACGACCTCTCGGCCGGGTACCCCGCGCGACTGCCTTCGGGCGTCCCGCTCGTCGAGGGTTCGTCGCTCGACGGCGCCCTGCTGAAGCGGGTGTTCGGCGAGTACGGCGTGACGGGCGTCGTCCATCTCGCGGCCCGCAAGCAGGTCGCCGAGTCCGTGGCCCAGCCGACCCGCTACTACCGGGAGAACGTCGGCGGCCTCGCGACGCTGCTTGAAGCGGTGGCCGAGGCCGGCGTCGCGAAGTTCCTGTTCTCCTCCTCCGCGGCCGTCTACGGCAACCCGGACGTGGACCTGATCACCGAGGACACTCCGTGCGCGCCGGTGAACCCGTACGGCGAGACCAAACTCACCGGCGAGTGGCTGGTCCGGGCGGCGGGCCGGGCGCACGGCATCTCGACCGTGTGCCTGCGCTACTTCAACGTGGCGGGCGCGGCCGCGCCCGAGCTGGCGGACACCGGTGTCTTCAACATCGTCCCGATGGTCTTCGACCGGCTCACCCGCGACGAGGCCCCGCGGATCTTCGGCGACGACTATCCGACGCCGGACGGCACCTGCATCCGCGACTACATCCACGTCGCCGACCTGGCCGAGGCCCATCTGGCGGCGGCCCGGCGGCTCGGGGACCGCGACGGCGACCTCACGGTCAACATCGGCCGCGGCGAGGGGGTTTCCGTGCGTGAGCTGATCTCCGTCATCGGCGAGGTGACCGGCGACCGCCGTACGCCCGTGGTGGAGGCCCGCCGTCCCGGTGACGCGCCCCGGGCCGTCGCCTCCGCCGCGCGGGCCGCCGAGGAGCTCGGCTGGACGGCCCGGCGCGGGGTGCGGGAGATGGCGGAGTCCGCCTGGCAGGGCTGGCTGCTGCATCACGGCAAGTGAACTTAGGCTGCCCTGACCTGCGGTTTGTTTCCGCAGGTCAGGGCACATGACAACGGTGTTCAGTGCCGCGTTGCCCGATACCCCACCCCCGTAGTTCACTGTGATCCCGGAAGGACTGTTCCGGGATCGACGCGTTGGAGGGTGGCCGCCATGGGGGCTGGGCACGACCACGGACACGGCCACTCGCATGCGCCGCCCACCGGTACGGCGACCGCGGCGTTCCGCGGGCGGCTGCGCGTCGCGCTGTCGATCACGCTCACCGTCATGGTGGTCGAGATCGTCGGCGGTGTGCTCGCGGACTCGCTCGCACTGATCGCGGACGCCGCTCACATGGCGACCGACGCGCTGGGGCTCGGCATGGCGCTGCTCGCCATCCACTTCGCGAACCGGCCCGCGGTCGGCAACCGCACCTTCGGGTACGCCCGCGCCGAGATCCTTGCCGCGCTCGCCAACTGTCTGCTGCTGCTCGGGGTCGGCGGTTACGTCCTGTACGAGGCGATCCAGCGGTTCGTGACGCCGGCCGACACCGCGGGCGGGCTGACCATCGTGTTCGGTCTGATCGGTCTGGTCGCGAACATGATCTCGCTGACGCTGCTGGTGCGCGGTCAGTCGGAGAGCCTGAACGTGCGCGGGGCGTTCCTGGAGGTGGCCGCGGACGCGCTCGGTTCGCTCGCGGTGATCGTCTCCGCGCTGGTGATCCTCGCCACGGGCTGGCAGGCCGCCGACCCGATCGCCTCGCTGGTGATCGGCCTGATGATCGTGCCGCGCACCCTCAAGCTGCTGCGCGAGACCCTGGACGTCCTGTTGGAGACGGCTCCCAAGGGCGTCGACATGGCGGAGGTGCGGGCCCACATCATCGCCCTGGACGGTGTGGAGGACGTACACGATCTGCACGCCTGGACGATCACCTCGGGCATGCCGGTGCTGTCCGCGCACGTGGTCGTGCGCTCCGAGGTGCTCAGTGCGATCGGCCACGAGAAGATGCTGCACGAGCTCCAGGAGTGCCTCGGCGACCACTTCGACGTGGAGCACTGCACCTTCCAGCTGGAACCGGGCGGGCACGCGGAACACGAGGCGAAACTCTGCCATTGAGGCAGGTGGGACGCCTCGCGGCCGGAATGCAGCGATCCGCCGCCCGGCTGCGTCCTGAGTCCCACAGCCCCGCCCCGGACGGTTCCCCGCCCGCCGCGCCGGGCACGATCAACTGCCGGGAGTGCCGGATTCGTACGGCACACTTGGGGCGCGAAGACCGATGTGAAGGATGGGTATGCCGATCACACCTGCCACCGCGACGCACAGTCCGTCGAACGGCACCGCAGACGCGATTTTGCTGGAACTGGTCGACGAGGACGGCGTCACGATCGGCACCGCGGAGAAGCTGGCCGCCCACCAGCCGCCGGGGCAGCTGCACCGCGCCTTCTCCGTCTTCCTCTTCGACGAGCAGGGCCGGCTGCTGCTGCAGCAGCGGGCGCTGGGCAAGTACCACTCCCCCGGTGTGTGGTCCAACACCTGCTGCGGCCACCCCTACCCCGGCGAGGCCCCCTTCGCGGCCGCGGCCCGGCGGACGTACGAGGAACTGGGCGTCTCCCCGTCGCTGCTCGCCGAGGCGGGCACGGTGCGCTACAACCACCCGGACCCCGACTCGGGCCTGGTCGAGCAGGAGTACAACCACCTGTTCGTCGGGATGGTGCAGTCCCCGCTGCGGCCGGACCCGGAGGAGGTCGGCGACACGGCCTTCGTGACCCCCGCCGAGCTGGCGGAGCGGCACGCGAAGGACACCTTCTCGTCCTGGTTCATGACGGTGCTGGACGCGGCGCGTCCGGCGGTACGGGAGCTGACGGGCCCGTCGGCCGGCTGGTGACGCCCCTCAGAGCACCCGCACGGGTTTGAGCGGCAGGGCGGCCCAGATCACCTTGCCGCCGCTCGCCGTGTGCTCGACGTCGCACACCCCGCCCGCCTCCCGGGTGACCTCGCTGACCAGCAGCAGCCCCCGGCCGCCCTCGCCGCCGTGGTCGGCCTCCAGCGCGGTCGGGCGATAGGGGTGGTTGTCCTCCACGGACACCCGCACCCACTCGGCACCCACGGCCACCTCGACGGCGAGCATCGGCGAGAGGAGCGCCGCGTGTTTCACGGCGTTCGTGGCCAGCTCCGAGACGATCAGCAGGAGGCCGTGGACCAGTTCGTCGGAGACGGGCACTCCCTGGCGGTACAGCAGGTCCCGTACGGCGTGCCGGGCCTGCGGGACCGAGGCGTCGACGGCCGGGGCGGTGAACCGCCAGACGCCTTCGTACGGCAGTGGGTCCGCGGGCCTCGGCTCGAGGGGCTCGTCCGGGCCCCCTTCTGGGCGTGGGCCGGACCCGCGCCCGTGGTTCTCCATCGTCCGGTCGCCACCCTTGCGCTCGATTGTCACCACACGTCGAGTGTTGGTAACGACACGCTCCGCTCCGGATGACTGAACAGAAGTCAGCAGTAATCGAGCACTTGCGACCGATGTCTTATGGCCTGGTCAGTTATGCGACCGCTCTTGTCCCACTTCAGCGGGCTTCGCGAACTATTCGGGTTGTACGGGTTTGATAGCGTCCTGGCCCGATTCCTCCCCGTCGCCCGCCGGGGCGAGCCGCTCGGAGACCATGCCGACGATACGGCGACCGCCGAACCCGGTGGCGACAAGGCCGAGTCCGTCGAACAGCAGCGCGAGCGAGAAGAAGCAGCCGATGACGTACTTGCTGCTGCTCGGCCAGGAGGCCAGCACCAGGATGCCGAGCAGCAGGTCGAAGGCGCCCTGCACCAGGGTCCAGCCGAACTGCGGACCGCGCACCACCAGGCTGCCGGCCAGCCGGAACACACCGCCGGTCAGGAAGAGCAGCGCGGCGAACATGGTCAGCGCCTCGGCGGCGGCCTCGGGGCGGCGGATGACGACGACGCCGGCCGCGATGTTCAGGGCGGCGACCACGACCCCGAGCCAGAAGAAGTTGGTGCCGCGGGCCTGGATCGCGTGCAGCAGGCCGACGGCGCCGCCGATCAGCAGGAGCCAGCCGAACAGGAGCATCGAGGTGAGGGTGGCGACTCCGGTGTAGATGAGGCCGACGAGTCCGGCCAGGACCAGGACGACGCCGAGTGCGGCCAGCCAGCCGAAGCCGCGGCTGAGCTTGGCGGTCGCCTGCGTTTGTGCGGCCATGCGGGGCCTCCTCGGGCTACGGCCCCCTTCTTGATCGTACGGTCGCGGGGTGCGGCTAGCATCCGGCCCATGGAGCCCCAGTTGCTGCACACCGTCACCGACTCCGTCGCAACCGTCGTAGTCCACAACCCCGCCAAGCGCAATGCCATGACGGCCGCGATGTGGGCGGCCCTGCCGCCGCTGCTCGACACCCTCGCCGCCGACGCGGACGTACGGGCGCTGGTGCTGACCGGGGAGGGCGGGACGTTCTGCGCCGGGGCCGACATCTCCACGCTGCGGGGGTCGCCGGAGGAGGCGCAGCGGCTGGCGGTGGCGGCCGAGGAGGCGCTCGCGGCCTTTCCGAAGCCGACGTTGGCCGCGGTCCGGGGGCACTGCGTGGGCGGCGGGTCGCAGCTGGCGGCGGCCTGCGATCTGCGGTTCGCCGAGGAGGGGGCGCTGTTCGGGGTGACTCCGGCGAAGCTCGGGATCGTGTATCCGGCCTCCTCCACCCGGCGGTTGGTGTCGCTGGTGGGGCCGGCCGCCGCGAAGTACCTGCTGTTCTCCGGGGAGTTGATCGACACGGAGCGGGCGCTGCGCACCGGCCTGGTGGACGAGGTGCTGCCGGAGGGCGAACTCACCAAGCGGGTCGCGGAGTTCACCCGGATCCTGGTGTCCCGTTCGCAGCTGACGCAGGCCGCGGCGAAGGAGTTCGCGAACGGCCGCACCGACCGGGACGCGTACTGGACCGGGCAGGCGCGCGGCAGCGGCGACACCGCCGAGGGTGTCGCCGCGTTCCTGGAGCGCCGTCAGCCGCGGTTCACGTGGGCTGTTCCTGACCGAGGATGAACCGGCTGCGGGATCGCATGAACTCCATGACGTCCGCCGGTGCCTTCTCCGGCGACCCGGCGTCGTAGGGCGGCTGCGGGTCGTACTCGATGCCCAGTTGCACGGCCTGGGCCACGAAGTCGCCGGAGATCCTGCCCAGCAGGGTGAGTCCCATGTCGATGCCGGAGGAGACGCCGGCCGCGGTGACGTACTTGCCGTCGGTCACGACCCGCTCCCCCGTCGGCTCGGCGCCGTACTTCCTGAGCTCTTCGAGAGCCAGCCAGTGGGAGGTCGCGCGGCGGCCTTCGAGGAGGCCGGCGGCGGCCAGCAGCAGGGAGCCGGTGCACACGGACGTGGTCCAGGTGCTGGTGGCGTCGGCGGTGCGGATCCAGTCGAGGAGGGCCGCGTTCTCCATCTGCGGGGTCTGGCCCGGGCCGCCGGGGACGACCAGGACGTCCGGGTTCGGCACCTCGGCCAGCGTCCTCTCGGCGATCAGGGCGAGGTTGCCGTTGTCGTTGCGGACCGGACCGGTGCGCTCGGCGACGAAGACGGTCTCGGAGTCGGGCAGCCGGCCGAGGGTCTCGTACGGCCCCACGGCGTCGAGGGCGGTGAAGCGGTCGTAGAGGACGATCGCGAACTGCATGGGTTCCCCCTTGGGTCGGCGGGTGCTCAGTGGGTGGTCGCCGGGCGGAACCGGCGCCGGTACTCGGCCGGTGCCGCGCCGAGTGTGCGGACGAAGGAGCGGCGCATCGCCTCCGGTGTGCCGTAGCCGCAGGCGCGGGAGATCTCCTCGACGCCGTCGGCGGTGTCCTCAAGGAGGCGGCGGGCGTGTTCGAGGCGGACCCGGTCGACGTAGCGGCCCGGGGTCATGCCGGTCTCGGTCTGGAAGGCGCGGGCGAAGTGGCGGGGCGAGAGGCGGGCGCGGGCCGCGAGGGTCTCCACCGACAGGTCCGCGCCGGGGTGTTCGGTGATCCACTGCTGGACCTCGCGCAGCGGCTCACGCTGTGCCGTCTGGGCGGCGAGCTGGGCGCTGAACTGGGCCTGGTTTCCCGGGCGGCGCAGGAAGACGACCAGGTGGCGGGCGACGGACAGGGCGACCTCGCGGTCCAGGTCCTCCTCGACCAGGGCGAGCGCGAGGTCGATGCCGGAGGTGACGCCGGCCGAGGTGGCGAGGCGGCCGTCGCGGATGTAGATGGGGTCCGGGTCGACCTCGACGTCCGGGTACTCGCGGGCGAGTTTCTCGCAGACCGACCAGTGGCTGGTCGCCCGGTGGCCGTCGAGCAGGCCCGCCTCGGCGAGCAGCAGCGCCCCGCTGCACACCGAGACCAGGCGCTCGGCGCGCGGGCCCTGCTCGCGCAGCCAGGCCACCACGCGCGGGTCCGGCCGCCGGGTGCCGGCCCCGCCCGGGACCAGCAGGGTGTGGGCGGGCGGGGCGTCGGCGAAGGAGTGGTCCGGGACCAGGGTGAGGCCGCTGGAGGTGCGCACGGGGGCGCCGTCCGGGGAGGCGGTGCGGATCCGGTACGTCCCCGGGCGGTGCCGCTCGGCGCCGTTGAAGACCTCCACCGGGCCGGTGACGTCGAGGCTCTGCACGTTGTCGAAGAGGACGACCAGGACGGTTTCCATGCCTTCGATTCTTGGCGGGCCGGTCGATGGCCGCAATGACGAGCAGCCCACCTTTCCTGCCATCGGGGACTCCGCTGGGGATGGCGTCGTGGACGTGACAGGCGACACGGGCCTGGAGGCCGTACCAACCAGTCGGTAACCTGCCGGGCATGACTACCGCCGTCCTCGAACCGCGCGCCGGCCGCCGCTGCCACAACGCGCTCAACTCCCTGCACGCGACGCTCTACTTCTCGCCCGACCTCGGCACGGAGATGGCGGCGATCGGCATCGCGCACCCCAGGGCCGTCAACTTCGCCGTGCGGGCGGCCGCGATGGGCCCGGTGGGGCCGGGCACGGTGGCGGCGGCGTTCTACAACTACAAGTACGAGCTGGTGGCCCGGCATGTGCCGGCCGTGTGGTCGGCCGCCGGGCCGCCGGATGTGCTCGCGGCACGCGCGCGTGCCGTCGACGCGACCCTGCGACGGCTCCTCGGCGACGAGGTGGTGGGGTCCGCGGAGATGGCGGAGGCGGCCGGACTCGCACTGCGCGCCACCGAGGCCTGCTCGCGCTCCGCCCGGCCGCTGTACGCCGCCCACGCAGATCTGCCGGTGCCCGAGGAGCCGCACCTGGCGTACTTCCACGCCGCCACGCTGCTGCGCGAGCACCGGGGCGACGGGCACCTCGCCGTGCTGATGTCGGCGCGGCTCGACGGTCTCGAGGCCGTGGTGACGCACACCGCCACCGGCAAGGGCATGGCGCCGAAGTGGGTGTTCGGCAGCCGCGGTTGGAGCCAGGAGGAGTGGGACGCGACGGCCGGGCGGCTGCGGGAGCGCGGGCTGCTGGACGGGGCGGGCGAACTCACGGAGCAGGGCGTCGCCCTCCGGGCCGAGATCGAGGCGGAGACGGACCGGCTGGACCGGGCGCCGTACGAGCATCTGGGCGCGGAGGGCGTCACGCGGCTGACGGAGCTGGGGCGGGGGTTCGCGGGTGCCGCGCTGGCGGCCGGGGCGTTCCCGGTGGATCTCATCGGTAAGCGCTGAGGAATTGCGGGTACCCGGGCCTCTCCCGGCCGTCCTGGGCGGGAGAGGAAAGGGGAAGTTCGTGTTCCGAGCGATAGCAGACGTGCTGCGGCAGATCGGTGGCGCCATCGCCACCGTCGTGACGCTGCCCTTCCGGGCGCTGGCCCGCCTCTTCGGCGGAGCCTCGGCCTCCACACGCGGCCGAAGGGCCTGATTCCGCCGCCCCTGCCTGCCCGTTGCCGCCCTGATCCACGATTGTCGGTGCCACCTGCCACAATTGCGGCGCAACCTCAGTGAGAAGGCGGTACGGGATCGTGACGACACCCCTCGTAAGCTCCATCGAAGGCAGGATCGCCGAGGAGCTCGGCGTACGGGAGCGGCAGGTCAAGGCCGCCGTGGAGCTGCTCGACGGCGGTTCGACGGTGCCCTTCATCGCCCGCTACCGCAAGGAAGCGACCGAGATGCTCGACGACGCGCAGCTGCGCACGATCGAGGAGCGGCTGCGGTATCTGCGGGAGCTGGAGGAGCGCCGGACCGCGATCCTCGACTCGGTGCGCGAGCAGGGCAAGCTCACCGAGGAGCTGGAGGCGCAGATCCGCGGCGCCGAGACCAAGGCGCGCCTCGAGGACATCTACCTGCCGTACAAGCCGAAGCGGCGCACCAAGGCGCAGATCGCGCGCGAGGCGGGCCTGGAGCCGCTCGCCGAGGGGCTGCTGGGCGACCCGACCGTGGACCCGCTCGCCGCGGCCGCCGCGTTCGTCGACGCCGACAAGGGTGTCGCCGACCCGCAGGCCGCACTGGACGGAGCCCGGGCGATCCTCACCGAGCGGTTCTCCGAGGACGCCGACCTGATCGGCGAGCTGCGCGAGCGCATGTGGGTGCGCGGGCGGCTGGCGGCCAAGGTGCGGGAGGGCAAGGAGGAGGCGGGCGCCAAGTTCGCCGACTACTTCGACTTCGCCGAGCCGTTCAGGGAGCTGCCCTCGCACCGCGTCCTCGCGATGCTCCGGGGCGAGAAGGAGGAGGTCCTCGACCTCGTCCTGGAGCCGGAGGAGCCGACCGAGGGGCCTTCGTCGTACGAGGGGATCGTCGCCCACAGGTTCGGCATCGCCGACCGTGGGCGCCCCGCCGACAAGTGGCTGAAGGACACGGTCCGTTGGGCCTGGCGCACCCGCATCCTGGTGCACCTCGGCATCGACCTGCGCCTGAGGCTGCGTACGGCCGCGGAGGACGAGGCGGTCGACGTGTTCGCGAAGAACCTCCGCGACCTGCTGCTCGCCGCCCCGGCCGGCACGCGCGCGACGCTGGGCCTGGACCCCGGGTTCCGTACGGGCGTGAAGGTCGCCGTCATCGACGCGACCGGCAAGGTCGTCGCGACCGACGTCATCTACCCGCACGTGCCCGCGAACAAGTGGGACGAGGCGATCGCCAAGCTGGCCCGGCTCGCCCAGGAGCACGCGGTCGAGCTGGTCGCGATCGGCAACGGCACGGCGTCCCGCGAGACCGACAAGCTCGCCGGTGAACTCATCACCAAGCACCCGGAGTTGAAGCTCACCAAGGTGATGGTGTCGGAGGCCGGCGCGTCCGTGTACTCGGCCTCCGCGTTCGCCTCCCAGGAGCTGCCCGACATGGACGTGTCGCTGCGCGGCGCCGTCTCCATCGCCCGCCGTCTCCAGGACCCGCTGGCCGAGCTGGTGAAGATCGACCCCAAGTCGATCGGCGTCGGCCAGTACCAGCACGACCTCTCCGAGGTGAAGCTGTCGCGTTCACTGGACGCGGTGGTGGAGGACTGTGTGAACGGCGTGGGCGTGGACGTCAACACGGCGTCCGCCCCGCTCCTCGCGCGCGTGTCCGGCATCACCTCGGGTCTCGCCGAGAACATCGTGGCGCACCGGGACGCCAACGGTCCCTTCAAGTCGCGCGGCCAGCTGAAGAACGTGGCGCGGCTCGGTCCGAAGGCGTACGAGCAGTGCGCGGGCTTCCTGCGGATCCGCGGCGGCGACGACCCGCTGGACGCGTCCAGCGTGCACCCGGAGGCGTACCCGGTCGTCCGGCGGATGGTGAAGACGTCCGGGCAGGAGGTCGCGTCGCTGGTCGGCAACACGGGTGTGCTGCGCTCGCTTCGGCCGCAGGACTTCGTGGACGAGACGTTCGGTCTGCCGACCGTCACCGACATCCTCAAGGAGCTGGAGAAGCCGGGCCGTGACCCGCGTCCGGCCTTCAAGACGGCGACCTTCAAGGAGGGCGTCGAGAAGATCTCCGACCTGGCGCCGGGGATGGTGCTGGAGGGTGTCGTCACCAACGTGGCGGCGTTCGGGGCGTTCATCGACGTCGGTGTCCACCAGGACGGGCTGGCGCATGTCTCCGCGCTGTCCAAGACGTTCGTGAAGGACCCGCGGGATGTGGTCAAGCCGGGCGACATCGTCAAGGTGAAGGTGCTGGACGTCGACATTCCGCGGAAGCGGATCTCGTTGACGCTGCGGCTGGACGACGACGCGACGGCCTCCGGCGGTGAGCGGCGACAGCAGCGGGGTGGGCGTCCGCCTCAGCAGCGGCAGCAGCAGCCGCGGCAGGGCGGGCGTGGCGGTCAGGGTGGCGGTTCTCGTCAGGCTCCGCCGCCGGCGAACAGTGCGATGGCCGATGCTCTGCGCAAGGCCGGGTTGTTGGATCAGAAGAACAAGGGGCGCTGACTTCAGTGACCCTCGTTCATGCGGGTTCGGTTTTCCTTCAGTAGTTCCTGGACCCGGTGTTCCACCGCCACCGGGTCCACCCCCAGCGCTCGGCCCATGTGGACCGACCAGACCTCCGAGCGGACGTTGGTTTCGAAGTCCAGGTCGGCTCGGACGTTTTCGCGGGCCGCCTGGCGGTTCTGGCTCACCATGACGAAGGTGGAGAGGAAGATCGCCTCCAGGCTGACGATCATGGTGAGCAGCCCGAAGGGATACGGGTCCCAGATCGCGCCCTTGCCGAACACGCCCTCGTTGCACACGATCCACACCGCGAACCACAGGGCGTGGAGGTACACGAACGTCATGGTCCCGGCGAACGCGGTGATCGCGTCCGCGATCCGGTCCTGGGTTCCGCGCATGCGCGCGACCACGACCTGTTCGTGCTTGATCTTCACGGTCGGCCGTTTCGGCGACGTGCCCATCGTCTCTCCCTGGTCGAGCCGCTAGCGTTCGGTGACCTTGCCCGCCGAGACCTCCAGGCGGCGGGTCACGTGGACCGCGTCCAGCATGCGGCGGTCGTGGGTGACCAGGAGGAGGGTGCCCTCGTAGGCGTCGAGGGCCGACTCCAGTTGTTCGATGGCCGGCAGGTCGAGGTGGTTGGTCGGCTCGTCGAGGACCAGGAGGTTGACGCCCCGGCCCTGGAGGAGGGCCAGGGCCGCCCTGGTGCGTTCGCCCGGGGACAGGCTGGTGGCCGGGCGCAGCAGGTGATCCGACTTGAGGCCGAACTTGGCCAGAAGGGTGCGCACTTCGACCGGTTCCGTGTCGGGGACGGCCGCGGAGAACGCGTCCAGCAGGGACTCCGTGCCGTGGAAAAGCTTGCGGGCCTGGTCCACCTCGCCGATCAGGACGCCGGAGCCCAGCGCCGCGTGGCCCGCGTCCAGGGGGATGCGGCCCAGGAGCGCGCCGAGCAGGGTGGACTTGCCCGCGCCGTTCGCGCCGGTCACCGCCACCCGGTCCGCCCAGTCGATCTGGAGTGAGACCGGGCCGAAGCTGAAGTCGCCGCGCCGCACCTCGGCGTCCCGCAGGGTGGCGACCACGGCGCCCGAGCGCGGGGCCGACGCGATCTCCATGCGCAGCTCCCACTCCTTGCGGGGCTCCTCGACGACGTCCAGTCGTTCGATCATGCGCTGGGTCTGGCGGGCCTTGGCGGCCTGCTTCTCGCTGGCCTCGCTGCGGAACTTGCGGCCGATCTTGTCGTTGTCGTTGTTCGCCTTGCGCCGCGCGTTCTTGACGCCCTTGTCCATCCAGGAGCGCTGCATCTGGGCGCGGTCCTGGAGGGCCGCCTTCTTGTCGGCGTACTCCTCGTAGTCATCCCGCGCGTGCCGGCGGGCGACCTCGCGCTCCTCCAGGTAGGCCTCGTAGCCGCCGCCGTAGAGGTTGATCTGCCGCTGGGCGAGGTCGAGTTCGAGGACCTTGGTGACCGTGCGGGTGAGGAACTCGCGGTCGTGGCTGACGACGACGGTGCCGGCGCGCAGGCTCTTCACGAACCGTTCGAGGCGTTCGAGGCCGTCCAGGTCGAGGTCGTTGGTGGGCTCGTCGAGGAGGAAGACGTCGTAGCGGGAGAGGAGGAGGGACGCGAGACCGGCGCGGGCCGCCTGGCCGCCGGACAGGGAGGTCATGGGCTGGTCCAGGTCGACGGCGAGGCCGAGGGAGTCGGCGACCTCCTCCGCCCGTTCCTCCAGGTCGGCGCCGCCCAGATCGAGCCACCGCTCCAGGCTCGTCGCGTACGCGTCGTCGGCGCCGGGCGCGCCGTCCACCAGCGCCTGGGTCGCCTCGTCCATCACGCGCTGGGCCTCGGCGACGCCGGTGCGGCGGGCGAGGAACTCGCGGACGGTCTCGCCGGGGCGGCGCTCGGGTTCCTGCGGGAGATGCCCGACGGTCGCCGTGGGCGGAGAGAGCCTGAGCTCCCCCTGCTCCGGCGCGAGCAGCCCCGCGAGCATCCTGAGCAGCGTGGACTTACCGGCACCGTTGGCACCGACCAGCCCGATCACATCCCCGGGCGCGATGACGAGATCGAGCCCCGAGAAGAGGGACCGATCACCGTGCCCGGCGGCGAGATTCTTGACGACGAGGGTTGCGCTCACAGAGGGCGATCCTAATGGGCGGGGCCGGCCGGAGCGCTACCGAGCCATCGCCTCCACCAGCACACTCCCCGAAGTCCGCGCCACCACGAACGACTCCCCCTTCACCGCCTTCGCGTCGAGAGCGATCCGATGGCGCCCCGCTTCGAGCACCCCGTCGAAGACCTCGTTCGCATGGGTCCGGTACAACCGGTCCAGCCGGTACGCGGTCAGCCGCACCCGGCACGGCGACGTCACCTCCACCCCCGCCTCCCCGTCCGCCGCCACCAGCCGCGTGAGCCGCCGCTGCTCCACCGGGCTGCGGTCCAGGGCGTGTTCGATCTGGGCCACGAGAAGCGGCACTATCGGCGCGAGCCCCTCGACATAGGCGACATCGAGTCCGGCCTGCTCGAAGGCGCGGCGCACGGCGGCACGTTCCTCCTGAGGGATGGCCCGGCCGAAGGCAACCGCGCCGTAGGCGGCCAGCTCGTCCGCGGGAACGCCTTCCGCGTCGTGGGCGATGTCCGCGCCGATCCCGATCGTGCGCAGCGCGGCGGCCAGTTTGGCGAGCAGGGCGACACGCGCGCCGATGAGCAGGACCCGGCGGCGCGGCGACCGGGACTCCCCGTCGAGCAGCGCGGCCAGCGCCTCGCGGTACTCGGCGCCGTGGAAGCGGAACGGCCCTATGCCGTGGTAGCCGTTGAGTTCGAGGTCGGCCTGTTCCTCGGTCTGCCAGGCGAAGTCGCGCCAGATGTAGTCGTCGCCGTCCCGTTCGATGACCGCGGTGACGGCACCGCACGCGAGGTCGGCGCACTCGGGGCAGCCGTAGATGACGTAACGACCGTCGGGAAGCGGGGGTTCCGCCTCCAGCAGGAGGCCGCGGACCTGTTCGGTGAAGATCGCGGGCGGGACGTCGGAGGCGAGCGGGGAGACGGCGTCGAGGTCGGAGAGCTGGAACAGCAGCGGGCGTCCGTCGACGATGAAGTCCACGAAGTCCCGGTGCACCTGGTAGTCACCGTTGGCGAGGACGCCACCGGCACGCATCGCCGGTGCCAGGCCGAAGGTCGCGTACTCGGCAGACATGCTGTGAGTATCCCCAGACCGGACGCGGTCTGAGCACGGCATGGGACATTCCGCTACGGTCCGGGCGTGGAGAGCGGATCGAACAACGATGTCATCGTGGTCGGCGGCGGGATCATCGGCCTCACGACCGCCGTGGTCCTCGCCGAGCGGGGCGTACGGGTGCGGGTGTGGACGCGGGATCCCGTCGAGCGGACCACCTCGGCGGTTGCCGGGGCGCTGTGGTGGCCGTACCGGATCGAGCCGGCGGCGCGGGCGCGCGCGTGGGCGCTCAGGTCGCTGGACGTGTACGAGGAGTTGGCGGCGCGGCCCGAGGTGACCGGCGTACGCATGGTCGAAGGGGTATTGGGCGAGGCGGATCTGGACCAGGCCGAGGAGTGGGCGGCCGCCCGGGTGCCGGGGCTGCGGGCGTCGACGGCCGAGGAGTACGCCGGGTCCGGGATGTGGGCGCGGCTGCCGCTGATCGACATGGCGGCTCATCTGCCGTGGCTGCGGGAGCGGTTGCTGGCGGCGGGCGGGAAGGTCGAGGAGCGTACGGTGACCGACCTGGGCGGGGTGGCCGGGCCGGTGGTGGTCAACTGCACCGGGCTGGCCGCCCGCGAGCTCGTACCGGATTCTGCCGTACGTCCCGTGCGGGGGCAGCTCGTGGTCGTGGCGAACCCCGGCATCCGCACCTGGCTCACCTCCACCGGCGCCGACGGGGAGATGGCGTACTTCTTCCCGCAGCCGGGGCGGTTGATCCTGGGCGGCACGGCGGTCGAGGACGACTGGTCGCTGGAGCCGGATCCGGCGGTGGCCGAGGCGATCGTACGGCGGTGTGCGGCGCTGCGGCCCGAGATCGCGGGGGCGCGGGTGCTGGAGCACCGGGTGGGGCTGCGGCCGGCGCGGGATGCTGTGCGGCTGGAGCGTGAAGTTCTGCCTGGTGGGCGGGTGTTGGTGCACAACTATGGGCATGGTGGGGCGGGTGTGACCGTGGCGTGGGGGTGTGCGGAGGAGGCGGCCGGGCTGGTTTGTCCGGCCGCCTAGCGCTCCGCAGGGTGCCGCGATGGGTCGTTTGGCGTCTGCGGCGCCGTTGTGGCTGGTCGCGCAGTTCCCCGCGCCCCTAAAAGGGGCGCTGTCGTGCGCCCTGTTTCTTAGCCGAGCGGGATGCGGTGTGCGGTGCTCGGGTCGCGTACCCCCTTCAGGGTCGCGGCCGTGGGTGCCGTGGCCGACTTGCCTGATGTGGCCCGGGTGAACGCCGTCGCGCCGCCGACCAGTGGGACGTGGGCCGTGGTGTGGGTCAGGTCCAGGGTGAGGGTCGGTTTGTCGGTCGGCGGGTCGATGAGGTCCCTGTCGGTGCCCGCGACGATCAGGGCGAGGCGGTGGCCGGCCGGGACGACGTGGTCGGTGGCCGCGAGGTCGAGGGTGATGGTGTAGGCCTTGCCCGGGGTGAGCGGGACGCCCTTGACGTCGGAGGCGTAGTTGCCGAGGTCGGCCCAGCCGCGGCTGAACACCGTGTAGTCGACGTCCGCCTTCTTGGCCTGCGTGTTCTTGAAGCAGGCGCTGTCGCCCGCGGTGCTCGCGCCCCAGCAGCTGCGGTCGGTGAGGGTGGTGATGCCCTCGGCTGCGTCGGCGTAGTCCCGGATGGTGTCGGGGCCGAGGTCGACCAGGACGGCGGAGAGGTGGGCCGTCGGGGTGGTCGGGGTCGCGGTGATCGTCACCTTGGAGGAGCCGGACAGGCGCAGGTCGTGGGTGAGGGGTCGCGTCACGAAGCCGGCCTTGTCGGGGGTCGACGTGTCGATCTGGGCCGCCCAGTCGGTCTCGCTCTGCGTCGGGTCGTCGGTGAAGGTCTCGGTGCCCTTGCCCTTGGTGAGGCCGAGGGTGCCGACGCCCGCCTGGGTGCCGGTGGCCGGGCGCAGGGTCGTGGTGGTCGTGCCGGCCGGCGGCCAGGTCTTGGAGGTGACCCACTGGTCGGGGTGGCGCTCGATGTCGGCCATCGGCTCGCGGTCGATGCCGTTGTCGTAGCCGAGGAGTTCGTGGTCGAACCAGCGGTGAAGCGTGTCCACCCAGGTGGCGCGGCGGAAGTCGAAGGGGTCGACGTGGCCGGTCTGGGAGAGCCAGATCTTGCGCTCGACGCCGTTCTTGGCGAGGGCGTCCCACCACTGGCCGAAGTGCTTGGTGCGGACGTTGAGGTCCTGCATGCCGTGGATCAGGAAGACGCTCGCCTTCACCTTGCTCGCGTCCTTGACGTAGTCGCGCTCGGTCCAGAACGGCGTCCAGTCGCCGGTGCGCGGGGCGCCGTCGACGATCTTCTGCTGTACGGCGGCGCACTTGGCCCGCGCGTCGGGGCTGTCGACGTAGTCGGAGAGCCAGTCCGGGCCGGAGTCGTAGAGCGGGGCGCCCTTGGCGAAGTAGTAGTCGTACCAGGAGGAGATGCCGCTGATCGGGACGATGGTTCTGAGACCCTTTACGCCGGTGGCGGCGACGCCGTTGGCGATGGTGGCGTCCCAGCTCTTGCCGATCATGCCGGTTCTGCCGTTGGTCCAGCCGGCCTTGGCGGTCGTCGTGCCGGTGCGGGTGGTGTACGCCTTGGCGCGGCCGTTCAGCCAGTCGACGACTGCCTTCGCGGACTGGATGTCGCTGCGGCCGCCGACGTCCACGCAGCCGTCGGAGCGGTCGGTGCCGGCGAGGTCGACGCCGACGAAGGCGTAGCCGCGGGGCACGAAGTAGTTGTCGTAGAAGAGCGGCATCTGCACGACGTTGCCATTGGCGTCGTACGTCTTCTTCTGGCTCTCGTTGCCGCGGCCGCAGCAGGAGTAGTAGGGGCTGGCGTCCATGATGACGGGCACCTTGCGGCCCTGCTGGGCGGGTTCGCGCGGGCGGACGATGTCGGCGGCGACGCGGTCGGTCTTTCCGTCGCCGTCCCCGTCGAGTCCGGTGTCCACCCACACGGCCTCGCGGATGGCGTTGGCATAGGAGTAGACGGGCTGGCTCTCGCGCGCGGTCGCGTGGGCCGCCGCCGGGGCGATGAAGGCTGCCATGAGGACGGCGATCGCCGCCGTCGCGAGCGGTCTCCAGGTCGTGAAGCGCATGCGTATCGGCATGCGCGGACGTTACAACGGTCAACTCCCGTACAGAAAGGGGTAGTAGGAGGGCCGGGAGGAGTGATACGGCCGAATGGCGATCGTGTGACACGTGGGGCCGTGGACAGGTCTGCGCACACAGGGAATGAATAGGCTCCGAACAGACCTCGTGCCCCCACCACTTGGAGCCTTTCGTGCATCGCAGACTCATCGCGCCGGGCGCACTCGCCGCGGCCTCCCTGCTGCTGGCGATCCCGGCGTCGGCCGCGAGCTTCTCCCCCGGCGCGCCGGGCATCGGCGACCCCTACTACCCGGCCTACGGCAACGGCGGATACGACGTCTCCCACTACGACCTGCGTCTTCAGTACCAGCCCGCGACCGACGAGTTGGCGGGTACGGCGACGATCCTGGCGAAGACCACCGAGGACCTGTCGAGCTTCGACCTGGACTTCCTGCTGGACGTCAGCGAAGTGCGGGTGAACGGCGCCAAGGCCTCCTTCGCGAGCTCGGGCCGGCACGAGCTGGTGGTGACACCGAAGACACCGCTGGCGAAGGGGACGGCGGTCACCGTGGTCGTGCGGTACAGCGGGGTGCCGTCCTCGAAGAGCGCGTACGGCTTCAGCACCTGGCACCGGACGCCGGACGGGGCCGTCGCGGCGGACGAGCCCGAGGCGGCGTGGTGGTGGTTCCCGAGCAACGACCATCCGCTGGACAAGGCGACGTACGACGTGTCGGTCGCCGTGCCGGACGGCACGCAGGTCATCTCCAACGGGCTGCTCCAGTCGACGAGTTCACGGCTCGGCTGGACCCGCTACAACTGGCGGGAGAACAAGCCGCAGGCGACGTATCTGGCCACTTTGGCGGTCGGGAAGTTCGACGTCACGACCAGTACCTCCGAGGGCGGGGTACCGGTCGTCAACGCCTACAGCAAGGACCTCGGGGACAACGACGGGGCGGCGCGGGCGAGCGTGGAGCGGACCGGCGAGCTGGTCGACTGGCTGAGCGGCTACTTCGGGCCGTATCCGTTCAGCTCGGCGGGCGGGTACGTGCCGAACACGACCACCGGGTACGCGCTGGAGACGCAGACGCGGGTGTACTACAGCCCGCGGCAGTTCGCGAGCGGGTCCAACACCTCAGTGGTCGTGCACGAGTTGGCGCACCAGTGGTACGGGGACTCGGTGTCGCTCAAGGGCTGGAAGGACATCTGGATCAACGAGGGGTTCGCCCGGTACGCGCAGTGGCTGTGGTCCGAGCACGAGGGTGAGGGGACGGCGCAGGAACTCGCCGACTACGTGTACGCCTCGCATCCGGCCGACGACGCGTTCTGGACCGTGAAGCCCGGGGATCCGGGGCCGGACGACCAGTTCGACATCGCGGTGTACGACCGGGGGGCCTTGGCCGTACAGGCCCTGCGGAACGCGGTCGGGGACGACGCCTTCTTCGCCATCCTGAAGGGGTGGCCGCAGGAGCACGCGTACGGGAACGCCTCGGTGGCGGACTTCGAGGCGTACGCCGAGAAGGTGTCCGGGAAGTCGCTGTCGGCGCTGTTCGACGCCTGGCTGTTCCAGCCGAGCAAGCCTGCGGCGGGCGCGGTGAAGAGGGCGGCGGCGGTCGCGCCCGTACAGCCGAAGTCGTGGAAGAAGATCGAGGCGACGAACGACGTGCACTAGTCCTGACGCGCGCCGGCCTTCAGGAGCTCCTCGCGGGATATCGACTCCGTCTCCGTCGACGGGACCGTGCAGGCGTGGGCGCCCGCGATCGTGCCGTAGAGCGCGGCGCGCTCCGGGGTCTCGCGGTTCAGCCAGCCGTAGAGGAAGGCCGCGGCGAAGGCGTCGCCCGCGCCGTTGGTGTCCACCACCGGTGCGGGCGGCGCCGCGGGCGGGATGTGGGTCAGTTCGTCGTCGGTCAGCAGGTAGGCGCCCTTCGCGCCCGCCGTGGCGACGACGACCTCGGCCCTGCCGCGCTCGGTGATACGGCGCATCGTGCGCTCGGGGTTCGGGAGCGCGGTCGTGGACAGGAAGACCACGTCCGCCTCGTACGCGAACGGTTCGTGGTAGGGGTTCTCGCCGTCCCAGTCGTGCAGGTCGGTGGAGAGGGTCGCGCCCGCGGCTCGCAGGAGCGGGAGGGTGTGGGCGGCGGGCTGGGTGATGGCGACGTGTACGTGCCGGCTCGCCTCGGCCAGGGTGCGGACCGTGGTCTCCGGGAAGCGGTCGTCGGGGTGGGAGCGGCTCACGTCGTACAGGGAGAGCCTTCTGCCGTCGGGGCCGACGAGGTTCACGGCGCGCTTGGTCCCGGCGGGCTGGGGGATCGCCGTGAGCGCGATGCCCTTCTCCTCGTGCAGGGCGCGGACCAGGTCGCCCTCCGGGTCGTCGCCGAGCAGGTCGAGGTGGTGGACGCGGAGGCCGAGGGCGGCGAGGCCCAGGGCCACGAAGTCGCCGGTCTGGCCGGCGCGGGTGCGGATGCCCTGCTCGATCATGTAGCTGTCGGCGTACGGGAGCGGCAGCCGCGGCACGTGCACGATGGTGTCCACGCCGGCGCCGCCCAGCACGAGGACGTCGATCTCGCGGCTCAACTCAGGCCCTCCCCATGGTCGTAGACCGTGACGTCGACGCCCCGCCGCACCAGCCGCTCCACGATCAGCGGCTCGACGCGGGACCACTTGCCACCGGCCAGACCGCACCCTATCCGGGGCATGTGGACCGAGGCACCCAGCTCCAGGGCCTTGTCGGCGAGCTTGGCGAGGGCCGTGTCGATCGCCTCGTAGCGGACCGGGACGCCCTTGCTGCCGGTCTTCGTCCCGCGCTGGCCGATCATGTTGGCCACCCACACGTACTTCTCGACCTGGACGAACTGTGCCGCGCCCAGGCCGAAGTCGTTCGCCGCGCGGTCGCGGTGCCACGCGCGGTAGGCCGCCTCCGGCTGCGGCCAGCGGCGCGATATGGCCAGCACGAAGCCCTTCCCCCATCCCCCGATGTCGTTGCAGACATGGGCGATCACCTTGACACCCTTCGCCGACGGCGTGGTGGCGTCCCCCCGGATGTAAGTGATCTCCGACATGACGCCACCGTAGGCGATGCCACTGACAGTGGCGCCGGCCTGCTACTTCGTCAGCTGGGACAGCTCCGTGTCGGCCGCCCGGGAGACCCCGCGGCGGACCCCGAACCACCCGGCCACCAGCAACGCGGCGATCACCGGGATGAGCAGGAGGGTCTTGCGGCCGACCTCCGGGTCGTTGCCCATCGTGCCCAGGCAGACCAGCAGGAACGCGATCGTGGCGATCTCGGTGTACGGGCTGAAGCGGAGACGGAACGTGGGGCGGTCGACCAGGCCCGCCCTGGCGCGGCGGACGAAGACCAGGTGGCAGACCATGATGATCACCCACGTGCTGATGATGCCGAGGGAGGCGACGTTCAGCACGATCTCGAAGGCCTGGCTGGGCATCAGGTAGTTCAGGCCGACGCCGAGCACCCAGACCGCGCAGGTCAGCAGGATGCCGCCGTACGGGACCTGGCTGCGGTTCATGCGGGCCGTGAACTTCGGGGCCGAGCCCGCCATTGCCATGGAGCGCAGGATATGGCCCGTGGAATACAGACCGGAGTTCAACGAGGACATCGCCGCCGTGAGGACCACCAGGTTCATCACGTCACCCGCACCCGACACGCCGATCTTCGACAGGACCGTGACGAAGGGGCTCTCGTCCGCCGAGTACACCGAGCCTGGGAGGAGCAGGGCGAGCAGGACGACCGAGCCGACGTAGAAGAGGCCGACGCGCCACATGATGGAGTTCACCGCGCGCGGGACGACCTTCTCCGGCTCCGCGGTCTCGCCCGCCGCGACGCCGACGAGTTCGAGGGCGGCGGACGCGAAGATCACGCCCTGCATGACGAGGACCACCGGCATGACGCCGTGCGGGAAGATCCCGCCGTGGTCGGATATCGCGCTCAAACCCGGAGTCCGGCCGTCGACCTCGTGTCGCGTGGCCAGCAGGAAGATGCCGATCAGCATGAAGCCGACGAGTGTGGCGACCTTGATGATCGCGAGCCAGAACTCCATCTCGCCGAAGATCTTCACCGAGATGAGGTTCACGGCGAGGACCACGGCCAGCGCGATCAGCGCCAGCGTCCACTGGGGGATGTCCGTGAACAGGCTCCAGTAGTGCGTGTAGAGCGCGATCGCGGTGATGTCGGCGATGCCGGTGGTCGACCAGTTCAGGAAGTACATCCAGCCGGCGACGTACGCGCCCTTCTCACCGAGGAACTCGCGCGCGTACGACACGAAGGAACCGGAGGACGGGCGGTAGAGGACTAGCTCGCCGAGGGCGCGGACCACGAAGAACGCGAAGATCCCGCAGACCAGGTAGGCGAGGGCGAGGGCCGGGCCCGCGTTGTGCAGGCGGCCGCCGCCGCCGAGGAAGAGGCCGGTGCCGATCGCGCCGCCGATGGCGATCATGTTGACGTGGCGGGCCTTGAGGTCCTTGCTGTAGCCGGCGTCGCCCGCGTCCGCGGGCGCCTGCGATGGCACGGATCACACAGCGGCTCTTCTCACAGGCCCCACGAGCATCTCGTACGAGGTTTCGCAGTACTGGTGTGACAGCGATACTGCTGCACATGACGACCGACACCGGCAGCGGCAGCGACCTCGGGGAGCCGACGCTCACGATCGACGAACTGGCCGCGCGGGCCGGCATCACGGTCCGCACGGTCCGGTTCTACGGCACCAAGGGGCTGCTCCCGCCGCCGGTGATCGGGCCGCGGCGGGTGGGGCACTACGGGCAGCAGCACGTGGCCCGGCTCGCGCTGATCGAGGAGCTCCAGCACCAGGGCATGACGCTGGCCGCGATCGAGCGGTACATGGAGCAGCTGCCGCCGGACCTCAGCCATCACGACCTGGCCATCCACCGGGCCGTGGTGGCCTCCTGGGCGCCGGAGACGGTGGAGACGGTGTCCGCGGAGGAGCTCCAGCGGCGGGCGGGGCGGCCGCTGGGCGCGGACGACGTGGAGCGGCTCACCGCGATGGGCGTGGTGCGGCCGGACGGGGACGGGTACCGCGTCGACGCGGGGCTGCTCCGGCTCGCCGTGCAGCTGCTCGACGTACCGCTCTCGCAGGACGCGATCCTGGCGGCGCGGAAGGTGCTCGTCGCGCACTCGCGGGCCGCCGCGCACGAGTTGTCGCAGCTGTTCCGGGGCGAGGTGGCCGAGCGGGCCGAGGAGGACGTGAAGTCGCTGTCGGCGCACATGCAGCCCATCGTCGTACAGGCGCTGCTGACGACCTTCCAGCGGTCGCTCAGGGACGAGGTGCACCAGTGGCTCGCCATGTCAGAGGAAGGCGGATCCTCCTGACACGTTGAGGGTCTGGCCGGTGAGGAAGCCGCTGCCCTCGTCGACCACGTAGAGGAGGGTGGAGACCAGGTCGGACGGGTGCTGGGTGCGCTTGACGACCTGGCCCGAGCGGACCTCGTCGAAGCCGCCGGCGGCGCCGACCGTGCGCTCGGCGGTGGCGGTGCGGACCATGGTGGGCGCGATCGCGTTGACGGTGATGTCGTACGGGCCGAGGGCGGACGCGAGGGCCCGGGTGAAGCCGATCAGGCCGGCCTTCGAGGCGACGTACGGAACCATCGTGGGCGGCGCGGTGAAGACGGCGGCGGAGACGATGTTGACGATCCGGCCCCAGCCGGCGGCCTTCAGATACGGCAGCGCGGACTTGGTGACCAGGAACGGGGCCTCCAGGTTGACGCGCATGACCCGGCGCCAGTCCTCGGCGGTCGTCTCCTCGAAGGGTTTCGCGGGGTAGACGCCAGCGTTGTTGACGACGACGTGCAGGGTGCCGAACTGGTCGATCACCCGCTCCAGCCCCGCCCGTACCTGCTCCTCGTCGGTGACGTCGCCGACCAGCTCCAGGTAGTCGAGCACCTTCCCCGCGGTCTCCGGCTGCGGAAACAGATCCAGTCCGGCCACCCGGTACCCGCGCCCGGCGAGCGCGACGACGAACTCCTGCCCGAGGCCCTGTGCCGCACCGGTCACCAGGGCGGTACGCGTCTCCATGCGCCGAGTGTGATGACCCGTCAGCCGCTGGGCAAGGGCGCATTCCACTCGCTGAAACGACCTGGTTGCCGGTCGCGGCCGGGGGATCGACGCTGCCTGCGACGCCAGCGCCAGCCGTACGGGAGCCGTGCCCGATGACCGAGACCGAGCGTGCCGTGGACGACGCCGAGCGCGCCCGCGATCAGGGTGGCGGGCCGCGCCGGCGCCGGCCGCTGCCCCGGCGGCTGGTGCGGGACGAGCTGGGTGTGCTGGTGGTGCTGGCGCTGCTGATCGCGGGCATCGGCATCCCGTACCCGGACTTCCTCGACACCGGCAATCTGCTCTCCACGGCCCACAACTCGGTCTACATCTCGCTGATGGCGTGCGGGATGGTCTTCGCGCTGGCCATGCGCGAGGTCGATCTGTCGGTGGGCGGCACGTACGCGATGTGCCTGGTCGTGGGCGCGCTGCTGGTGCGGGACGGGCTGAATCCGTGGCTGGCGGTGCCGGTGATGCTGGTGACCGGGATCGTGCTCGGCGTCTTCAACGCGCTGGTGACGACGCTGCTCGCGCTGCCGTCGTTCATCGTCACGCTGGGCACGCTGATGCTGTACCGGGGTGTCGGGCTCGCGCTCGCCGACGGCAAGCAGATCACCGATCTGCCGCTCGGGAACTCGTTCTTCACCTTCGCGGGCGGCGATCCGGGCGGGGTGCCGTTCGCGCTGTGGGTGCTGCTCGCGGTGGTCGTCGTGCTCGCCGTGGTGCTCACCCGCTCCCGCTTCGGGGCGCGGGTGCGGGCGATCGGTTCCAATCCGGACGCCGCCGCCTTCAGCGGAATCCCCGTCGTGCGCACGCGAGTCGAGGCCCTCGCCCTGTCCGGCCTGACCACCGCCTGCGCCGCCTCCCTCGCCCTCGCCTTCTACGGCGCCGGCGACCCGACCCTCGGCCAGGGGTACGAACTCCAGGCCATCGCCGCCTGCATCATCGGCGGCACCCCGCTGGCCGGCGGCCGCGGCTCGGTCGTCGGCGCGGTGGCGGGCGCGATGATCCTGTCGGTCGTGGCCTCGGGGCTGGTGTTCTTCGAAGTACCCATCAACTGGACGTCGTTCGCGACCGGCGCGGTCATCCTCGTCGCCGTCGCGGCCGACAGCGCGCTGCGGCGCACCGGACGCCGACGCAAGTGAACACCCAGCCTGCGCAAGGCTCTTGGAGGCCGTGATGCGTGCCCGACTCCGTACGACCGCCGCCGTGCTCGGCGCCCTGGTGCTGCTCGGCGCCGCCGGCTGCGGGGACAACAGCCCCGGCGGCAAGGGCGGCAAGGGCGGCAAGCTGAAGATGGGCATCGCGGTCGCCAACATCTCGCTCAACTTCGCCCACGAGATGGTGCTCGGCGCCGAGAGCGCGGCGAGCCACGCGGGGAAGGTCGACTTCAAGGCGGTGGGCCCGCCCAACACCGACGGCCCGGCCGAGGCGCAGCTCTTCCAGAACCTCACCGCGACCGCGAGGGACGGCATCGTCCTGGAGAACCTCGACCCGCCGATCTTCACCCGCCCCGCCGCGCAGGCCGTCGACAAGGGCATTCCGATCGTCGCCCTGGACACCTCCCCCACCGAGGGCAGCAAGGTGAACTTCTACGTGGGCAACGACAATTACGCGCTCGGCGAGCTGATGGCGAAGGAGGCGCTGAAGCGGCTCGGCTCCGACCCGAAGGGGGAGATCGTGATCGGCGTGCCGAACCCGGGGACGCCGGTGCTGGACAACCGGGCGAAGGGCATCTCCGACACGTTCAAGAAGGAGGCGCCGGACGTGAAGGTGCTCGGGCCCTTCCAGACGTACAGCGATCCCGGGCAGAACTACAGTTCCTGGTCGGCGCAGGTGAACGCGCATCCGCGGGCGCTGGCCTTCCTCGGTGTCGGGGACGCCGACAGCTACAACCTCGCCAAGATCAAGAAGGCGCAGAACGGGAAGTGGCTGACGGCCGGGTTCGACGTCGACCCGAAGACGCTCGAAGCGGTCAAGGACGGCTCGAACTTCGTCACCATCGACCCGCAGCACTTCCTCAAGGGCTATCTCTCCACGGCGATCCTGATCGACTCGGTCCGCAACAAGGACGGCAAGCTGCCCGAGGGCTGGTTCCTCTCCCCCGGCGGGGTCGTGGATTCCTCCAACATCGACGACATCATCGCCCGCCAGAAGTCCTCGACGGCGGCCTACGACTGGTACAAGCCGACGATCGACAAGCTCCTCGCCGACCAGGACGCGAACATCAAGCCCCTGAAGGACGCCCGCTGAGATGACGTACGGCGACATCCTCGTGGCGGGGGGACTGATCAAGTCCTATGGCGGTGTACGGGCGTTGGACGGAGTGGACATCCGGCTGCGGGGCGGTGAGGTGCACGCGCTGGTCGGGGAGAACGGCGCGGGCAAGTCGACGCTGGTGCGGATCCTGTCGGGGGCGCTGTCGCCGGACGCGGGCGCGGTCCGGATCGGGAAGGACGCCCGGATCGCGGTCGTCTCCCAGGAGTTGAGCCTGTTCCCGGACCTGACCGTGCGCGAGAACCTCTTCCCGCTGGGTCCACCGCGCCGCTTCGGCCTGCTCGACCGGGCCGCCATGGACCGCGCCGCGCGCCCGGTCCTGGCGGAACTCGGCCTGGACGTCGACCCGCGCACAGAGCTGGGCGAACTCCCTCTGGCGGACCAGCAGTTGACGGAGATCGCGCGGGCCCTGCTCCGCGATCCCGGACTCCTCATCCTCGACGAGCCGACCTCCGCGCTCCCGGCCGCCGCCGTCGACCGCCTCGAACGCGTCCTGCGCACCCTCACCGGGCGGGGTATCGCCGTCCTGTACGTCACCCACTTCCTGGACGAGGTGATGCGCTTCGCGCAACGCGTCACCGTCCTCAGGGACGGGCAGGTCGCGCTGGCCGGCGTGCGCCGGGCCGAGGTCGACGTGCCGGAGCTGGTCACGGCGATGCTGGGCAGGCGGCCCCCGCAGAAGGCGCGCCGGACGCGGACGGTGGTGGACCTGCCGCCGCCCGTGGTGCTGTCCCAGGTGAGCGTGCCCGGGGAGCTGACCGACGTGACCTTCACGGTGCGCGCGGGCGAGGTGGTCGGGGTCGCCGGGCTCCAAGGGGCCGGCCATCTCAGCGCGTTGAAGGTGGTGTGCGGGCGTACGGCGATCTCGGCGGGGCGGGTGGACATCGCGGGCCACGGTCTTCCCCGCTCGCTCCGGGAGGCGGTGCGGGCGGGGGTCGCCTTCGTGCCGAGTGACCGGAAGCGGTACGGGCTGATGGTGGACCGCGCGGTCTGGGAGAACACGACGACGGTGAGCTGGCTGGCGCTGGGCCGCGGCGGCGTGCTGCCCTCCCGCTCCGAACTGGTGCGCCGTACGGCCGACTTGACCGAGCGGCTACGGCTGCGGGGTGGCCCGTACGACATCGTGGGCCGCCTGTCCGGCGGCAACCAGCAGAAGGTCGTCTTCGCCAAGTGGCTGGCGACGCAGCCGAAGATCGTGGTGCTGGACGATCCGACGCGGGGCGTCGACGTCGGCGTACGGGCCGAAATGCACCGGATCGTGGGCGAGTTGGCGGCGGGCGGCGCGGCGGTGCTGCTCGCGTCGACGGACCTCGCGGAGCTCACGGAGGTGTGCGACCGGGTGCTGGTGTTCGTGCGGGGGCGGATCACCGGGGAGGTGCACGGGGAGCGGCTCACGGAGCATGAGCTGGCGGTGGCGATGCAGCAGTCGGTGCCGGAATCCGGGTGACCGTTCAGGCCGACAGTTTGCGCGTCAGTGCTCTCGCCGCCGCGCACACCCTCGCGCCCACTCGGTCCACGTCCAGGCGGCGCGTGCCGCCCGTGACCGAGATCGCGGCGATGGGGCGGGGGCCGTGGTCCTGGGCGTAGATCGGGGCGGCGACGGCGGAGACTCCGACCTCGGCCTCCTCCAGGTTGACGCCGTAGCCGCGGGCCCGGGTCAGGGCGAGGTCGCGGGCGAGCTGGCCGGGCAGGACGAGGGTGCGTGGGGTCAGCCGGGGCAGGGTGCGGCGGGGTGGGGACGGGTCCTCGGCGAGGAAGACCTTGCCGGTGGCCGTGCAGTGCGCGGGCAGGCGGCCGCCGGTGCGGGAGACGATCGGGGTGGCACGGCGGCCGGTGACCTTCTCCAGGAACAGCGTGTCGGTGCCGTCCGGGACGGCCAGATGCACGTTCTCCTGTGTCGCCTCGTACAGATCGCCGAGGTACGGCAGCGCCGCGTCCCGCAGTTCCCGCACGGTCGGCGCGGACTGCCCCAGCACGAACAGCCCGAGCCCGATCCGGTAACCGCCCTCCGCCGTCCGCTCGACCAGCCCGAGCCGCACCAGCTCACCGACCAGCCGATGTGCGGTCGGCTTCGGCAGCCCCGTGCGCAGGGCCAGCTCGGCGAGGCTGAGCGCGACATCGGCCTCTCCGCAGGCACGCAGCAGCAGCGCCCCGCGCGCGAGCACGGATTTCGGGGGCTGACCGTCCGTCATGGACCGATGGTGGTGCCCTCAAGCAGCGCTGACAAGGTCTACGCACCTGCGAGTGGGCGTTGATGGCGAGGACGGCAGCCCTGGGCGAGCGTGGTTGAGTCGGGGAAAGGTGTATGAGATGGTCGCCTGGTGGATGACGAGAATCTCCTGGTCGTGGAACTGCAGGACACGGGCGACAAGCGCGGCAGCAGTTACAGCGTCCCGGCGGAGATTTTCGCCAACCACTTTCCGCTGGCCGACATGCACATCGCTGCCATCGAGCCCGGCGCCGTACGCGGTAACCACTTCCATGCCGAGCGCCGCGAGGTGCTGGTGATCATGGCCGCCGACCGTTGGTCGCTGCACTGGGACGAAGGCGCTGGCACACCGGTCCGACAGCGTCATTTCGACGGCCCCGGAACCGTCCTCGTATCCGTGCCGATCGGCATGTCGCACGCCGTCCGCAACGACGGAGTGATCACGATGAGGATGCTTGGGTTGACCGACGGCCCTTACGATCCCGACAACCCGGACGCCCATCATCGCGTGGTGGTTCCCGCTCCGAGCCTATAGGGCCCCGCCTCACTCCACCTCGTCGGACGCGATGCCGTAGTCCTCCATCTGCGCTGCCAACTCGTCACGCATGGCTGCGCGGCGCCAGTACTTCATGTCCGAGACCCGTCCATCGGCCTGCAACCAGGCCTCGTTTATCCGCGGCCTTGCCTCGGCCTGCTGCTCAGCGGACATTGTCGGCCAGAAGGCAAGGTGACAGGCCAGCAGTTCCAGATAGGCATCGGCGGCCAATAGCCCCATACCTCCGCGATCGGTTTCGGTGAATACCTCCGCGAGGTCGTGAAGTGCCCTCGCGTAGTCCTCGGGATTTCCTCTGACTCGCAGCAGCCGTGCGTGTTCCAGAAGCCCGCGCACGGTGTAGTCGACGTAGCCGACTGCGCGCAGCTCGGGGATGACCGCGCTCGCCTGTTCCACCGCAATCGCCAGATTTGCCCTGCCCAGGAGATCTTGCTCAATCAGTGTGCGCCGCGCGGCTACGAGCACGAGTTCGCGGATGGCCCGGGATAGCTGCGATGAGTTGCTGCCGTTCAGACCCCACTGGGGATCGCCCTCCGCATCGGCGAGCAGCGCGGCGGCCCCACCCGTCTCCAGCAGGAAATACCCGTACCGATAGAGAACCTGCGAGTACAGGAAGGGCGTATCGCTCCGGGGCTCGGCCGCAGCCTTCCTCGCTTCCGTGAAATGGCGTCGTGCTCTCGTGAACTCACCTGCCATGAAGTACACATCGGCGAGGCAGGACCGCGAATACATCTTGAAGTAGGGATCTTCGCAGTGATCAGCGAATTTCCTGGCCAGTTTTGCGCTCACCTCGCCGGTGACCGATCCCTCGCTTCCTCGCAGGTATCCTGCGATCACCAGCAGTTCGCTGTGCAGCGAGGCGGCGAACGCCGCGTCCGCCATCTCTTCATCCGACGCATCGGGCGACGGCCTGGCTTGTTCAAGCACTGCGGCACAGCTGTCGCGGGCGTCGTCGAGTCGGCCCAACTGCCGCAGCCGCAGGCCCGCGTTGCACATCACCAGAAGCTTCGCCCGTTGGGTGAGTTCGGGCTGTTCTCGCAACTCACTCCACCGCGGCATCTCGAAGTAGTTGGACAGCGCGACGATCTCCGAGCCGGTCATGCCCAGGATCCGGGTGGAATAGCTGGAGCGCGATCCCCGCCACACCCGGGGAAGGAGGACCTCGTCGAAGACCTCTTGATGCAGCCCGATAGCACAGCCGTGGTTCGCCGCCGCGTAGAGCAGGTTCATGTCCGCGGCGTTGTCCGGAAGGACCGGCGCGCGGCGCGAGTAGTACCCGTACAACGCGCTGTTACCCTCCCTCCAAAGAGCGGCGTCATTCTCCTGCAGATTCTCCCGGAAATGCTCCCTGACCAGGGGGTGAGCATCGAGCGTTCCCGGCAGACCAGCGGCCTCACCGCTGAGGAGCCCCATCCTCCGCAGGGCCTCCACACATCGGTCCCACTCCGCGCCGCCGACTTGCAGACCGCGGGCCGAACGGCTCAACTCGGTCTCGGCCAGGAGGGTCGCCATCGCCGCGTACGGGGCCGGCCGGTCGAAGAGACCGATGATGTCCAGGATGGCGAGTTCGCCCGATCGCCCGTTCTGCGCCAGCCACTCGCCGTACATCTCCATGATCCGCCGTGCATGGCCACCGTCGGCGACAGCGGTGCGAAGGTCTCGCAGTTCCAGGATTCCGCTGGACCGACCGCCGTGCACTTCGCGCAGATAGCGACCCACCAGGCTGACCGCCAGCGCATGGCCGTGGACGCCTCTGACGAGGTCTCTGGCCGTTTCCTCGTCCAGGGGTGTGTCGAGCAGATATCTCAGCAGGTCGGCACCGGCCGCTTCGCCAAGGTTGTCCAGTTCCAGCTCGTCGATCGTCGGCCGGGCAAGCTCGCCGGAAGGTGCCAGGCCCCTGAGACGTACTCGCGTGGTGATCAGGCACAGGCCATCCCACCCGGGCTCCGCCAGCCCGCTCAGAAGTGCCTCGATCGACGAGTCGGTCAGTCTGCCCCCGACCTCCGGCGCGTTCTCCGGGTATTGGAGCGGTTCGAGCCCGTCCAGGACGAGCAGGACACGGTGAGCGCGGATGAGCTCCGCGAGGCGGTTGCCGCGGGCGACCGGGCTCGTTTCCCGCACCCCGGTCTCACCGAGCCACTCCAGGGCAAAGCTCACGAAGGCATCACCCGAGACGAGGTTGTCCTTGGTCCCCTGGCTGTAGAACGACCAGGCGAGAACACGCCGCGCTCCGTCGTAATCACGAGCGTGCATTTCGCGCAGCCACTGGTTGACCAGGGCGGATTTTCCGACCCCGCCGGGCGCTACGACGCACAGTATCCGGGTCTCACTGGACATCCAGGCCTCCCGGAGCCGCTCCAGTGGCAGTTCCCGGCCGAACAACCGGGGTGTGGTCTCGGGAAGTCCACGGTTGAAGACGTGTTCCGCCGGGACGGACCGACTGGCCAGGCTTCTCGCGCCGTCGTGGCTGTTGGCGCGCTGCCCCAGCATCCCCGACACGCCGACGGGGGTGATCTCGATCGACGACTGCAGGATGTCGTGGGCGAGTTGTTGCTGTGCCGCCGTGCCGCCGATGAACAGGGCAGGGGCCGGGTTCCCGTGCTCACGCTCGGCACCCTGCGCGATGTCCAGGGCCTGCAGGAGTCTGATCCAGCCGGGGCTGGCCTGGTGGGCGGGGAGGTCCACCAGCACGACCACGGGCCCAGTGGGAAGAGACGCGAGGCCGAGTTCTTCGATGACCTCGGCCGCCAGATCTATGTTGCGTCCGACGTCGTAGACCTCCTGACCCTGTCTGCCGGCCCGCGCCGCCCCCGCGAGGAGTGCCTTACCTCGGTGCGATCCCGCGTCGCCGACCAGCCAGAGCACCCGAGTCCCGCGCCCGTCGCGTTTACGTCGTCCCTCCCCTACCCATGCATCAAACGCTCGGGCGAGTCCCGAGAACTCGCGCTGCAGGTTCGGCAATCGCCCATCGGCGATCCAGACCGCATCAACCCTCTCGTCCTTCCGTGGCGGAGGAAGCCGGACCGGAGACCGAGTGGTCGCCATACCCGCCGCGAAGAGCTCGGCGGTCCAGATTGTGAGCCCTCTCTTTTGGCGCATCGTGTCCCGCCAGTCAGGCTCGGCCGGTGGCGGGCCGACGGCACGGTGGGTATTGAGCGTGCGGGCGAGTCTGGCGAGCAACGCGTACATCACCTCGGCCGATGCTTTCGAGGCGAAGTCCTTGTACCTGTCGCTCTTGTCCGGGCCGGCGTGGTCCATCACGCCTTTCGCTACGAACCAATAAGGGATTTCCTGTTGCTTGGCGACGGTGGCGATGGCCGCGGCCTCCATGTCCAGGCCGGCGATGGTACGAACGCCCATACGGCTCAGCCTGTCCCAGACCACTCCGTTCGCGAAGACCTGGCTGCCGCTGGCAACCGGCCCCACAACACAAGCAATCGGGAGCCCATCCGGCCCATCGGGTTCCTCTTGCCGTGCTCGGGTGATCTGAGTGCGTCCCGACTCAGTGAGAACACACCCATTTTCGTCACGAATGATCAGACCCGCGCCTTCCAGTGCGACGAGCCGCTCGGACCATGAACCGCGGGGGTAATACCGTTTGCGAGCGGGATGACTCCAGGGTTCCTGGCCTGACAGGAGAGTTTCCAGAAACCAGAGAACCCCAGTTTCCTCCGTGGGACCGGCGAAGCTCGGCAGACCGCTGATGTCGAGATCACGTGCCGCCCTCATCACTCGGTCGTTGAGCGGAACTTGCTGGTGATCGCCCCGAAATCCCTCCGTTGTCATTTTGCCCTCGTCGTGGGCGTATACCGTGCTCGCGACGACGACGTCACCCAGCGAGGTGGACGCAGGGTTTCCCGCACAGACACCGCTCATGGCCAGACAGCGGGGCCGGAGCCGCGCGGTCAGTTCGGATGCCAGAGCCGCCGTTGTCCGGCTGCCCATACGGACCGACTCGGCGAGGGCCACCGAAAAGCTGGCGCCCTCGGGGTCGACGTATTCGCCGAGCAGATACGGAGTCGGAGTGTCCGTGTCCTGCCAACCCCAACTGGCCACACCAGCACCGCCAGAACCTGACCTGGCCCCGGCCAGTCGGGCCGCCTCGAATTCCTCATGCAGCGCGGCAATGATCAGCACGTCGACCAAATTCTGCCTCCCCCACTGACGCATGCGCAGGGTACAAGCCGTCGTGGCCCGGACACTCCGGAAATGCCGAAACAGCGCCGCGACCGGCGGAGGCACCGTTCGGTGAGGCGCGGAAGCGGCCTACGTCCGAGCGGCCCGGATCCAATCCCGCCCCAAGACTCCTTCAGGACTGCAGGGTTACGTCCACCAGCAGCGGACGGGTCAACGCGCGCGCCCCCGCGACCAGTTCACGTAAGTGGTCCGCGCTCTCCGCGCGTACCGCGTCCACCCCGAAGAAGCGGGCCGCCTGGGTGAAGTCCAGGGGGCCCAGTTCGGTGCCGGGGCAGGTGCCCTGGTTGCCCATGGACTCGTAGGTGTCCTGGAGGGTGCGGTAGGCGCCGTTGTTCATCACGACGAAGAGGACGGGGGCGGGTTGGCGGGCGGCGGACCACAGGCCCTGGAGGCCGAAGAGGGTGCAGCCGTCGCCCAGGACGGCGACGACCGGGCGGCCGGGTTCGGCGAGGGCGCGGCCGACGGCGGCGCCGATGCCCCAGCCCAGGCCGCCGCCGACGGTGTGGGTGTAGCTGCCGGGGCGTTCGAGGCGGACGAGGCGGCGGAGCAACAGGCCCACGGTGATGGCCTCTTCGACGACCACGGCGTCGGCGGGGAGCCCGCGGGCCACGGCGTGGGCGGCGGCCCAGGGGGCGAGGGGGGCCGGGGAGTAGGCGGCCCGGGCGGCGGACTCGGCGCGGTCGCGCTCGGCGGTGTGACGGTCGCCGGCGCGGAGGATGCGGGCCTTCGCGGTGTGGGCGGGGACGCGGTCGCGCAGGAGTTCCGCGAGGCGGTGCAGGGAGGGGGCGAGGGCGCCGACCAGGCCGGTCGTGGCGGGGAAGTTGCGGCCGATCTCGTGCGCGTCGGAGTCGAGCTGGACGACGGTGAGGCCGCGGGGCAGCGCGGGGCCGGGGCTGTAGTGGTGGGGCGTGAAGGCGTGCGCTCCGACGATCAGGACGGTGTCGTACGCGGCGAGTGCGGCGCGGATCGCGTCGTGCCGGGGCGGCAGCATTCCGGCGTAAAGGGGGTGCGTGGTGGGGAAGTCGAGGCAGTCGGCCATCGGCTGGTGGTGGACCACGGCGCCGCACGCCTCCGCCGTGCGCACGAGTGCGGGCAGGGCGTCCTCGCGGCCCACTCCGTCCCCGGCGACGATCGCCGGGCGGGCGGCGCCGCCGAGCAGCAGGGCGGCGCGTTCGAGTCCGGCGGCCGGGGCGGGCGGGGGCGGCGGGGTGCGGGCGGGGAGCTCGACCTCGGTGGGCTCGCCGAGCAGGTCCATGGGGACGGAGAGGAACACGGGCCCGGCGGGCGGCCGTACGGACAGCGCGAAGGCGCGGCGCAGGGCGAGCGGCAGGTCGTGGGCGTGCTGGACGTCGTACGCCGCCTTCACCGCGGGCGTGGCCAGGCCGATCAGGTCGCCGGAGAGCATGGGGTCCTGCTGGAGGTGGCGGCGGTCCTGCTGGCCGGCGGTGACGACGAGGGGGGTGCGGGAGCGGCGGGCGTTGAGCAGGCCGATCAGGCCGTTGGCGAGGCCGGCGGCGATGTGCAGGCTGACGAAGGCGGGGCGGCCGGTGCCGCGGGCGTACCCGTCGGCCATGGCGACGACGGCGCCCTCGTGGACGCCGAGCACGTACTCGGGGGCGCCGTGCGCGTCCGCGAGGGCGGCGAGGAACGGGAGTTCGGTGGTGCCGGGGTTGCCGAAGACGCGGTCCACGCCCTCGCCGCGCAGGATCTCCAGGACGGCGAGGGCGGGACGGTATCCCATGGGGGGCTCCTCGTGGGGACGGCGACCGTGCGGAGCGTTCGCAGGTCAGCGTGGGGCGCTCGGGGGCGAGGGGCAAGGGGGGCGTGTCGCTCAGCGGTACGTGGCTCAGGGATGGCCGGGCCGAGTGTCCTTCCCGCGCCGGGCCGCCAGCAGGACGGACGCCGCGGCGCCGAGGGCCACCGTCGCCAGGGCCGACGCGCCGAGGGTCGCCCGTGGGCCGAGGGCCGCCGTGAGCGGGCCGCCGAGGGCCGTGCCGAGTGGGGACGCGGTGAGCAGGGCCGCGCTGTTGGCCGCGAACATCGCCGCCAGGTGCTGCGGTGGCGCCTTCGCCTGCATCAGGGTCGCGGAGAGGGCGACGAACGGGCCGTAGATCGCACCGCCGAGCGTGAAGCACGCGACGGTCACGGCCGTCGACGCACCGAGTCCGAACGGCAGCAGCGTCAGGCCCCAGCCGATCACGATCGCGACGGTCACCGGCCACAGCGGCAGCCGCCGCAGCGCGCCGACCGCGAGCCCGCCGGTCACCGCGCCGACGCCGAACAGGGCCCAGTAGAGGCCGAGCAGCGTGCCCGGCGCGTGCAGGTCGTCGGTGACGTGCAGCGGCAGGGCGACTTCGAGGGGGCCGTACAGGAAGTTGAAGAACCAGGTGAGCGTCAGCAGCCCGAGCAGTTCGGGACGGGAGCGCAGCAGCGCGAACCCGCCGCGCGCGGCCTCGTGGTCGACGGCCTCGACCCACCCCGACTCCGGCAGCCGGGTCCGCGCGATCAGCACGGCGAGGAAGACGTACGTCAGCGCGTCCAGGCCGATCACGAGCGCGGAACCGGTGTACGTGACGAGCACCCCGGCGATCGCCGGCCCGGCGATGGTGGCGGCGAAGTTGAGCGTGCTGACGAGGGTGTTGCCGGCCAGCCGCTGCTCCTCGGGCAGCAGTTCGGCCAGCAGTGTGTACTTGCCCGCGCTGCCCCACGCGTGCAGCAGCGAAGAGATCGCGAGCAGGACGACGTACAGGGTGGGGGTAAGCACTCCCGCGAGGGAGGCCAGCGGTACGGCGCCCAGGAACACGCCGCGCACCACGTTGTCGGCCAGCAGGAGGTGCCGGGCCGGCACCCGGCGCAGCCGGCGCGCGAAGGCGAGGGCGCCGATCACGCCGGGGAGGGTGTACGCGGCCACCGCGCCGCCGACCCACAGTCCCGCGCTCGCCTGCGGCGCGAGTTCGATGGCGAGCCATGCCACGGCGACGAAGCTCATGCCGTCGCCGAGGTAGGAGACGGCGAAGCCGAGGATCAGCCGCCTGAGAACCCGGTGGGCGAGCACCGGCCGGTAGGCGGAGGGGACGAGACGTCCCGGCGTCAGCAGCACCTCGGCAGACTGCACCAGCCGACGCCGGGAGGTCCAGGGGGCTCACGGCCCCCTGAGCACGTCACGCGTCCGTGAAGCGCTCCCCCTTCTCCGCCTTCTCGACCAGCAGCGCGGGCGGCTCGAAGCGCGCGCCGTACCGCTCGGCGAGTTCACGCGCGCGTGCCACGAATCCCGCGAGGCCACCCTCGTAACCATTGATGTACTGCAGGACACCACCGGTCCAGCCGGGGAAGCCGATGCCGAAGATGGAGCCGATGTTGGCGTCGGCGACTGACGTCAGGACGCCCTCTTCGAGGAGCTTCACGGTGTCGAGCGCCTCGGAGAAGAGCATGCGCTCCTGCATGTCCACGAACGGGATCTCGTGGCCCGGCTTGGTGAAGTGCTCACGCAGACCCGGCCACAGGCCCGCCCGCTTGCCCGCCTCGTCGTAGTCGTAGAAGCCCGCCCGCCCGCTGCGGCCCGTGCGCCCGAACTCGTCGACCATGCGGTCGATGACGTCCTCGGCGGGGTGCGCGGGCCAGGTGCCGCCCGCTTCCTCGACGGCCCGCTTGGACTCGTTGCGGATCTTGCGCGGGAGGGTGAGCGTCAACTCGTCCATCAGCGAGAGGACCTTGGCCGGGTACCCGGCCTGCGCGGCGGCCTGCTCGACGGACGCGGGCTCGATGCCCTCGCCGACCATGGCGACGCCCTCGTTGATGAAGTGGCCGATCACGCGGGAGGTGAAGAAGCCGCGGGAGTCGTTGACGACGATCGGCGTCTTCTTGATCTGCCGGACCAGGTCGAAGGCGCGCGCGAGGGCCTCCTCGCCGGTCCGCTCGCCCTTGATGATCTCGACGAGCGGCATCTTGTCGACGGGCGAGAAGAAGTGCAGTCCGATGAAGTCGGCCTGGCGCTCGACGCCTTCGGCGAGGGCGGTGATCGGCAGGGTCGAGGTGTTGGAGCACAGCAGCGCGTCCGGCTCGACGATGTGCTGGATCTCCTGGAAGACCTTGTGCTTGAGTTCCGGGTTCTCGAACACGGCCTCGATGACCGCGTCACAGCCGGCCACGTCCTGCGGGTCGGCGGTGGGCGTGATGCGGGCGAGGAGTTCGTCCGCCTTCGCCTGGGTCGTACGGCCCCGGGAGACGGCCTTGGCGCACAGCTTCTCGGAATAGGCCTTGCCCTTGAGAGCCGCTTCTGCCGATACGTCCTTCAGGACGACGTCGATGCCCGCGCGGGCGCACGAGTACGCGATGCCCGCGCCCATCATCCCGGCGCCGAGGACGGCAACCTTGCGGACCGGGCGGGGCTCGACGCCCTTGGGGCGGTTGGCGCCGGAGTTGACGGCCTGGAGGTCGAAGAAGAAGGCCTGGATCATGTTCTTGGACGTCTGGCCGGCGGCCAGCTCCACGAAATACCGCGCCTCGATGACCTGCGCGGTCTCGAAGTCGACCTGGGAGCCCTCGACGGCCGCCGCGAGGATGTTGCGCGGGGCCGGGTAGGGGGCGCCGTTCGTCTGCTTGCGCAGGTTGGCCGGGAAGGCGGGCAGATTGGCCGCGAACTTGGGGTTGGCGGGGGTGCCGCCCGGGATGCGGTAGCCGGGCTTGTCCCAGGGCTGCTGGGACTCGGGGTTGGCGTCGATGAAGGCGCGGGCCCGCGTGAGCAACTCGTCCTGGGTGGCCACGACTTCGTCGATCAGGCCGTTCTGCAGGGCGCGCTGCGGGTTGTACTGGGTGCCCTGGAGGAGGACCTTCAGGAGGGCGTCGGCGATGCCGAGGAGGCGGACCGTGCGGGCGACGCCGCCGCCTCCGGGGAGCAGGCCGAGGGTGACCTCGGGGCAGCCGATCTTGGAGCCGGGCGCGTCGAGGGCGATGCGGTGGTGGCAGGCGAGGGCGAGTTCGTAACCGCCGCCCAGGGCCGCACCGTTGATCGCGGCGACGACCGGCTTGCCCAGGGTCTCGATGCGGCGGAGGTTGCGCTTGATGGCCATGCCGCCGTCGAAGAGGTCCTGCGCGGTCTCGGGGGTGACGCGGATGAGGTCGCGCAGATCGCCGCCGGCGAAGAAGGTCTTCTTGGCGGAGGTGAGGATGATGCCGCGGATGGAGTCCTTCTCGGCCTCCAGGCGGTCGGTGATCACGGCGAGGGAGTCGCGGAACGCCTGGTTCATGGTGTTCGCGGACTGATTGGGGTCGTCGAGGACGAGGGTGACGACGCCGGTGCGGTCCTGTTCCCAGCGGATGGTCGTGGACTGAGTGCTCATGTGGAGGTGCTCCGTGTGATCCGTCGTATCCGTCGGGGGTCAGATGCGCTCGACGATGGTGGCGATGCCCATACCGCCGCCCACGCACAGGGTCGCGAGGCCGTACCGCTTGTCCTGGCGTTCCAGTTCGTCGACCAGGCTGCCCAGGATCATCGCGCCGGTCGCGCCGAGGGGGTGGCCCAGCGCGATCGCGCCGCCGTTGACGTTGACCTTGTCGAGCGACAGGCCCATGTCGCGCACGAACCGCAGGACGACCGCCGCGAAGGCCTCGTTGATCTCGACGAGGTCGATGTCGTCGACGGTCAGTCCGGCCTTGGCGAGCGCCTTGCGGCTGGCGGGGGCGGGTCCGGTCAGCATGATGGTGGGTTCGGAGCCGGAGACGGCGGCGGAGACGATCCGCGCGCGGGGCGTCAGGCCGTTGCGCTCGCCGACCTCCTTGTTGCCGATGGCGACCAGGGAGGCGCCGTCGACGATGCCGGAGGAGTTGCCCGCGTGGTGGACGTGGTCGATCCTCTCGACCCAGTGGTACTTCTGCAGGGCCACCGCGTCGAAGCCGCCGAGGTCGCCGATGTCCGCGAAGGACGCCTTGAGCTTGGCGAGGGAGTCGGCGGTGGTGCCGGGGCGCATGTGCTCGTCGTGGTCGAGGATGGTCAGGCCGCTGCGGTCCTTGACGGGGACGACGGAACGGTCGAAGCGGCCCTCCTTCCAGGCCGTTGCCGCACGCTCCTGCGACAGCGCCGCGTACTCGTCGACGTCGCGCCGCGAGAATCCCTCGATGGTGGCGATGAGGTCGGCGCCGATGCCCTGCGGCACGAAGTTGACGGCCAGGTTGGTCATCGGGTCGTTGAACCAGGCGCCGCCGTCCGAGGCCATCGGCACCCGGGACATGGACTCGACACCGCCCGCGAGGACCAGGTCCTCGAAACCCGAACGGACCTTGGCGGCCGCCATGTTGACCGCTTCCAGGCCCGACGCACAGAAGCGGTTCTCCTGCACGCCGGCGACGGTGTCCGGCAGCCCGGCCACGATGGCGGCGGTGCGGGCGATGTCGGAGCCCTGGTCGCCGAGCGGGCTGACGACGCCGAGCACGACGTCGTCGATCGCGGCCGGGTCCAGGTCCGGGAAGCGGTCCCGGAGCTCGTGGATGAGGCCGACGACCAGGTCGATGGGCTTGGTGCCGTGCAGGGCGCCGTTCGCCTTGCCGCGGCCGCGCGGGGTGCGGATCGCGTCGTACACGTACGCTTCGGTGCTCACAGGAAGGCCTTTCGGGGGTGAGGGTCAGCCGAGCAGAGAGGCTTTGAGCGGGGGGCTTCAGCCGAGCAGCGAACGGCCGATGATCTCCTTCATGATCTCGGTGGTTCCGCCGTAGATGGTCTGGATACGGCCGTCGGTGAAGGCCCTGGCGACGGGATACTCGCTCATGTAGCCGTAGCCGCCGTGCAGTTGGAGGCAGCGGTCGGCGACCCGCTTCTGCAGCTCGGTCGCCCACCACTTGGCCATGGAGGCGTGCACCGCGTCGAGCGCGCCGTCCGAGTGGTCGGCTATGCACCGGTCGAGGAAGGTGCGGGTGACGGCGCACTCGGTGGCCATTTCCGCTATCTCGAACCGGATGTGCTGCTTGGTCGCCAGCGGCCGTCCGAAGGCCTCGCGCTCCTTGACGTAGTCGGTGGTGATCTCCAGCAGGTGCTCGGCGGCGGCGATCGCGGAGACGGCGATGCTCAGGCGCTCCTGGGCGAGGTTCGTCATCAGGTGGACGAAGGCGCCGTCGAGCTCGCCGAGCAGGTTCTCCTTCGGCACGCGCACGTCCGTGAAGAACAACTCGGCCGTGTCCTGCGCCTTCTGGCCGATCTTGTCGAGGTTGCGGCCGCGCTCGAAGCCGTCCGTGCCGCGCTCGACGACGAGCAGCGACAGCCCGCGCGCGCCGCCCTCCGGGGTGGTCTTCGCGACCACGATCACCAGGTCGGCGAGGATGCCGTTGGAGATGAACGTCTTGGAGCCGTTGAGCACCCAGTGGTCGCCGCGGTCCTCCGCATGGGTCCTGATGCCCTGGAGGTCGGAGCCGGCGCCGGGTTCGGTCATGGCGATGGCGGTGATGATCGAGCCGTCGCAGAAGCCGGGCAGCCAGCGCCGCTTCTGCTCCTCGGTGGCGAGCGAGGTCAGATACGGGCCGATGATGTCGTTGTGCAGGCCGAGGGCGAGCCCGGGGGCACCCGCGCGGGTGAACTCCTCGGCCAGTACGGCGCTGTAGCGGAAGTCGGCCGTGCCGCCCCCGCCGTACTCCTCGGGCACGGCGAGCCCCAGCAGGCCCTGCTTGCCGGCCGCGCGCCACGCGTCGCGGGAGACGATGCCGTCCTTCTCCCACTGCTCGTAGTACGGCAGCACCTCCCTGGCGAGGAAGGCGCGCACCGTCTCGCGGAACGCGTCGTGCTCGGGGGCGAAGATCTGCCGCTTCATTCGGGGCCCTTCATGGGTTCCTGGTCCTTCAGAAGGTCGGGTACGTCCCAGTCGCGTGCCACGTCGGCGGTGTCGGCGCCGGGCTGCGCGGGGCCGGTGCGTACGGCGGTGGGTGTGGCGGAGAACCGGGGCGCGGGGGCCGGCTGGGTGATGCCGCCGTGGTCGGTGAAGGTGCCGCGGGCGGCGAGGTGCGGGTGGTCCGGTGCCTCGTGCAGGGTCAGTACGGGCGCCACGCAGGCGTCGGAGCCGTCGAAGACGGCCGTCCACTCGTCGCGGGTACGGGACCTGAAGCGGGCGGCGACCGCCTCGCGCAACTCGCCCCAGCGGGCCCAGTCCTTGCGGGCGTCGGCGTGCTCCGGGATGCCGAGCCGGGTGACGAACTCGTCGTAGAACTGCGGCTCCAGGGAGCCGACCGCCATGTACTTGCCGTCGGACGTCTCGTAGGTGCCGTAGTACGGGCAGCCGCCGTCCAGGAGGTTGGCGCCGCGCCGGTCCTGCCAGCCGCCGGCGGCGAGCATGCCGTGGATCATCGCGGCGAGGTGGGAGGTCCCGTCGACGATGGCGGCGTCGACGACCTGGCCGGTGCCGTGCACGCGCGCGTGGTGGAGGGCGGCGAGGACGCCGACGACCAGGTAGAGGGAGCCGCCCGCGTAGTCGCCGAGGAGGTTGGCGGGGACGGCCGGGGGTCGGCCGGGTTCGCCGATCATGCCGAGGGTGCCGGTGAGCGCGATGTAGGCGATGTCATGGCCGGCGCGGTCGGCGAGGGGGCCGTCCTGGCCCCAGCCGGTCATCCGGCCGTAGACCAGCGCCGGGTTGCGGGCGTGGCAGGCCTCGGGGCCGACGCCGAGGCGCTCGGCGACGCCGGGGCGGTAGCCCTCGATGAGGACGTCGGCGCGTTCGACGAGGTCGAGCACGCGCGCGTGGCCGTCCGCGGACTTCAGGTCGACGATCACCGAGCGCTTATTGCGGTTGGTGACGTCGTAAGCCGGGTTGATCGCGAGTCCGACGCCGCCGGGGCGGTCCACGCGGACGACGTCGGCGCCGAGGTCGGCGAGGAGCATCGCGGCGAACGGGCCGGGCCCGATGCCGGCCAGCTCGACCACGCGCACGCCGGTGAGCGGCCCCTGTCCTGGCGTCGTCGCCATCCAGCCCCCAGAAGTCATGACCACGGGTATGACACAACTGATGTAACACCAGTGATGCTATGAACGGGCCCGGCCGAGCACAAGACCCGGGCGAGCAAGCGCTTAGAAAATATCGGGTCGGGTCCACCGGCGGTTCAGGTCCGCCGGCGGTGGAGTCCGCGTCGAGCTCCACTACCGGGTCGCGTCGAGCTCCGCTATCAGCCGCTTCGGCGCGATCACCCGGTAGCTCTCCTCCACCCAGTCGCACAGCAGCTCCGCGGCCGGGGCGCCCTTCTCGTCCAGCGGGATGCGGACCCAGCCGGCCTTTCCCAGCCCGTACCCGGCGGGCTCAGCGCCCGGGGAGGTCAGGGCGTGGGCGTGCGCCTCCTCGTCCTTGAGCTTCACCGTGACGCCCAGCGGGTAGCTGCCGTCGTCGACGCCGAGGAAGACGAACACCTTCTTGTTGACCTTGGCGACACTCTCGCCCCATGGGAACTCCTCCACGGCACCCGGCATCCCGAGGGCGAACTCGCGTACTTTCTCCCATTTCTTCTGGGCGTTCTTCGGCACGGGCACCGTGGCACCTCCGGGCTCGTCGTCGGGCTCAGCACTCCTCACGCTAGCCTCGGCCACCGACAACGGCGCGTGCTGTGGAGCAAGGGGTGTCATGAGCAGGCTGAACGGGACGGACCGTCCGTACGACATCGTGCTCTTCGGAGCCACGGGCTTCGTCGGGACGCTCACCGCGGAGTACCTCGCCGCACACGCCCCGGAGGGCCTGCGCTGGGCGGTCGCGGGGCGCAGCGAGCGGAAGCTGGAGGAGCTGCGCGAGCGGCTGCCCGGCGGCGACGAGGTGGGGGTGCTGCGGGCGGACGTGGCCGAGCCGGCGTCGCTGCGCGAACTCGCCGAGCACGCGCGCGTGGTGGCCACGACCGTGGGGCCGTACGTGACGTACGGCGAGGAGCTGGTCGCCGCGTGCGCGGACAGCGGGGCGGACTATCTCGACCTCACGGGTGAGCCGGAGTTCGTGGACCTGACGTATGTCCGGCACGACGCACGCGCGCGTGAGACGGGCGCGCGGCTGGTGCACGCGTGCGGCTTCGACTCTATCCCGCACGATCTGGGCGCGTACTTCACCGTGCAGCAGCTGCCGGAGGGGGTGCCTCTGCGGGTCGACGGGTTCGTGACCGTCGACGCCACCTTCTCGGGCGGCACGTTCGCGTCGGCGCTGAACCAGTTCGCTCGGGTGCGGCCGATGCTGGCCGCCGAGCGGGACCGCAGGCGGCACGAGCCGCGTCTGGTGGGCCGACGGGTCGCCGCGCCGACGGGGGCGCCACGGTTCGCGAAGGAGGTCGGCGCGTGGGCGCTGCCGCTGCCGACCATCGACCCGCAGGTCGTGGCCCGGTCGGCGAAGGCGTTGCACCGCTACGGCCCCGACTTCCGCTACCGCCACTACGCGGCCGTACGGCACCTGCCGGTCGCGATGGGCGGGGTGGCGGCCATGGGTGCGCTGGTCACCGCGGCGCAACTCCCGCCCGCCCGGCGCTGGTTGTCGGACCGGCTCAAGCCCGGTGAGGGGCCCGGCGCGAAGAAGCGCGCGAAGAGCTGGTTCTCGGTCCGCTTCGTCGGCGAGGGCGGCGGTCGGCGGGTCTTCACGGAGGTGTCGGGCGGCGATCCGGGCTACGACGAGACGGCGAAGATGTTCGCCGAGTCGGCCCTGTCCCTGGCCTTCGACGAGTTGCCGGCCACGTCCGGCCAGGTCACCACGGCGGTGGCGATGGGCGACGCACTGACGGACCGCCTGCACAGGGCAGGCATCAAGTTCCGCGTCGCCGCGACCGGTTGACCTGTCCTACAGCGTCCACCCGGCGACGGTGTAGATCATCCCGGCGATCCAGCCGAGCCCCGCCAGCACGGCGAGCACGAGCACGGCCGTCACGACCCGCTCGACGGGCCGGTTCGGGTCGACAAGGGGCTTCGGGGAACGCCGGGCGGTCGCGCGGTGCGTCGTCGTCATACGGTGCGTCGTCATGCGGGCAAGCCTGCCGACGGAAGAGATCCGGCCACATCCGTACGGATACTCAGACCGGATACTCAGATCAGCCGTCGGGGGACCTGTCCCGGACGTCCGGTCAGGGGATCGCCCGGCGGCTGCTCTCCCAGGGTGTCGGTGATCCGCTTCCGCACCTCGGGATCGTCCGTGATGGTGGCGAGACGCCAAGCCAGGGGGCCGATCTGCCATCCGGCGTGGTGGTCGAAGAAAGGCGGAGGGCCGGCCGCGTTGTGGGCCAACTTGCCCACCAACTCGGCCAGGCGGAACACGATCCGCTCCGACTCGGTCGCCTGCTCCTCGGCACCCGCGCCCCGGACCAGTCCGAAGACCTCTCGCCCGCGGTCCCACCCGTCCCGGTCGCCCGCCAGGTCCAACGCGGCCTGGATCGCCGGTTCCCGAACCGGACCGGCCGCCGCCTCCAGCACGCGGCCCGCCCAGGTCACCGGGTCACGCCGACGCTCGAACAGGGTGCGTCCCCACGAGCGGGTCGGGTCGTTCGCAGCGGCGTCGGCGAGGGGCTTCCTCGGCAGGAACGCCTCCCGCAACGCCCTGCGGCAGAGCGCGTCCGCTCGGCGGGTCGTCTCCGGGAGGCGGAAGTGCGGGGTCAGGGCGAGGACATGGGCGCAGGCGTTGTCGAGGGTGGTGCGGTGGCCGACCGAGACGAAGACCGGCTTCACGCCCTCCCGGGTACGTAGGGCGCGGCCGACCTCCTCGGTGTCCGCGAGCAGCGGTGAGCTGCTGCCGCGCGGGGCGGGCGGGTCGTCGTACGAGAAGGTGAAGGGGTTCTTCGCGACGCCGATCGTCGGGTGACCGGTGAGGACGCCCAGGTGGCTCGCGAGGCCGAAGCGGCGGGGGTGGGCGCGGCCGTAGCCGTCGCAGACGATCAGGCCGGGCGGGACGGACAGCGCGTCGAGGGCGGCCAGGACCGTGGGGATCTCGCGGAAGGCGAGCAGGCCCGGCACGTACGGGAAGGGCACGCGGCCGACGGCCGTGGACTCGGCGACCACCTGGAGCGTGGCGGCGTCGAGGACCACCGCCGCTGCCGCCACCACGTCCAGTTCGTCGTCGTAGGCCACGTCCACGCCGGTGATGTGACCCGTGCCAGGCGGCGGACCGGGCTCGTCGAGCACCACGCGTGCGTGCAACGCGTCCTGTACGGCGCGGGCCTGCTCCTCGGTCGCGGGCCAGCCCGCCGGGATCTTCACGGTCGTCATGATGCGGACGAGCGTAATGGCGCGGTGCGGGGCCGGGGCGTGCGCGTCCAGCGGCGGCCGGGGCGTGCGTGCGCTGCGAGGGCAGGGGCGTGCGCGCGCTGCCGGGGTGGCAGGCGCGTGCGCGCCGCAGAGGCCGTGAACATGCGCGCACCCCGGGGCCGTGGACGCGCACGAACCGCGGGGCCGTGGACGCGCAAGCGCCGCGGGTCCAGGGACGCACGCGCACCCCGGAGCCGTGGACGTGCGCGCGCCGCGAGGGGCAGGGTGGGTCCGTGCGCCGGGCCCCGCTCGAACTCGCCCCCGGTCAGCTCTTCTTGCCGCCCAGTGCGCGTTGCAGCTCGCTCTTGTTCATGTTCGAGCGGCCTTCGATGCCACGCTGCTTGGCCTCGTTGTAGAGCTGGTCCCGGGTCGGGCCCTGGGAGCCCTTGCCGGAGCGCTGTCCGCCCCGCTTGCCGGACGACATGTCCTGCGTGGAGGTGCGGCTCGCCTGCTTGGACTCGCCGGACCGGGCGCGCTCCTTGTTGACCGTCCGCGCGGCGATCTCCTCGGCACGCTTCGTGCTCTCGCCCCGGTCCTGCGCGCTCTTCTTGATGTGCTCGTACTGGCGTTCCCGCTTCGAGCTGGAACCTGCGGGCATGGTCGCTCACTCCTCTCACGGCCGGCGACGAATTCGGCCGACGACTGTCGCGGTCGCCGACCGAGTACCCGCATTACGCCCCCTTCGTCACCGCTCCAGACGCGCCACCCGCCCCTGCTCCCCCGCCGCCCAGCAGCCGAGATCCGGCGCGCAGTCCACGGTGTCGTACGAGCCCGTGTCGACGGTCCGCCAGGTGCGGCCGCCGTCGGTGGTGAGGTCGGTGCCCGTCGGGCCGACCGCGAGGGCCGTGGTGCGGCTGCGCGGGAGCCAGGCGGCGCCGGAGCGGTAGGCGGGCGGAGGCGTGGCGGCGGGCTGCCAGTCGCGGCCGGCGTCGGAGGTGCGGGCGGCTGCCTGCGGGGAGGCCTGGTCGGCGCGGTAGTCGCCGCCGACGGCGAGGCCGTGGGTGCGGTCGCGGAAGGCGAGCGCGAAGACGCCCTTGGCGGGGTCGCCGGCCGGGATCGGCGTGTCGGCGGCCGTCCAGGTCAGGCCGCGGTCGGCGGAGTGCAGTACACGCGCGCGTGCCCCGCCGCCGGTGGCCAGCCAGACGTCGGAGGGGCCCGAGGAGACCAGGCACTGGCCGCTCGCCGCGAAGCCGGCCTCGCCGTCCAGCGCTGCGGGCATGCCCTTGCTCGGCAGCACCTTCCAGGAGCGGCCCCCGTCGGCGGTCGACAGGATGCGGAACTTCCCGTCCACCGGGTCGCTCATCGCCAGACCATGGCGGGGGTCGAAGAAGGTGAGGCAGTCGTAGAAGGCCTTGGCGTCGGTGTTGCGGAACGACTCGGTCCAGGTCGCGCCGCCGTCTTCGGTGCGGTAGACCCGCGACGCCTCGCCCTCGCCGATGGCCAGCACCACGGCCCGCCGCGCGTCGAAGGCCTCGATGTCCCGGAACTGCAGATCGGCGGCGCCCGGCGGCGATACGTTCCGCCAGCTCGCGCCGCCGTCGGTGGTGCGCAGCACGGTGCCGCCGGTTCCGGAGACCCACGCGGTGTCCCGGCCCACGGCCGACAGCCCGCGGAAGCGGACATCGGGCGTGCCGGTGGCCTTGAGCTCCCAGTGCGCCACCCCACGCTCCCCCGCCTGCGCCGGTACGGCGGTCAGGGCGGTCAGCGCCGCCGAGCACACCGCCCCCGTGACCACCATGCGAAACGTCCGTCTCATCCCTCGCGTGTTCCCCAAGCGCCTCATGGCGGGCGAAGCTAGCCGACGGCCCGGACGCCGTCCAGAGGCCCGTGACCGTCACAAGTGGCCATCGGGGCACGGGAGATGAACCACGTCACTTCCGTGCATGAACGCGGTGACGCAGGTCACTCGAATCTGGTGTGCACGGATTGGCCGATTCCGACGTCTCTAGCAGTGCCCGGACCGATCCGCCCGGCAGCCCGTTCAGCCGTCACAAGGGAGCAAGGCGTTGTCCACCCTCATCGAGCAGCCCGTGGAGGCCCGCCTCGTCGCCGCCGCGCCGCGGATGCCGAGCATCCCGGCCAAGCTGCACTACGACCGTAGTGACCCGTTCGCGGTCCGTATGACCTTCCCGGCCCCGGCCACCCTGGAGGGCGTGGAGGTCTGCTGGACCTTCTCGCGCGAACTCCTCGCGGCCGGCCTGGAGCAAGCCGAGGGTCACGGCGACGTACGAGTGCGCCCGTACGGCTACGACCGCACCGTCCTGGAGTTCCACGCCCCCGAGGGGACAGCCGTCGTGCACGTCCGCTCGGGCGATCTGCGGCGCTTCCTGGAGGCCACGGGGCAGCTGGTCCCCATGGGCCTGGAGCACCTGCACCTCGACCTGGACCACGACCTGGCGGAGCTGATGCGGGACGCCTGCTAGCGCGTCCGGCCCAGCAGGGCGTTGAGCTCGCCGTAGTCGAGCCCGTCGGCCAGCGTGTCGTACGTCCCCGCGCCCAGCAGCTCCCGCGCGGCACGGCGGACCAGCGCGTGCGCGGCCTGCGCGATGCCCGAACCGACGCTCACCCGCGCCACCCCGAGTGCGGCCAGCTCGGCGACCGTCGGCGCGCCGGGATGGGCCATCACGTTGAGCGGCCCGTCGATCCCGTCGACAAGGAGTTTGACCGTTCCCGGCTCGACGGCCCCGGGGACGAAGATCCCGTCGGCGCCCGCGGCGAGGAACGCGGCCGCCCGCTCCAGGGTGAGGTCCACATCCCCGTCACCCCTGAGGAACGTGTCGATCCGGGCGTTGACGAACAACGGCACGCCTTGAGCGTCCGCGGCCTCCCTGGCGGCGGCGATGCGCTCGGCCTGCTCCGCGACGGGACGCAACGGTCCCGTTCCGTCCTCGTACAGGGCGTCCTCGATGTTCACCCCGACCGCCCCCGCCGCGATCACCGCACGAATGGTGTCGCCGACGCCTGCCGCGTCCTCGGCGTAGCCGCTCTCGACGTCGGCGCTGACGGGCACGTCGACCGCGGCGGCGATGCGGGCGACGGCGTCGAGGGCCGTGGCGCGGTCCAGCCGGTCGCCGTCGGCGGAGCCGAGCGCCCAGGAGAGGCCCGCGCTGGTGGTGGCGACGGCCGCGGCACCCGCGTCCTCGACGAGGCGTGCGCTGGAGGTGTCCCAGGCGTTCGGCAGGACGAGCGGGCGACCGGGGACATGCAGGGAACGGAAGGCGACGGCGCGATCACGCGATGAGGTCATGCGCCTTACTCAAGCAGCGGCGGCGGGACCGGGGCTGGCAGGAATCCGACATCAATGTGACGCGGTGGCGAGGGCCGCACACAGCTCCTGTACGACCGCTCGCGCCCCCGTGTGCTCGATCAGCTCCTCGACCCGCTCCTTGTGCCGCTCACGGTCCCCGTCGGGCAGCAGCGCGGGCGACCCGGCCGCCACGGCGAGCGCCACGGCGGCCGCATCCCGCTCGGAGACCTCGGCGACCGGCACGGCCCCCTCCAGCAGCTGCCGCGTCTCATCCCGAAGCGCGTCCACCGCCTCCACCCGCTCCAGTACGTGCTCCACGCTCGGGAACACCCCGAGCACCCGCTTCTTCTCCGCCCGCAGCCACCCCTCCGCGGTCAGCTGCTCCTGTACCGCGTCCGACGTCACGCGCGCGTGCAGCGGCACCCAGGACCGCCACCGGTGCGGCCGGGACTCGCGGACCAGTTCCAGGAGACCGTCGAGGACCGCGTCTCCGGTGAGGGAGTCCATGTCGGCCGGCGTGGCGATGCCGTCCTCGTCGGTGAGCAGACCGCCGCGGGCCAACTCGGCGAGGGCGCCGGCCCGTACCAGGTGGGCGGGGCCCGTGACCTCGGCCGTGGGGTCCCAGGCGAGGAGACAGAGCCGGGCCGGGAGCGAGAGGGAACCGTGGGGCACGAGGTCTCCTTGGTGCGGCGAGATCGGGGTTCACGTTAATGCGTTGACAGCCACCGACACCGTTCGTACGGTGTACAGCGGTTCTGTTGCCGTCGATTGGAGAAGGACGTTGCTCGTCTGAGGTCCTGAGACACCGCGTCACACACCTGAGGTGTGTGCGCCGCGTGCGACCTCGGCGTTCGAGCCGTCCCGACGGAGCAGGGCCCTTTCTTGTGCCCCGCCGTTTCCTTCCGGTCTCCTGGGTCGCAGGTGTCTCGATACGCGTTTGCCCCCTGATCGCATCGAGCAACCGCGAGGCGCCTTGTGTCTACTTCCATCACCTGTACATCCCTCTGCTTCGCCTGGTCCGACGGCACCCCCGTCTTCGAGGAGCTGGACGTCGCCTTCGGCCCGGGCAGGACCGGGCTCGTCGGGGTCAACGGGTCGGGGAAGTCCACCCTGTTGAAGCTGATCGCCGGTGAACTCGCCCCGGCCGAGGGCGCCGTGCGCGTCGCAGGCGAGGTGGGCTACCTGCCGCAGAACGTCACGCTGGACACGCACCTGCGCGTCGACGAGGCGCTCGGCATCGCCGCGAAGCGGGCCGCGCTGCACGCCATCGAGTCCGGCGACGTGACCGAGGAACACTTCGAGACGGTCGGCGACGACTGGGACGTGGAGGAGCGCGCGCTCGCCACGCTCGGCGAACTCGGGCTCGGCCACATCCAGTTGGACCGCACCATCGGCGAGGTCTCCGGCGGCGAGTCGGTGCTGCTGCGCCTGGCCGCACTGCTGCTGCGCCGCCCGGACGTCCTGCTCCTGGACGAGCCGACCAACAACCTCGACCTGTACGCCCGCAGGCGGCTGTACGCGGCCGTCTCGGCCTGGCCGGGAGTGATGGTCGTGGTCAGCCACGACCGCGAGCTCCTCGAACTCGTCGACCAGATCGCCGATCTGCGCTCCGGCGAGGTCACCTGGTTCGGGGGCAACTTCTCCGCGTACGAGGAGGCGCTCGCCGTCGAACAGGAGGCGGCCGAGCGGATGCTGCGGGTCGCGGAGGCCGACTTCCGCAAGCAGAAGCGCGAACTGGTGGACGCCCAGGTCAAGTTGGCTCGCCGTAAGCGGTACGGGCAGAAGATGTGGGACCAGAAGCGCGAGCCGAAGATCGTCATGGGGGCGCGCAAGCGGGCGGCCGAGGTGTCCGCGGGCAAGCACCGCATCATGCACGAGGAGCGGCTCACCGAGGCGAAGGAGCGGCTCGACGAGGCGGTGGAGGCCGTACGGGACGACGACGAGATCCGTATCGACCTGCCGTACACCGCCGTACCGCCGGGCCGTACCGTGCTCACCCTCCTGGATCTGGAGCTCGCGTACGGCGCGCGCGTGGCCGGGGGGCTCGATCTGCGCGGGCCCGAGCGGGTCGCGCTGGTGGGGCGCAACGGAGCGGGCAAGACGACGCTGCTGCGGACCATCGCCGGGGAGCTGGCACCGGTCTCGGGCGAGGCGCACGCGCACGTGCCGCTGCGTTTCCTGCCGCAGCGCCTGGACGTGCTCGACGGCGAGCGGTCGGTCGTCGAGAACGTGGCCCGGTTCGCGCCGGGCGCCACCAACAACCGGATCCGGGCGCGGCTGGCCCGCTTCCTGTTCCGGGGCGCCCGCGCCGACCAGAAGGCGGCGACCCTGTCCGGCGGCGAACGCTTCCGGGCCGCCCTGGCGATGCTGATGCTGGCCGAGCCGGCCCCACAGCTGCTGATGCTCGACGAGCCGACGAACAACCTCGACATGGCGAGCGTACGACAGCTCACCACGGCCCTGGAGTCGTACGAGGGAGCGCTGATCGTGGCCTCCCACGACCTGCCGTTCCTGGAGTCGATCGGCATCACACGCTGGCTCCTGCTCGACGGCGAGCTGCGGGAGACCGCGCCGGAGGAGGTGGGGTAGGGCCTGTCCGGCGGATCATGCCGACGTCGCGGGCCCCGGCACGCACTCCCCCAGAGGGGGCACCCCCAGCCGCGTTGTCGTCGCTCTCCCCCACGCTCGGCGTCGCTCGCGCGGGGGGAGCACCAGACCCCGCTCGGGCCGGCCGAAGGGGTGCCGTACCTTGCAGACGGCCTGATCCGCCGGACAGGCCCTCGCGCATCTCAGGAGGGGCACGACCTGGCAACGGGGGTTTTGCCCCGGACGGTCCGCGCTGCATGATGGCGGACCGGGCCCCGCTCCATGGGCGCCCGATCCGCTGTCCCGCCGTTACGGAGTCCCCAGTGCCCAGCAAGAAGGCCCTCGTCCGCCGCCCCAGCCCGCGCCTCGCCGAAGGTCTGGTGACGCACATCGAGCGGGAGAAGGTCGATGCCGGTCTTGCGATGGAGCAGTGGGAGGCGTACGTCGAGGCCCTGCGTGAGCACGGCTGGGAGACCATCGAGGTGGACCCCGCCGACGACAACCCCGACTCGGTGTTCGTCGAGGACACCGTGGTCATGTACAAGAACGTGGCGCTGATCGCCCGCTCCGGCGCGGAGTCGCGGCGCGAGGAGACCATCGGGGTCGAGGAGGCCGTGGCGCGGCTCGGCTGCTCGGTGAACTGGATCTGGGAGCCGGGCACCCTCGACGGCGGCGACGTGCTGAAGATCGGCGACACTGTCTACGTCGGCCGGGGCGGGCGCACCAACGCGGCCGGCATCCAGCAGCTGCGCGCCGCCTTCGAACCGCTCGGCGCCCAGGTGGTCGCCGTACCGGTGAGCAAGGTGCTGCACCTGAAGTCGGCCGTCACCGCGCTGCCCGACGGGACCGTCATCGGGCACATCCCGAAGGTGGACCGGCCCTCGCTGTTCCCGCGCTTCCTGTCGGTGCCCGAGGAATCCGGCTCGCACGTGGTGCTGCTCGGCGGCGGCAAGCTGCTGATGTCGGCGAGCGCGCCGAAGACGGCGGAACTGCTGGCCGATCTCGGCTTCGAGCCCGTCCTCGTCGACATCGGCGAGTTCGAGAAGCTCGAGGGCTGTGTGACGTGCCTCTCGGTGCGGATGCGGGATCTGTACGCCTGACGGGTGAGCGCCTCACCCCTTCAGCCCCGGGACCTGCGGCTCCTGAGGCTTTTCGGCATGCCCTCGGAAGCCTTGGGCGACCGGCCTGATCAGGGATCTTTACAGCGCGCTTAACCTACGGTCTCGTAACCTACGGTTTCGTAGCCTACGATTCCGTAGGTTCCGGCGCCGCTCGCCGGTCTCTTCCGCTTTTGCTGCTCGTCCCCATGGAGTTCCCGTGACGATCACTTCCCCTTCCCTCGGCAGCCCCGCCGTCTGGACCGACGCCCGGCTGCTGTACGCGCTGGAGGAAGTGGTCGAGAAGGAGCTGAACCGGCATCTGAACGTGGCCAAGGACTGGATGCCGCACGAGTACGTGCCGTGGTCGGACGGCCGTAACTTCCCGGGCCTCTTCGAGGACGGCGAGGCCTGGGACAAGGAGCAGTCCAAGGTCACGGAGATCGGCCGGATCGCCCTCGTGGTGAACCTCCTCACCGAGGACAACCTCCCCAGCTACCACCACGAGATCGCCTCGCTCTTCGGCCGCGACGGCGCCTGGGGCACCTGGGTGCACCGCTGGACCGCCGAGGAGGGCCGGCACGGCATCGTGATGCGCGACTACCTGCTCGCCTCGCGCGCGGTGGACCCGGACAAGCTGGAGGCGTTCCGCATGCAGCACATGTCGGAGGGCTTCGAGTCCGACAACCGCCACTCCATGCTGCACTCGGTCGCCTACGTCGCCTTCCAGGAGCTCGCGACCCGCATCTCGCACCGCAACACCGGCCACCAGTCCGGCGACCCGGTCTGCGACCGCATGCTGGCGCGCATCGCGACCGACGAGAACCTCCACATGGTCTTCTACCGCAACCTCCTGAAGGCCGCGTTCGAGCTCGCCCCCGACCTCACCATGCAGGCGGTCCGCGACGTCGTCGTGAACTTCCGCATGCCCGGCCACGGCATGCCCGGCTTCGAGCGGTTCGCCGCGCAGATGGCGATCGGCGAGGTCTACAACCTCCGTATCCACCACGACGACGTGCTCATGCCGGTCATCCGCTTCCTGAAGATCATGGAGATCGACGGCCTGGGCCCCGAGGGCCGGCAGGCCCAGGAGGAGCTCGGCCTGTTCATGGGCGGGCTGGACGCCGAGGCCCTGAAGTTCGACGAGAAGCTGGCGGCGCGGAAGGCCCGGATGGCGGCGCGCGCGGGGGCCTGACGGCCGACGGCGAGCCGGAGTTCCGGCCGCCACCGATATCCCGGTGCGTGTGGCCGGAGGCCCGCGGCATCATGCGTCGCATGCGTGCTGACATCACCTCCGGCCATGGCGTCGACCTCCTGATCGGCCTGGCCGACGACACGGACGCCGACCGGATCCGGGCGCGGATCGGGCTTCCCTCGTACGAGCCGACAGGCCTCGCCACGGCCCGGCGGCGGTTGCGGACGGCCTCGCCCTGGAAGGGAACGTACGTACTTTCGTCGGTGCTGCTGTGGGTGCTGGAGGAGGACGACCCCGACCTGAACGTCGTGGTGTGGCCGCGTCTTTCCGGGCAGGCAGCGCTGCGGCGGGCCGTCCTGCGCGGTGTGCCGTTCGGCTCCGGCACCCGGGGCCCGGTCCCGGTGGACGACAGTCTGCGGCACCTGGAACTGCCCGTCCCGGAGCGGGTCACGCGCCTCGGAACGACCGGCGCGCTGTACGCGGCCACCACCATGAGCGCCGCGCGCGAGGCTGCCGACACCGTCTGCACGCGCGAGGACTGGCGGACGGTCGCGGAGGCCCACGGCGAGCGGCCGCTGCCCGGCTACGCCCGCTGGGCCCTGTCCATCCGCCCGGACTGCCCGCCCGCCCTGCGCGCCCGGTTCGGCAGCCACCGCAAGTTCACCAACCGCGTCCGCCAGGCCGGAGTCCTGGACGGCCCCGCGGAGTACGCGACCACGCACGCTCCCGCCGCGCAGACCCTCGGGACGCTCTCCGCGGGCCCGGTGATGTTCCCCGCGCGCGTGCGGGAGGCCGAGGACGCGCTACGGCCGCTCGTGCGCGAGCATTTGGGCGGCCGCGAGGAGGCCTGGGCGGTGCTGGCCCAGTTGCTCGGCACGTTTCACGGCTCCGTGCCGGAGCTCGTGGTGACCGCGGGCGCCATCGCGTGAGCACCCGCGGGTAGGGGGGCGGGGCGGCTGGATTCGAACCAGCGTGTTCTGGTTTTGGAGACCGGTGCGCCTGCCTCTGCGCTACGACCCCGCCCTTGGCGCCAGAGCGTAATGCGTTGGCCCGTTGTCAGTGGGCGCTGCTACCAATGAGGCACGGGGGAAGTTCTGCACGGGGGGGCACGGGGATGGCGTACGGAGAGCGGGGGCGGCGTGCCCCGGTGGTCGACCTGGCCGACCGCCGGGCGCTGGAGCGGTACCGGCCGGCGGACGCGGCGGTGGTCGAGGAGGCGCGGCGGCTGAAGGAGGCCGCGCTGCTGGACTTCGGGCTGACCGAGTCGGCGGTGGCCTCGTGGCTGTACGCGAAGTGCCACCACCAGATCCCGACGACGGCGGTGGACACGGCGGCCGTGGTGGCCTCCGGCGACGGCTCGTGCCTGCTGCTCTACAACCCGGACTTCTTCGTCCGACTCGGCCTGGACGGCGTGAAGTTCGTGCTGTTCCACGAGGCACGGCACCTGCTCCAGCGGCATCTGTTCGCCGACCCCGAGCTGCGCGAGGACCCGGTCTTCGAGCTGGCCGCCGAGGTGTCCATCAACCACGTGGCACTCGTCCGGCTCACCCGCAAGGAACTCCCGCTCCTGGACGGCCGGCCGACGGGCGTCAATCCGCGGCAGGTGTACGAGGGTTACGTCGCGGACCTGACGGCGCACGGTCTGGAGCCGGTGCCGTACGGGACGTTCACCGAGACGGACATGCGGGTGTACGGCGAGCTGAAGCGGATGCACCGACCGCCCGTCGTGCAGCGGCGGTCGTGCGTGCACCTGCTGGACGGGACCGTCCCCGCCGACCAGGAGACCGTCGACGCCGTGGCCTCCTCGGCGCTGCTCAACTCCCTGCTGGCCGCACGGCGTGGACACGCGGGCGCCGAGGGCGAGTTGCTGGACCTGATGGGCCGCACCGAGGACGGCAACGCACGAGCGGCGAAGATCTGGGGCAGCCTCGGCGCGGGCGCGCTGCGCGGCGAGACCACGCGCACGCGTACGGTCGACTGGTGGCAGCGCTGGCTGGTCGACGTGCTCGGCTCGAAGCTGCGCGAGGGCGAGCGCCTCGTCTACCCGAAGAAGCGGGGCGCGCTGCTCGCCGCGCTCGGCCAGGACCCGATGCTCTCGCGGCGCGGCCCGGTGCGCGACAAGGTGCTCGTCGTCGCGTACGACACCTCGGGTTCGATGCCGGACCACGTGATCACGTGGCTGACCCGGCTCGTGGGGCGGATCGACGGGGTGGAGGCACACTGGCTGTCCTTCGACGCCGTGGTGATGCCCTTCAAGCCGGGCGAGCGGGTGTTCGGCGGGGGCGGCACGAGCTTCCAGGCGGTCGCGGACTACGTGGAGGGGCGTACGGAGGTGGGCGGACGGCGTTTCGACGTGACCCCGGACGCCGTGGTGATGCTCACCGACGGCTACGCCCCGCCGATCACGCCCGCCGAGCCGGACAAGTGGATCTGGCTGATCACCGAGGGCGGCAGCGAGTGGCCCGAAACGCACACACCGGCGATGGACTGCCATCGCGTCACGACAGGATCGAGGTGAGGGACACATGACCACGCAGCAGGGGCAGTTGAGCCGCACGGAGGGTTCGCGCGGGTCCGCCGAGGTCTCGCGCCTGGAGGCCTTCATCGACGCGATGATCGACATGGGGCAGACCGGCCAGGTCTTCGGCGAGCACGGCATCGGCAAGACGGCGACGTTCTTCTCCCACATAGCCCGCGCCCACCCGGACGCGACGCTGGTGTACGTGCCGGCGGCGAACCTCACGCCGGACGACCTGCTCGTCAACGCGCCGGTGCGTGACCCGCGCACCGGTGAACTGGTACTGCGCCAGCTGGTGATGAGCCAGCTGAAGCCCGGCAGACCGTTCGTGCTGCTCATCGACGACTCCCTGCAGGCCGGCGAGACGATCCAGTCGCAGCTGATGCAGATCGCCTGCAACTGGACGCTCGGCGAGCACGATCTGCGCGCCCTGGGCTGCATCGGCGTGTTCCTGACGGACAACGAGTCGCTGGCCGAGACCTCGGCCCGGCGCAGCGACCTCGCGCTCCTGGACCGCATGGTGACGCTGCGGATCACGGCGAACGACACGGCCTGGCGACGGCACCTGGCCGCCAGGTACCGCCCGTGGGACCTGCGTCCGGTGTTCTCGCTGTGGGCGTCGCTGTCCCCGGCGCTCCGGGAACTGCTGTCGCCGCGCACGCTCGACCACGTCCTGGCGAACGCCAGGGAGGGCTTCCCGCTGCGCTGGGGCCTGCCCCTGGTCGACGGCGAGCGGCTGCGGCTGGCCGAGCCGCTCGCGGACGGCGGGCCCGGGCAGAACCGTACGGCGGAGATCCTGGACCGCATCGCCGAGGCGCTCGGTGTGCCCAACCCGCCGACGATCTCCGATCCGGTACGGCAGGTCGTGCGCGCCGCGCTGCGGGGCCGCTGGACGGTGCTGCTGCAGGGCCCGCCAGGCTGCGGCAAGACGGAGCTGGTGCGGGAGACGCTGCGGGAGGGGCTGGGCCGGGAGCCGCTGTACTTCTCCCTGCCGGTCACGAACGTCGAGGACCTGTGCGCGCCGATCCCCTCGGCGGACGGGACGCTGGAGAACCTGCTGGCCGCGAAGTTCACGGGGCCGGAGCCGAAGGCGATCGTGTGGGACGAGTACAACCGGCCCAAGGACAAGGCTGCGTTCGCCAAGCTCATGGAGATCACGCAGGAGTGGTCGCTGGCGGGGCGGCGGATCGAGCATCTGCGGGCGCAGATCGCGGTGCAGAATCCGCCGTACCACCTGGGTCGCAAGATGCTGGTCGCGCGGAACAACATCGCGCAGGCGACCCGGTTCACGGCGTCGCTGCAGGTGGAGCCGGAGGACATACCGGCCAATGAGTGGCTGCTCGCGCGCTACGGCTCGGACGCCGAGACGGTGCTGGAGTGGTGGAAGCACGACATCGACGACGACGGGCGGGCCTGGATCACCAAGCGCACCCTGGAGCGGCTCATCAAGCTGCACCGGCGTGGGCTGCCGCTGGAGATGGGCACGGTCTATCTCGGCGACGGCGAGTACGCGCCCGTGCCGCTCACCGCGCTGATGGACCGGTTCAAGGGTCGCCCGGTCACGGGCCTGCGCGAGCTCGCCCGTGACGTCGAGGCCTGGGAGACCCGGCTGCGCCGCGCCGCCGAGCACTCCACGGAGGGCGGCGACGACAGCGACGTGGTCCACCAGATCCTCGCCAACGCGGAGCTGTCCCAGCTGAAGAAGCACCGCGCCGCGGTGACCCGGCTGGTCGCGCTGCTGCCGGCGAAGCTTCGGGCGACGTATCTGGTGGGTGCGTCGGAGCGGCAACAGCGGTTCTGGACGGAGGTGTTCATGGAGCTGCGGCGCTGATCACCCGTCCCGGCCGGGACTCGACGGCGGCGGCGTCCGGTGCACGCTGCGAACCGCTGCGACGTCGGCCGGGACCCGCGGAGCGGGGACGTGTGCGCTGAGGGCTTCCAGGCGGCGTTTGACGCTGGCGGCGATGCCCTGGCCGAGGACGAAGCGGGTGGCCGTGGTGGCGCGGGGTGCGGTGTCCAGGAGGCGGTGGGCCTCACGGCTGCGCATCCCCGTGTGGGTGAGGACCAGGTGGCTCAGGCGGTGCTCGGTGCGGGCCAGGACGTCCGCCATCGTCTCGGCGGCCGCGAGGTCGACGCGGTTGTCCGCCGCCCGGAGCACGGCGGCCGCTCGTACCCGGCCCAGGTCGAGCAGGGTGACGCCGGACGTGGTGGCGGCCGACACGAGCCGGGCGGTGGCCGACGGACCGATGCCGTTGCTGGCGACGGAGAGGCGGGTGAGCCGGCCGTGCGGCGCCCGGTCCAGGGCGTCGGCGAGGCGGAGCGCACCCGCGTCTCCCAACCGGGCGGCGGACACGTACAGTTCGTCGACCGCGCCGGCGGCCACGACCTCGGCCGATGCCTGCGCGCCCGCCTCGCCCAGCGGATTGCCGCCGACGAAGAGCCGCTCGATCCGCCGTCCGTTGGCTGCAGCTGCCAGCAGCGCGTCGACGAGCACGGTGAAGCCCGCTGCGTCCAGCCCGGTCTGTACGAGGTCGAGGGTCCGCAACGTGCGTGTGGACTCGATGAGTTCGGCCGCCGCGCGTCCTCCCCCACTGCCCAGCGGATTGCGCTTGAGCCACACCCCGGTGACCACCTGGGGCGAGGCGCGCAGCTGGTCGGCGATCCGGCAGGCGCCGCCCTCGGTGATCCCGTTGCAACCGAGGTAGAGCGTCTCGACGCCGGCACCCGTCCCGGCCACGGCCGCGGCCCCCTCGTCGCCGAGCCCGTCGGTCCCGAGCAGCAGATGCCGTACCGGAGAAGGCCCTTGGGCCAACGCCTCGGCCACGAGAGAGGCGCCCTCCGCGCCCAGCCCCTGCTTGCACAGATCGAGCCGCCCGTCGGGCAACGCGGTCCCCGCGGCGAAGTCCACCCGCTCCCCCACCGCCCGCCCGGCTCGCAACCAGTCCAGCAGCGGGCCGAGTTCGGCAAGCGGCCGCGGCACGACAAGGGGCACGCCGGCGAAGCCGCCCGGAGAGGACGCGGGCATACCTCCCGTGCTCTGCGCCCCGTCCTCCGGCCGTTCCCTCTCCCCCCTCACCACTCCGCCTCCCGGTAGTCCTTCAGGAACACCCCGGACACCGGGGCGCCCGCCTCGCCCCGCACGATCGGGTCGTACACGCGGGCCGCTCCGTCCACGATGTCCAGGGGGGTGCGGAAGCCCGCGTGCGCCATGCGTTCCTTCTTCGGGGCCGGGTTCTCGTCGGTGATCCAGCCCGTGTCGACCGCGCACATGTGGACGCCCTGTTGGGCGAGTTCGGCGGCGCTGGTGCGGGTGAGCATGTTGAGGGCGGCCTTGGCCATGTTGGTGTGGGGATGGCCCGGCATCTTGTTGCGGACGGTGAAGCGGCCCTCGACGGCGGTGACGTTGACGATGTAGCGGCGCGGGTGCGGTGATGCGAGCAGCAGCGGCAGCAGGCGGTCGCACAGCAGGGCCGGCGCGAGGGCGTTGACAAGCTGGGTCTCCAGGACCTCGGCCGGGTCGAGCGCGCCGAGCGTCGCCGACCAGGAGTTCTCCGGGGACGGGTCGGGCAGCAGACCCGCCTCGTCTGCCTCCCGGAGGGCCACCGGCAGGGACGCGGCGCCGCTCTCCAGCATCCGCAGGGACGAGAAGCCGGGCGCCCGGCGCGCGCCCTCGGGCAGCGCCTCGTACTCGCCGGCGGCGAGCAGCGCGTACGACTCGGGCGGCCGGCGCACGGTCTGCGCGGCATTGTTGACAAGGATGTCGAGCGGCTCGCCCTCCTGGCGCAACTCCTCGCACAAGCCGAGCACTTGGCGTGGATCGCGCAGGTCGACGGCGAGCACGGTCAGCCGGTCGAGCCATTTCCCGCTGCCCGGCTCGGCCCGGAAGCGGCGCACGGTGTCGTGCGGGAAGCGCGAGGTGACGAGCACTTCGGCGCCGTCCCGCAGCATCATCAGGGCGAGCTGGAAGCCGATCTTCACCCTGCCGCCGGTGAGCAGCGCGCGGCGCCCGCTCAAATCGGTGCTCAGAGCGCGCCGGGCGGTGTTGTCGGCGGCGCAGTCCGGGCAGAGCCGGTGGTAGAAGGCGTCGACCTGTCGATAGGGCGACTTGCAGACGTAACAGCTGCGCGCCTTGCGGAAGACGCCCGCGCTGCCGGGGACGGCCAGCGGCGCGTCCTCGCGCCGGTCCCGTGCGCCGGTCGCGGTGGCGGCCATGACGTCGGCGTCCTCCGCGGACTGCTCGGCGCCGCGCGCCTTGCGCCGCCGCAGCCGGCCGTCCCGGGCGAACGACGCGGCGACCTGCTCGGCCCTCAGCCGTACGGGGTCGTCGACGGGCAGCTCGCGCAGCCTGCCGACCGTGCGGTGGAAGGCGGCCAGCTCCTCCTCGCCGATGGCGCCGACCGCGCCGATCACGTCGTCCATGTGTCCCCGCCCCGTCCGTGCCCTGTCCTGCCATGGGCCGGGCCGGATTCGAACCGACGTGTCCTGCATGCCATGCAGGTGCGCCTGCCTCTGCGCTACCGCCCCCTGTGGAGGGGCCCCGGCCGGATTCGAACCGGCGTATCCGCCTTGAGAGGGCGGCGAGTCTGCCTCTGCTCTACAGGGCCCCGGACGCACCCGGGGACCGGATTCGAACCGATGTCTTCCGCCTGAGCAAGGCGAGTGCGCCTGCCTCTGCGCTACGCCCGGGTGCGCCCCCGGATCCTAGCCGCAGCCGGGGACGTTCGGCTCACCGATTCTGCAGGCGCCGGAGCTCCAGCCGTTCCTTCTCCGACAGCCCGCCCCACACGCCGAAGCGTTCGTCGTTGCTGATCGCGTACTCCAGGCAGGCCGGCCGCATCTCGCACATGCCGCAGATGCGCTTCGCCTCACGTACCGAGCTGCCCGGCTCGGGAAAGAAGAAGTCCGCCCCGGTCTGCGCGCACAGCGCCTGGGCCTGCCAGGCGAGGTCGGCCGGTGGGATCGTGTCGATGTGCATGGACGGGATCGTGCCGGGCGCCGAAAAACGTTCGATCAACGCGCGCTCAACGGCGCCGTGCGCGGCCCCCGGCCACCCGATGGTGACGTGCCCGCACCCCGGCGCGCACGGCGGCGCGCGGAACACTCCGGCGGCGATTGTCAGTGGGCGGTGCAAGACTCGGCAGTGCAGAGAACGGGACCCTTCCGAGGAGGGCGATGATGCTCACCACCCGTTTCGTCAACGGCGCTCCGAACTGGATCGATGTCGGCACATCCGACATCGACGGCGCCATTTCCTTCTACGGCGGTCTCTTCGGCTGGGAGTTCCAGTCGGCGGGACCGGATGCCGGCGGTTACGGCTTCTTCCAGCTGGGCGGGAAGACCGCGGCCGGCGGCATGCAGACCACGCCCGAGCAGGGCCCGCCCTCCTGGACCGTCTATTTCCAGACCGCGGACGCCGAGGCCACCGCCAAGGCGGCCGAGCAGGCGCACGGCAGTGTGCTCATGCAGCCGATGGACGTGATGGGCGAGGGCCACATGGCGATCCTCGCGGACAAGGCGAGCGTGCCGTTCGGCATCTGGCAGCCGGGCCGCACCAAGGGTGTCGACGTGGCGAACGAGCCCGGTTCGCTGTCCTGGGTCGAGCTCTACACCCCGGACATCGCGGCGGCCGCGTGGTTCTACCACGAGACGCTGGGCCTGGAGACCGAGGCGGTGTCCTTCCCGGGCGGGACGTACACGACCTTCAACCCTGCGGGGGGTGGCGCGGACTCCATGTTCGGCGGGGTGGTCCCCCTGGCCGACGACCCGTCAGAGGACAGCGCGTACTGGCTCCCGTACTTCGAGGTCACGGACACGGACGCCACGGTGGCCAAGGCCCAGGAGTCGGGCGGCACGGTCCGAGTCCCCGCCACGGACATCGAGGGCGTGGGCCGCTTCGCCAAACTGACGGACCCGTATGGCGCCCGCTTCGCGGTGATCAAGAGCGCAACACAACAGGCATAAAGGGGAACGCGCCCCGATAGGGGCGCGGGGCCGTATCAATTTGCGGCTCCGCCGCGTGGGCGCGACCAGCCGCAACGGCGCCGCAGACGACTACGCGGAGGCGCGCCGCACCAGCGTGGTGGGCAAAACCACGCTGGCCGGCGCGCCTTCAGCCCCCTGCTCCACGCCGACACGCAGCAACAGCCGAGCCATCAGCCGCCCCATCTCCTCAATGTCCTGCCGGACAGTGGTCAGCGGCGGATCCGTCTGCTCGGCCACCGGCAACATGTCGTCGAACCCGATCACCGCGACGTCCTCCGGCACCCGCCGCCCCCGCTCACGCAGCACACGCAGGGCCCCCGAGGCGGTGAGGTCGTTGGCGGCGAACACACCATCCAGGTCGGGACACCGATCGAGCAGCTCCCGCATGGCCCGCTCACCCCCGGCCGGAGTGAAGTCACTCTCCACGACCAGCCCCGGATCCGCGCCCCCCATCACATCCCGGTACCCCTCCAGCCGGTCCGCCGCGGACGTCTGGTCCAGCGGCCCGCTGATGTGCGCGACGCGAGTACGCCCGAGCCCGACCAGATGCCGGACCGCTTCCCGCGCCCCACCCCGGTTGTCGCTGTCGACATACACGGCCGCCGCGCCACCACCGCCTTCGCTCCAGCCGGGCCGCCCTCCGAACACGGTGGGCACACCGGCCCGCTGGATCAGCTCGGGCAGCGGATCGTCGAGGTGCAGCGAGAAAACGAGCGCGCCATCGACATGACCACCGGCTAGATACCGCCCGACGCGCGCATGGTCGTCGCGTCCCTCCGTGAGCAGCAGCACCAGTTGATTGTCGTGCGCGGTCAACTCCTTGCTGATACCGCGGAGTTGAAGCGCGAAGAAGGGGTCGGCGAACACCCGCGTCTCCGGTTCGGCGATGACCACGGCGACGGCGTCGTGCCGCCGGGTCACCAGGCTGCGGGCGGCCTGGTTCGGTACGTACCCCAGTTCCTCCACGGCCCGCCGCACCCGCGCCACGAGCGGCTCGCGCACCCCGTCCCCGCCGTTGACCACCCGCGAGGCGGTGGCCCGGGACACCCCGGCCCGGGCGGCCACGGCCTCCAGAGTGGGACGCGGCGCTGTGTCGGTCACTTCGGGGCTCCTCATCGACGGGGTGCCGATCAGGATAACGCCGGGCGCACAGGACGTGAGAGCGCTCTCGCCGTGTGAGAGCGCCACCGAAGCGGACGACGACTTCGCGATCCGTCAGTGCTCGTGGGCGGCGGCCCTGTGATCGTGCGGCTCGTACCCCGGAATCGTGGCGTACGGAACCCCGCCCGGATCTTCGTCGACAAGAAGACCGACGTCCTGTACGCGGGCCGGGTCGGCCCCGACGCTTCGGCGCCCTCCACGACATGGGGTCCCGCCAATGACTGCGACCTCCGGTTCAAGGACCTGTAGGTCCCGGCTGTTCCTTCTTCGCGCGGCTCGGCTGTACCCGCTTGGGCTCCCCCGGCATCTTGGGGTACTCCGGCGGGTACGGCAGATCGCCCAGCCCGTGGTCGTGCTCGTCGCGGCGGGCGAGCTCCAGCAGGGCGTCCAGTGAGTAGCGGTGATCGTCCATGTCCGCGTGCACATCGCCCAGTTCGGCGAAGCGCGCGGGCATGGTCGCGAGGTCGAAGTCCTGCGGATGCACCTCCCCGACCTCGTCCCAGCGCAGCGGCGCGGAGACGGGGGCGTGCGGGCGGGGCCGTACCGAATAGGCGGAGGCGATGGTGCGGTCGCGGGCCGTCTGGTTGTAGTCGACGAAGATCTTCTCGCCCCGCTCTTCCTTCCACCACTTGATCGTCACCCGCTCCGGCATCCGGCGCTCAAGCTCGCGGCCAACGGCGATGGCGGCGCGCCGGACCTGGGTGAAGGTCCAGCGCGGTTCGATGGGCACGAAGACGTGCAGGCCGCGCCCGCCCGAGGTCTTGGGGAAGCCGCGCAGGCCGCCGAACTCCTCCAGCACGCCCCTCAGTTCGAAGGCCGCGCGCACCGCGTCGTCGAAGTCGGTGCCGGGCTGCGGGTCGAGGTCGATGCGGAGTTCGTCGGGGCTGTCGACGTCGTCACGGCGTACCGGCCAGGGGTGGAAGGTGAGAGTGCCGTACTGGGCGGCCCACAGGACCGCGGCCTCCTCGGTGGGGCACATCTCGTCGGCGCTGCGGCCGCTGGGGAAGGTGATGTGGGCCCGCGGGATCCAGTCGGGCATGTTCTTGGGCGCCCGCTTCTGGAAGAAGTTCTCCCCGGTCACGCCGTCGGGGTAGCGCTCCAGCGTGGTGGGCCGGTTACGCAGGGCGCGCAGGATGCCAGGGCCGACGGCGATGTAGTACTGAGCGAGGTCCAGCTTGGTGAATCCGCGCTCCGGGAAGAAGATCTTGTCCGGGCTGGAGAGCCGGACGGTACGCCCGCCCGCTTCCAGTTCCACCGCTTCGCCCATGCGGCCACGGTAGGCGCACCTCGCAAAGCTCGCACACCGGGCGAAGGCCGACATGTGCGAGCAGAATCGGAGCATGGATCTCCCGGTGATGCCGCCCGTGAAGCCGATGCTCGCCAAGTCGGTGGCGAAGATCCCGCCGGGCATGCAGTACGAGGCGAAGTGGGACGGGTTCCGGGCGATCGTGTTCCGTGACGGGGTCGAGGTCGAGCTCGGCAGCCGTACCGGAAAGCCGCTGACCAGGTACTTCCCCGAGCTGGTGGCCGCACTGAAGGAGCGGGTGCCCGAGCGGTGCGTGCTGGACGGCGAGATCGTCATCGCGCGCGACGGGCGGCTCGACTTCGACGCGCTCACCGAGCGCATCCACCCGGCGGACTCCCGGGTCCGGACGCTCGCCGAGCGGACCCCGGCGTCCTTCGTGGCCTTCGACCTGCTCGCGCTGCACGACGAGTCGCTCCTGGACGTGGAGCTGACCGACCGGCGCGCCCTGCTGACCCGGGCCCTGGACGGCGTGACCGCGCCGGTGCACCTCGCGCCGGCGACGACCGACGTCGAGGTCGCGCAGGGCTGGTTCGAGCAGTACGAGGGTGCGGGTCTGGACGGTGTGATCGCCAAGCCGCTCACCCTGCGCTATCTCCAGGACGAGCGCGCGATGTTCAAGATCAAGCACGAGCGCACGGCGGACGTGGTGGTCGCGGGTTACCGCTTCCACAAGAGCGGACCGATCGTCGGCTCCCTGCTGCTCGGCCTGTACGACGACCAGGGCCGGCTCCAGCATGTGGGCGTGTCGGCCGCGTTCGCCATGAAGAAGCGCGCCGAGTTGGTCGAGGAGCTGGAGCCGCTGCGGATGGACAGCGCCGAGGGGCATCCCTGGGCGGCCTGGTCCGACGAGGCGGCGCACGAAACGGCCCGGCTGCCCGGCGCGCCGAGCCGCTGGTCGGGCAAGAAGGACCTGTCCTGGGTGCCGCTGCGCCCGGAGCGGGTGATCGAGGTCGCCTACGACCACATGGAGAACGGCGCGCGCTTCCGGCACACGGCCCGCTTCCGCCGCTGGCGCCCGGACCGCACGCCGGAGAGCTGCACGTACGCGCAGCTGGAGGAGCCGGTGCGCTATGACCTGAGCGAGATCCTGGGCAGCCCCTGAAGAAGGCGCTCCTGGGGAAGCTCTCGGCTCAGGGCGTCATCAGCACCTTCACCGCGCCGTCCCGCTTCTTCTGGAACATCTCGTACGCGCGCGGTGCCTCGGCCAGCGGCACCCGGTGGGTGGCGAAGTCGTCCACACCGAGCGGGTCCTCGTCGGTCAGGTACGGCAGGATCTCGTCGCTCCAGCGGCGCACGTTGGCCTGGCCCATGCGGATCTGGATCTGCTTGTCGAACAGGGTGAGCAGAGGCAGCGGGTCGGCCGTGCCGCCGTACACGCCGACGAGGGAGAGCGTGCCGCCGCGGCGCACCAGGTCGATCGCGGTGTGGAGGGCGGCGAGCCGGTCGACGCTGAACCGTTCGGCGAAGGGGCCGCTGAGCCTGCGCGGCAGCAGGGCCGAGGCCTGCTGGGCGAGCCGGGCGGCGGCGCTGCCGTGGGCCTCGGTGCCGACCGCGTCGATCACCGCGTCGGGGCCGCGTCCGTCGGTCTCGTCGCGGATCGCGGAGACCAGCTCCTTCTCGTCGTCGAAGTCCCTGAGGTCGTACGTCTCCACACCGCGGGCCCGCGCCCGGCGCAGCCGCTCGGTCACCAGGTCGACGCCGAACACCCGTCCCGCGCCGCGGACTTGGGCGACCCGGCAGGCCATGTCCCCGATCGGCCCGAGACCGAGCACGGCGACGCTGCCGCCCTCGGGGACGCCGGCGTAGGAGACCGCCTGCCAGGCGGTGGGCAGCACGTCGGAGAGGTAGACGAAGCGGTCGTCGGGCGGGCCGTCCGGCACCTTGATCGGGCCGAACTGGGCCTGCGGGACGCGCAGGTACTCGGCCTGGGCGCCCGGGACGGCGCCGTACAGCCGGGTGTAGCCGAACAGGGCGGCGCCCATGCCCTCGCCCGTGACCTGGGTGGTCTCGCACTGGGTGGGCAGCCCGGTCAGGCACATCCAGCAGTCGCCGCAGGCGATCTGGAACGGCACGACGACCCGGTCGCCCACCGCGAGGTCCGGCACCCCGGCGCCGACCTCCTCGACGATGCCCATCGGCTCGTGTCCGAGGATGTCGCCCGGGGTCATGAACGGGGTCAGCACCTCGTACAGATGCAGGTCGGAGCCGCACAGTCCGGTCGAGGTGATGCGGATGACCGCGTCGGTCGGCTTCTGGATCCTCGGATCGGGCGCGTCCTCCACCCGTACGTCTCGCTTGCCCTGCCAGGTCACAGCCTTCATGGCGTGACGCTCCCTCCGTCGCGTCGGTGTCTCGGGTGGTGCGACGGCGCCCGGGTACCCGGCGTTCACCCTCGTTCACGTCCGATCGGCGTATTCAACGCGCACAATCAGAACCGAGCGGGTATGGCCACGAATGAACTTATAAGCGCACAATCGATGACACGGGATGCGGATGGTGGCCACGGTGAGCAAGGGACGAACGGCACGTGGAAGACATGCCTCGACGACGGTGGCGCTGCTGGCCGCCACGGTGACGGCCGCGCTCGCGGCGGGCTGCACGGGAGGGCACCGCCCGGTGGACGACGGTCGCGGGCATCTGCAGCCGCCGGCCTCCCCCTCCGCCTCCCCGGACCAGAGCGCCGCCGCCGGCGCCCCCGTGCTCGCCGTGAAGATCGACAACGTGCCCGCGGCCCGCCCCCAGACCGGGCTGCGCTCCGCCGACGTCATCTACGCCGAGCAGGTCGAGGGCGGCCTCAGCAGACTGATGGCGGTCTACGCGAGCAAGCTGCCCAAGTCCGTCGGACCGGTCCGCAGCGCCCGCGAGTCCGACCTCGAACTGCTGCGCCAGTACGACGACCCGACGCTCGCCTTCTCCGGCGCCCAGCACAAACTGCTGCCGCTGATCGACAAAGCCCCGCTCACCGCCGAGCCCCCGGGCAAGGTCGACGGCGCCTACTCCCGCGGCACCGACAAGCCCTCACCCCACAACCTCTACCTGCACCCCGACCGCCTGATGCCGTCGGCACCCGGCTCGGAGGCGTTGACCAACGGTTTCCGGTACGGCGCCGCACCCGCCGGCGGCACGCCGGACACGTCGGTCACCGTCCGCTACCCGTCCGCCCGCTTCGACTTCACCTGGTCCGAGGACCGCGACCGCTGGCTGGTCTCGATGGACGGCACGCCCACCGTGACCACCGACGGGAAGCGGGTGGCACCGGCGACGGTCGTCGTGCAGTACGTGAAGATCCGCAAGTCCCGCTTCCACGACTTCCTCGGCAACAACACGCCGTACACCGAGACCGTGGGCTCCGGGAAGGCGACGGTGCTGCGGGACGGGAAGGCCTACGACGTGGACTGGAAGCGCGCGAAGGCCACCGACGGCACCGACTTCACGACCGCGGACGGTACGCCGGTGAACTTCGCGGAGGGCCAGGTGTGGGTGGTCTTCGCCAAGGCGGCCTCCTGACCGCGTCCCCGTTCAGCGCTGTGCGACGAGGGGTTCCGCCGGGTTGCGGAGCCCCTCGGCCGCGTCCGCGACCCGCCGGATGAGCTCGAAGAAGAGCGCCTGCTCGTCGGCGGAGAGGGGAGCCAGGAAGACCTGGTTCATCCGGGCCGTGCGCACGGTCAGCTTGCGGTGGGTGCGCAGACCCTCGTCCGTCAGCCGCAGCAGGAAGCGGCGGCCGTCCTGCGGGTCGCGCACCTTGTCCAGCAGCCCTCGCTTGCCGAGCCGGCTGATCACCTCGGCGATCGTGGACCGGTCGAGCCCCACCCGCTCCCCCACCGTGCGCTGGTCCAGGCCGGGCTCGGCGACGAGCGCGTTGAGGACCGCGAACTGCGGCGAGGTGATCTCCTCCGAGACCATGGTGTTCCACAGCAGGTAGTGGGCCTGCTGCAGCCGCCGGGCCAGGTGCCCGGGGTGGGAGGTGAGGTCCACCGCGGCCATGTGCGCTCCCCGAGGTCGAATTCGTTGGTGCACTGAACGATACCCGCCGTACATCCGGCTGTCTCTACACCGGGACGCCTCCCCTGACCTCACGCTTCTCCTGGGTCTTGACGCCGCTCCCTTCCGGTGGCAGCGTGAAGGAAACTTCACCGAAATAGTCAGTGCCCTGATTAATGCATGGCCGGGCTTGACGCTTGGCCGGCGCTCGGACGGGATGGAGCTTCACGGATGGACAAGGTGGTCGCCACAGCCGCCGAGGCGGTGGCCGATGTGCCGGACGGCGCCACACTCGCCGTCGGCGGTTTCGGGCTGAGCGGGGTGCCGAACGTGCTGATCCAGGCCCTGTACGAGCGTGGCGTCGGCTCTCTGGGCGTGGTCTCCAACAACTGCGGGGCGATGGAGTCCGGCCTCGCGGTCCTGCTGGCCGCCGGGCGGATCGCGCGGGTCACCGGCTCCTACATCGGGGCGAACAAGGAGTTCGCGCGGCAGTACCTGGCCGGCGAGCTGGAGGTCGAGCTGATCCCGCAGGGCACGCTGGCGGAGCGACTGCGGGCCGGCGGCGCGGGGATCCCCGCCTTCTTCACGCCCGCGGGTGTGGGCACGCAGGTCGCCGAGGGCGGGCTGCCGTGGCGTTACGACGGTGAGGGCGGCGTCGCGCTGGCCTCGCCGCCGAAGGAGGTGCGGGAGTTCGACGGGGTGGAGTACGTGATGGAGCGGGGCATCCGCACCGACTTCGCGCTGGTGCGGGCGGCGAAGGGCGACCGGCACGGGAACCTGGTCTTCAACAAGTCCACCCGGAACTTCAACCCCCTTGCCTCGATGGCCGGGCGGGTGACGGTCGCCGAGGTCGAGGAACTCGTCGAGCCCGGCGAGATCGACCCGGACGCGGTGCATCTGCCGGGGATCTTCGTGCAGCGGGTGGTGGCGCTGAGTCCGGAGCAGGCGGCGGACAAGAAGATCGAGCAGCGGACGGTGAGCAGCTGATGGCCTGGACACGTGAGCAGATGGCCGCCCGGGCCGCGCGCGAACTTCAGGACGGGCAGTACGTCAACCTCGGCATCGGCCTGCCGACGCTGATCCCGAACTATCTGCCGGAGGGTGTGGAGGTGATCCTGGAGTCGGAGAACGGCATCCTGGGCACCGGGCCGTATCCGACCGAGGACGCGGTCGATCCGGATCTGATCAACGCCGGCAAGGAGACCGTGACGGTCCTGCCGGGCGCTTCCTTCTTCGACTCGGCGCTGTCCTTCTCGATGATCCGCGGCGGGCACATCGACGTCGCGGTGCTGGGCGCGATGCAGGTCTCCGCGAAGGGCGACCTGGCGAACTGGGCGATCCCCGGGAAGCTGATCACCGGGATCGGCGGGGCGATGGACCTCGTACACGGAGCCCGGACGGTGATCGTGGTCATGACGCACACCGCGAAGGACGGCTCGGCGAAGATCCTGGAGGACTGCGCGCTGCCGCTCACAGGCAAAGCGTGTGTGAACCGAGTCATCACCGATCTCGGGGTGATCGACGTGACACCGGACGGGCTCGTGTTGACCGAGGTCGCGCCCGATGTGAACGTCGAAGACGTGGTCGCCAAGACCGACGCGAAGCTGACCGTTGCGGAGGACCTGCTGTGAACACGGTTTACATCGTCGACGCGGTCCGCACCCCGATCGGCCGCTACAACGGCGGTCTGGCGGGCGTGCGTCCCGACGACCTGGCCGCCCACGCCATCCGCGAGCTGATCGCCCGCACCCCCGACCTGGACCCGGCCCGGATCGAGGACGTCTACTTCGGCAACGCGAACGGCGCGGGCGAGGAGAACCGCAACGTCGGCCGCATGGCCGCGCTGCTCGCCGGCCTGCCGACCTCCGTGCCCGGCGTCACCGTCAACCGCCTGTGCGCCTCCGGCCTCGAAGCCGTCATCCAGGCATCCCGCGCCATCGCGGCCGGCGACGCCCACATCGCCGTGGCCGGCGGTGTCGAGTCGATGACCCGCGCCCCCTACGTCCTGCCCAAGAACGACAAGCCCTTCCCCGCCGCCCACACCGAGCTGTACTCGACCACCCTCGGCTGGCGCATGGTCAACCCGAGGATGGACCCGCAGTGGACCATCCCGCTGGGCGAGTCCGCCGAGCTGATCGCCGAGAAGCACAAGATCAGCCGTGAGCAGCAGGACGAGTTCGCGCTCGCCTCGCACCAGAAGGCGGCTTCAGCCCAGCAACAGGGCCTGTTCGACGCCGAGTTGGCCCCCGTGTCGATCCCGCAGCGCAAGGGCGACCCGGTCGTCCTCGCCGCCGACGAGTCGGTTCGCGCGGACGCCTCCCTGGCCGCCATGGCCAAGCTCAAGCCGTCCTTCCGCAAGGAGAACGGCACCGTCACCGCCGGGAACGCCTCGCCGCTCAACGACGGTGCCGCCGCCCTGCTCCTGGTCGACGAGGAGGGCCTGAAGGCGGTCGGCCGCGAGCCGCTGGCCCGTGTCTCCGCGACCGGCGTGCACGCCGTCGACCCGCAGTACTTCGGACTCGCGCCGGTCGAGGCCGTCAACCGCGCTCTCACCAAGGCGGGCAAGGTATTTGACGACCTGTCGGTCCTTGAGCTGAACGAGGCCTTCGCCGCCCAGGTGCTCGGCTGCGTCGCCGAATGGCCCGAGTTCGACCCGCAGATCCTCAACCCTCAGGGCGGCGCGATCGCCCTCGGCCACCCGCTCGGCGCCTCCGGTGCCCGCCTCGCCGGCACCGTCGCCCACCAACTCGCCCGCAAGGGCACGGGCGTTGGCGTCGCCACCCTCTGCATCGGCGTCGGCCAGGGCCTCGCCCTCGTCCTCGAACGCTAAGACTCCCCGAGGAAAATCCCCATGACTCTCACCCAGCACGACATCGACCAGGAGATCGCGGCCGAGCACGCCGCCTACGAGAAGCGGGTCGCCGACGGCGCCCCCGTCGAACACCACCCGCGCCGCGACTACGCGCCGTACCGCTCCTCCGTACTGCGCCACCCCAAGCAGCCGCCCATCGCCATCGACGTCAGCAAGGACCCGGAGCTGGTGGAATTGCACTCCCCCGCCTTCGGCGAGCGGGACATCACCATGATCGACAACGATCTGACCCGGCAGCACAACGGCGAGCCGATCGGTGAGCGGATCACCGTCTCCGGGCGGCTGCTCGACCGCTCCGGGCGTCCGGTCCGCGGTCAGCTCATCGAGGTCTGGCAGGCCAACTCGGCGGGCCGCTACGCCCACCAGCGCGAGCAGCACGACGCCCCGCTGGACCCGAACTTCACCGGCGTCGGCCGCACGATCACCGACGCGGACGGCGCGTACCGCTTCACCACCATCCAGCCGGGCCCCTACCCCTGGCGCAACCACGTCAACGCCTGGCGCCCGGCGCACATCCACTTCTCGATGTTCGGCACGGCGTTCACTCAGCGGCTGGTGACGCAGATGTACTTCCCGAGCGATCCGCTGTTCCCGTACGACCCGATCATCCAGTCGGTGACGGACGACGCGGCGCGCCAGCGGCTGGTCGCGACCTACGACCACGACCTGTCCGTGCCGGAGTTCTCCATGGGCTACCACTGGGACATCGTGCTGGACGGCCCGAACGCCACCTGGATCGAAGAAGGGCGCTGACCTGCCATGACGAAGATCGACACAAGCAGGCCGGAGAGCGTGCTGCCCACCCCCTCGCACACGGTGGGTCCCTTCTACGGCTACGCGCTTCCCTTCCGCGGCGGCGAGGACATCGCCCCGCTCGGCCACCCGGACACGATCACGGTCCACGGCTACATCCTGGACGGCGAGGGCAAGCCGCTGCCCGACGCGTTCGTGGAGCTGTGGGGCGCCGACCCCGACGGCAACGTGTCCACCACCGACGGTTCGATACGCCGAGACCCGGCCTCCGGCGACTATCTGGGCCGCAACGGCGTGGAGTTCACCGGCTGGGGACGCATCCAGACCGACGCCGACGGGCACTGGTACGCGCGGACGCTGCGTCCGGGGGCGCGGGGTCGCAGCGCGCCGTACATCAGCGCGTGTGTGTTCGCGCGCGGGCTGCTGGTGCACCTGTACACCCGGATCTACCTGCCGGGCGACGAGGCGGCGCACGCGACCGACCCGCTGCTCGCGCGGCTGGACGAGGCGCGGCGCGGCACGCTGGTCGCGGCGGACGAGGGCCGTGGCACATACCGTTTCGACATCCGCCTTCAGGGCGAAGGCGAGACGGTCTTCCTGGAGTTCCAGTGACTTCTGTCGATCCCGACGGCACCGGCCTGCTCGCCCCCGGGTGGGCAGGCTCCCCCGCCGCGTCGGCGACCTCCGACACGGCTTATCTGCAAGCCCTCCTCGACGCCGAGGCGGCCCTGACCCGGGCCCAGGCCTCCCTGGACCTCGCCCCGGTAGAGGCGGCCACCGCCGTCACCGGGGCGGCGGTCGCCGACCGCTACGACGTGCGCTCCCTGGCCGAGCGCGCCCGCGGCGGCGGCAACCCGGTCATCCCTCTGGTCGCCGACCTCACGAAGGCGGTCGGCGAGGAGTACGGCCCGTACGTCCACCGGGGCGCGACCAGCCAGGACATCATGGACACGGCCACGATGCTGGTCGCCGTCCGCGCCCTCGACGCGGTGCTCCCCGACCTCGCCCGCACCGAGCGGGCACTGGCCCGGCTCGCCGCCGGGCACCGTGAGACCGCAATGCCCGGCCGCACCCTCACCCAGCACGCCGTACCGACGACCTTCGGGCTGAAGGCGGCGGGGTGGCGCTCGCTCGTCCTCGACGCACGCGACCGGATCAAGGCCGTACGGGATTCGCTGCCCGCCCAACTCGGCGGCGCCGCCGGTACTTTGGCGGCCTTCACGGCGTACGGCGCCCAGGACCCGCAGGCCCTCGTGGCGGCCTACTCCCGCGAGCTCGGCCTCACGGAACCACTCCTCCCCTGGCACACGCTGCGCACCCCGATCGCCGACCTCGCCGGCTGTCTGGCCTTCGCGGCCGGGGCGCTGGGCAAGGTCGCGGCGGACGTGCTGGTGCTCGGCCGTACCGAGATCGCGGAGGTCGCGGAGGGCAGCGGGGGTGGTTCGTCCGCCATGCCGCACAAGGCGAATCCCGTGCGGTCCACGCTGATCGCGGCCGCCACGCGCCGGGCGCCCCAGCTGGCGGCCACCCTGTACGGGTCGATGGCGGCCGAGGACGAGCGGCCCGCCGGGGCCTGGCACGCCGAGTGGGAGCCGCTGAGGGATCTGCTGCGGCTGGTCGGCGGAGCCGCCCGCGACGCGGCCGAACTCACCGAAGGGCTGCGGGTGGACGCGGACGCGATGCGTGAACACCTGGGTCTCACCCACGGGTTGATCGTCTCCGAGCGGCTGTCGGCCGAGCTGGCCGCGATGCTGGGCCGGGCCCGCGCCAAGGCCCTGCTCACGGAGGTCGCCAAGCGGACGTACACCGATGGCCGCACTCTCGCCGAACTCCTCGCCGAGGAGCCCGAGTTGAAGGACGTGGACCTCGGCAAGCTCACCGACCCCGCCCGTTACACCGGTGCGGCCGCAAGCCTCACCGACCGTGCTCTGGAGCGACGTTGACCGAGAAGCTGCTCAACCACCGTGCCGAAGGGCCGACTTCGGCTCCCCCGCTGCTGCTCGGGCCCTCGCTCGGGACGTCGTACGCCCTGTGGGACAAGGTGGCGCCCGAGCTGTCCATCACCCATCGGGTGATCCGCTGGGACCTGCCGGGGCACGGCGGGTCGGCGGCCGGGCTGATCGGGCCCGGCGTCACCGTCGGTGACCTGGCCGACCTGGTGCTGGCGCTCGCCGACTCGCTCGGGATCGACCGGTTCGCGTATGCGGGGGTCTCGCTGGGCGGGGCCGTCGGTCTGCATCTGGCCGTGCACCATCCCGAGCGCGTCGAGTCGCTGGCCGTGATCTGCGCCTCGGCCCACTTCAACGGCGCGGGGCCGTGGGAGGAGCGGGCCGAGCGGGTACGGCGGGAGGGGATGGAGTGGCTGCTGGAGAGTGCCAACGCCCGTTGGTTCGCGGGGGACTTCACCGATCCGGAGCTCGTCCGCGACCACGCCGAGGCCGATCCGGAGGCGTACGCGCTGTGCTGTGACGCGCTGGCCGCCTTCGATCTGAGCGACCGGCTGGGCGAGATCCGCGCACGCACGCTGCTCGTCGCCGGCCGCGAGGACCCGGCGACCCCGCCCGCCCATCTGCGGGAGATCGCGGACGCCGTGCCCGGTTCCGCGCTGGTCGAGATCCCGGGGGCCTCGCATCTGGCGCCCGCGCAGTGCCCGGAGGCCGTGCTCACGGCGCTGCGTGCCCACCTCGGCGGGGGTGCCAAGCGCGGTATGGAGGTACGGCGGCAGGTGCTCGGGGACGCGCACGTGGACCGGGCGCAGGCCCGGCAGACCCCCTTCACCGCCCGGTTCCAGGACTTCATCTCGCGCTACGCGTGGGGCGAGATCTGGACCGACCCGACGCTCTCGCGCCGCGAGCGCAGCATGATCACGCTGACGGCGCTGGTCGCGCACGGGCACTACGACGAGCTGGCCATGCATGTGCGCGCCGCCCGGCGTAACGGGCTCACGCCCGAGGAGATCGGCGCGGTGCTGCTGCAGACGGCCGTGTACTGCGGGGTTCCGGCGGCGAACTCGGCGTTCGCGGCGGCCCAGCGGGTGCTGGCGGAGGAAGCGGCGGAGAACGAAGGGTGACACTCGTGGTCGTAGCCTCAGCAGCACCTCGCACATGCCCGCACCGCGTGCCTACGGTGGAGGCATGTCCACCATTCTGATCACCGGCGCCACGTCCGGTCTCGGCCGTTACGTCGCCTTCGCGCTGGTCCGCTCCGGGCACGTCGTGCTCGCCCACGGCCGCGATCCGGGCCGGACGGAGCAGCTGGTGGCGGAGCTGCGCGCCGAGGGCGACGCGGAGGCCTTCGTCGCGGACCTGGCCTCGCTGGCGCAGGTCCGCGAGCTGGGCGCGCATGTCGCGGGCGCGCATCCCGATCTGGACGTCCTGATCAACAACGCGGGCGTCGGCGCAGGCGCGCCCGGCGCGGGCCGGGAGCTGAGTGCCGACGGCCATGAACTGCGCCTCGCGGTGAACTACCTGGCCCCGGTGGTCCTCACGCGCGCCCTGCTGCCGACGCTGCGCCACAACGCGCCCGCCCGGATCGTCAACGTCGGTTCGGTGGGTCAGGAGCCCGTCGACTTCGACGACATCGAGTTCCGGCGGGGCTACGACGGCTTCGCGGCCTACTGCCGGGCCAAGTTCGCGCTGGCCGCCCACACCTTCGCCCTGGCCGAGGAGCTGGCGGACACCGGCGTCGCCGTGAACGTCCTGCACCCCGCGACCTTCATGGACACGGCGATGGTCCGCGAGGGCGGCGTCACTCCCTGGAACACGGTGGCGGACGGCGCCCCGGGCGTACTGGCCCTGGCCACGCGGGAGTTGGGCACGGGCGGCTACTTCGACGGCACGGCCCCGGCGCGGGCGCACGAGTCGACGTACGACCGCGATGTGCACAAGCGCCTGTCGGCGGTGACCGATCAACTGCTGTCGCTCTAGGGCCTGTCCGGCGGATCAGGCCCTGGGCGTGGTCCCTAGCGCAGCCCCCGGCCCGTCTCCAGCACCTCCCTGGCCTGGGCCACCAGGCCGTCCGCACCGCACTGCCGGGCAAGCCCCAGACCGCGGTTGATCTCGGCCACCGACCGTGCGGCGATGCCGTACTCCACCCGGGCCGCCGCATGCTCGTACTGGCAGGGAGAGGACTCCAGATAGGCGACGGCCTGGGCGGCCAGGCGGACCGCGCGCTGGCCGGTCTCCAGGGCGGCCGCGCAGCGCAGTGCCTGGCCGATGGCCGTGTCGGTGCCGAACCGCTCGGCCTGGCGGCGGGCGTCCGAGGCGAGTTGCGCGGCCCGTGCCGGGTCCTCGCGGGCGAGGGCCCGCGCGAGGTCCAGTGCCCAGGCGACGACCACGGGATTGCGGTGGCCGCACGCGGCCGCGGCCTTCTCGGCTTCTTCCAGTTCGTTGATCCCGTCCTTCGTACGGCCGACCGCGAGCAGCAGGCGGCCGCGGACGGAACGCGCGTCGGGCATGACGACGGTGGACGGGTAGGGCGGGGCGAAGTCGTACTCCTCGGCGATCTCCCAGGCCTCGGCGACATGGCCGCGGGCGAGCAGGGTGTCGACGAGGTTGCAGGTCACCGTCCAGTACAACGGCAGTCCGCGGCCGACGCGTTCGGCGAGCCGCAGCGACTCGCGCAGGGACGCCTCCGCCTCCCGCAGCCGGCCGCGCCGGCGGTGCGTGAGCCCGACGTAGGCGTGGGCCAGGACGAGATGGCCGCCGCTCCAGCCGGCCGTCTCATAGGCGCGCAGGGCCTCGGTGCACAGGCTCTCGGCGCGGTCGAGGCGGTCGGCGTGGGCGTAGGAGCTGGTCAGCATGATCAGGAGCTCGACGCCCCACTCGGTGTCGGTCCAGCCGAGGCCCGGAGCGAGACGGCCGTTGACGAGGGCGCGGTCGCAGTACTCGACGACCTCCTCGGCGTTCTCGCCGTGGATCAGGGCGTCGAAGCCGCGCAGGATGAGCAGGGCCCGCTCGGAGTTGTCGCGGCCGGTGCAGGTACTGGCGAGTGCGGCCAGCCGTTCGGAGCGGTCCGGCGAGACGGCCTCGCCGGAGAAGATGCCCTCCCACATGAACTGGACGGCCTGGAGCCGCAGTTTCGCCGGACCGTCCTCGAGCCGCGCCGCCTCCGCCTCGACCGTGCGGACGGCCTCCTGCAGCTGGTCGTTGTGGAGGAGTGCCTGGGAGAGGCGGAAGACCGCGTCCACGCGCGTGTCGCCGTCGAGGCCGGGCATGCCGAGTGCGGACTGCAGGTGGTCGATGGTGGTGGCGGGCGCGGTGAGCAGGGTGGCGCAGCCCAGTTCGTAGAGCACGCGCGCGTGGGTCTCGGGGCGGGGCGGTTCCAGCAGGGCGCGCTCCAGGCAGCGGCGGGCCGCGTCGGGGGCGCCGACGGCGAGGTGTTCGCGGGCGGCCTCGCGCAGCTGCTCGACGAGTTCCTCGTCGTCGTCCGGATGGACCCGGAGCAGGTGCCGGGAGGCCATGGCGGCACCGCGCCCGGAGTCGGTGATGACCTGGGCGGCGATGCCGTGCATGGCGGTGCACAGGGCGTCCGGGATGGAGTTGTAGACGGCGGACTGGATCAGCGGGTGGACGAACTCCATCTCGCCCGTGCCCGGTTGGCCGCCGACCGGGTCGGGCTCGGTGAGGATGCGGGCGCCCTGGAGCAGGATGGCGCAGCGGGCGGCGTCCTCGTGGCCCATGGTGGCCAGGCGGGCGACCAGGTCGACGGAGATGTCGCTGCCGAGGATGGCGGCGGCCCAGGCGAACCGGGTGGCGTCGACGCCCAGTTCCTCCAGGCGGGCGACGAGTCCGCCGCCGCGGGCCGAGCGGTTGAGGGCGCGCAGCTCGGCCGCCGCGCCCTCGGTCGGCTCCAGCTCGCTGTCGCCGACCTTGGCGAGGAGTTCGACGGTCTCGTACGGGTTGCCGCCGGTGACGGCCCAGACCTCGCGGCAGAACGGTCCGTCGGCGTGGGCGCCCAGGGTGGCGCGGGTGAGGCCGGCGGTGGCTTCCGGGGTGAGGGCGCTCAGGGTGGCGTCGGGGCGGCCCGAGGCGGCGGCGATCGCGTCGAGGTGGCGGGCGCTCTCGCCGCTGACCTCGCCGGGGCGGCGGGCCACGACGACCAGGACGGAGAGGTCGTCGAGCCGCTCGGCGAAGGCGGCGAGCCAGCGCAGGGTCTCCTGGTCGGCCCAGTGCGCGTCGTCGATCAGCAGCACCAGCGGCCAGTCGCGCCGGGCCAGCCTGGTTACGGCGGCGACCAGGCCGTCGCACACACCCTGCGGGTCGGCCTGGGGCCCGCCCGGCTCGGTGATACCGAGGGCGGGGCCGGCGACGTCGTACCAGTCGCCGAGGTACTCGCGGGCCTCCTCCGGCATCAGCCTGATCAGCGCGGGCTGCAGCAGCTGCCGCACCACGTTGAAGGGGACGGACCTGAGGGTCTCGCCGCCGCGGGCCGACCAGACCTGGCAGCCGCGCGCCTCGGCCAGGCGGCGGGTCTCGTTCAGCAGAGCCGTCTTGCCCAGTCCCGCCTCGCCCTGGATCAGCAGCAGGCTGCCCGAGGACGAGTGGTCGGCGCGCAGGGTGTCGATGGCCCGCTCGACGGCGGCGACTTCCTCGTCGCGCTCCCACAGGGAGGCCGAGGCGGCCTCCGCGGGCCGTACCTCCGTCATCCCGTTACCTCCCCAAGTCGCCCGAACGACGTACAGACCTTGAGCGTAGCCGTCCGATTGCCGAAGTGGAGGCGGGTCGGGGCAGCTGTTGCCGTGATGGGTGACAGCGGATTCACGCAGGCGACGCGTACCGTCTGTGACCTGCCTGTGCGGACCCGACGGACAGTCAAAAGGCGCTGAAATGACGCTGTTTTTCGGACAACGGCGGGACACGCGGCAGCCGTCTGCGCTAGGGGCGCTGGCCGCGGGTTCGGTGGGCAATCTCGTCGAGTGGTACGAGTTCGGGGCGGCTGGGTGACCGGTTCGGGCGGCGGCCGGTGCTGATCGGCGCGCTGCCGACGTACGCGACGGCCGCGGGCCCTGACTCCTTGGCTGCTGACGTTTCTGAGGGTGCTTCAGGGGCTGTCGCCGGGCGGGGAGTTCGGTGATTCGGAGGTCGTACGGCCGCCCGCGCGCGAGGTCGCGGGTGCGATCGCGCTGGGTGCCGCGCGGATCATGGGCTGGGCGGCGGCCGGGTACACCGTCCTGGTCGTCCTGCCGCCGTCTCGTGACGCTGCTCGCGGTGCCGCTGCTCAATCTCCTTCAGGACGACGGCACTTCGGGCACCGTGAAGGGTGTGGCGGTGTTCGGCGCGGGTGCGGTGGTGGGGCTGATGGCGGGGCCGGGACCGGCGATGCTCGCGGAACTCTTCCCGACGAACGTCCGCCACACGGGCCTCGGACTCGCCTACGCCCTGTCGAATGCCGTGTTCTCGGGCACGTCGTACGACGCGATCGACGCGGCGGCGGCCGACTTGCGCCTGGTCGGCGACAGTCTCGTACTGGAGCCGCTGGGGATGGTGGGCGAGGGGTACGACGAGGGGCTGCGGGAGGCGCTGCCGCCCGCGGCCACCTCCCTCGGGGAGGTGTGCCGGCTCGACACGCGGATCGGGCAGGCCTTCGCGGCGGCGGCCGTCCGGGCGAACCGTGAACTGTGCGGCGGGGAGGCCGAGTTGGTGGCCTCGCACGGGCAGACCGTCTTCCACTGGGCGGAGGGGCGGGAAGTTGCACGGCACGCTCCAGCTGGGGCAGCCCGCGTGGATCGCCGAGGCGACCGGACTGCCCGTGGTCGCCGACTTCCGGCCACGCGACATCGCCGCGGGGGGCAGGGCGCGCCCCTGGTCAGCCCGGTCGACCTGCTGTGGCTGCGCGGCCGCCCCGGCACGCCCGTCGCCCTGGACCTCGGCGGCATCGCCAACCTGACCGCGCCGGACGGCACCGCGTTCGGCACGGGGCCGGCCTGCGCGCTGATCGACTCGGCCGCGAGGGGGTTCAGCGGCGGGCGGCTCGCGTACGACGTCGACGGGGCGCCGGCCGGTCGGGGCGGCGTCCACGAGCCGCTGCTGGAGCGGCTGCCGGCGGAGCCGTACTACGCGCCGCCCGCGCCCAAGACGACCGGCAAGGAAGTGTTCCATCTCGGGTATCTCCAGGACGCGCTGGCCGGGTTCGGGACGCTGGGGGCCGAGGACGTCGTCGCCGCCCTCACCGTGCTCACGGCCCGGACGGTCGCGGACGCGGTGCTCGCGCCGGGGGCCACGGAGGTGATCGCGTCCGGCGGCGGGATCCGGAGTCCGGTGCTCAGGCGCTTGCTCGTCCGACGCGCGCACCGCGATCCCCGGCAGCAGCCGGGCCTGGCCACGGACGCGAAGGAGGCGTACGCCTTCGCCGTACTGGGGTTCCTGACCTGGCACGGGCCGGCTAGCGCCGAGCACGCGAGCACGGGCGCCCGGCGGGCGAGCGTGCTCGGTTCGATCGCTCCCGGGCGGGGCGGACTGCGGCTGCCGGCGCCGGGCTCGCGGCCGCCGGCCCGGCTGGTCATGGCCTGAAAGCCGGATCCTCTCATCCCGCTTTCACCGACGCCTCATACGGTGGTGGCATGACGCAGGTGACTCCTCCCGGGTGGTATCCCGACCCGGGGCAGACAAGTGAGGGTCCCGCCACCGAGCGCTGGTGGGACGGCAAGGCATGGACGGACCGGACCCGCCCCGCGGGCTCGGCCGCCGTATGGGGTCCCCCGGCGCAGGCGCCGACGGAGGGCGCGGATCCTGCGCTCGCGGCGTATCCCACCTATCCGGCGTTCCCCTCGGAGCCGCCGGCCGCCCCGCGGCGCGGGCTGCGCACGGGCATAGCCGTGGCCGCGGCCGTGGCGGTGCTGGCCAGCATCGGCGTGGGCGTGTGGGCGCTGACCGGCGACGGCGGTTCCGGTGGCACCGCCAACTCCCAGCAGGGGCCGGGCGGTCAGGGCGGGGCCGGCGGGCAGAACGGCGGCCAGGGCGGCCCGTTCGGCGGCAACGGCGGGCCCTCGGGCGCGCCCGGCGGCCAGGGCGGCTCCGGGGGTTCCGGCGGCACCGAGTCGCCCGCGCCCGGCCAGTCCGAGGCGCCGAAGATCGAGAGCGGTTCGGTGACCGACCCGATCAGCGGGATCAGCCTGCCCATCCCGGAGGACTGGTACGGCCAGCAGATCACGGTGGGCGCGCAGGTCACCTCGAACGACTCCTACAAGTGCCCCGGCGAGACCTCGCAGACCTGCACGAAGGGCGGCGCGTACTCGGCGCCGGCCTCGGTCCTCCAGACCGCGGGCAGCACGGCCGAGGCGGTCGCCAAGGCCGACATCGAGGCGAACGCCGAGGAGTCCTACGGCGGCAAGACCTACGGCTCGATCACCTCGCACCAGGTGCTCGCCTCCAAGGCGGTCACCGTGGCCGGGCAGAAGGGCTATCTGGTCCGCTGGAAGGCGGTCACCAGCAAGGGCGCCGACGGCTATGTCGAGTCGCTCGCCTTCCCGTCGCCCGCGAACTCCTCGGAGATCGTCGTGGTCCGCTTCGGCGTCGACGTCGGCCAGAAGGAGTCGGTGATCGACGACATCACCAAGGGCATCAAGGTCTCGACGGGCAGCGGCAACGGCCAGAAGGTCTGACCCCGCGCCAGCGGTCCCCCGAAACGGTCGGCCGGGTGGAGCGCCCCTCCGCTCAAGGGGAGCCCCACCCGGCCGGGGGGTGCGCGCCGCCCCCGTCCCCACGGTGCGGCGCGGCAGGTCACCGTCCAGTCATCCCGTGGACGGCGGCCTGGTTCTCAGGTGAGTCCGAGTGCGGGCAGCACCGCGGCCTCCACGAAGCGGACCAGGTAGTCGGGGTCGGCGTACTCGCCCTCCAGGACGGGCCGGGCGCGCATCACGCCGAACATCTGCGCGGGGACGTACGGCAGCGCCGGGTGGTCGGCGGCGATCTCGCCGCGCTCCACTCCGCGCCGCAGGATGTCCTGCAGGGCGCAGATCTCGGGGTCGATCAGCGCCTCGCGCAGGGCCTTCTGGAGCTCCGGGTCCTGCATGATCGCGTGGCCGAGGGCCTGGTGGAGGGCGGTGTCCTTCCTCCCCCACTGCGCGGCGATCCGCGCCGCCTGGCGCAGATCCTCGGCCAGTGAGCCGGTGTCGATGCCGCCGAAGCGGACCTGGCGCGCGGAGCGCAGCGCCGCCGCCACGAACTGCGGCTTCGTCTTCCACTGCCGGTAGAGGGTCGACTTGCTGCACCGTGTGCTGGCGGCGACCCCCTCCATCGTCACGGACTCGTATCCGCACTCGCGGATCTGTTCCAGCACGGCGTCGAAGAACTCCTGCTCACGCTCCGGCGTGATCTTGGAGCGGCGCGAGGCGGCGACCGTCTCCGGTCCGTCCGCGGCCTGCGACGTCATGTGCTCTGCTCCTTCGCTGCGAGTGTCGGCCTTATCCCGGCTTTATTCCCCGAAGCCGGTGTGTCGTACCTCAACCGATACGCCAGTGTACCGGAACGCCTGCGTATCGGTACACTCTCGTATCGGAACGCATTCGTTTCGGGACGGAGGCGTACCGATGAGTTCGGGCTCCGGCCCGAGTCTCACCACGTACCAACCAGCACCACGTCAGCGAAGGGGCCGGGGGATGAATGCCCGCACCGAGCCTGCAGAAGGAGAGACCGGCGCGATAGCCCGGCCTCCGGTCGTCCGTGAGCTCCTGCTCGTCGCAGGGCTCTTCCTCGTCTACAAGTTCGGCCGCCAGCTGGCGACCGGCCACACCGGCGAGGCCCTGCACAACGCGCATCGCGTGTGGGACCTGGAACGGACGCTCCATCTGCCCGGCGAGGGCGCGGTGCAGTCGGCCCTGCTGCACAGCGACACCCTGGTGCACATCGCGAACACCTACTACGCGACCGTCCACTTCCCCGCCACCCTGGCCTTCCTGGTCTGGCTGTACCTGCGGCGCCCCGCGCACTACGTCTGGGCCCGCCGGGTCCTGGCGGTTGTCACCTCGGCGGCCCTGGTGCTGCCCTTCGTGTTCCCGCTCGCGCCGCCGCGGATGCTGGCCGCCACGGGACTCGTCGACACCGCGCACGTGTACGGGCCCTCGGTGTACGGCCCGCCCTCCTCGGACCACCTCTCGAACCAGTTCGCGGCGATGCCCTCGCTGCACTTCGGCTGGGCCCTGATGGTGGCGATCGGCCTGATCGCGGCCACGCGCTCCCGGTGGCGCTGGCTGTGGCTGCTGCACCCGCTGGTCACCCTGCTGGTGATCGTCGGTACGGCGAACCACTACTGGCTGGACGCGATCGTGGCCACCGCCATGCTGGGCGCCGCGCTCGCCCTCATCCACCGTCCGCACCGCACGGTCAGCACGGCAGGGCGCGCCGGGGAACAGCTCGCGCCGGTCGCCGAGGACACCAACGTCCTGGTGGGAGCGGGCCGATGACCGCCACCCTGATCGCCATCGCCCTGTCGCTGGTCTCCGCCGTCGCCTACGCGGCCGCCGCTGTGGCCCAGGAGCGGCTCGCCGCCCGCAGCGCCGACACCGGCATGCTGCGGCTGCTGGGCGCGGGCGCCTGGTGGGCGTCGGTCGGGCTCAACGCCGGCGCGGCCCTGCTGCACGTCGTGGCCCTCAAGTACGGCACGCTGACCGTCGTACAACCTCTTGGCGCTCTCACGCTCGTCGCCGCGGTGCCGATGGGAGCGCGGGTGGCGGGCCGGAAGGTCACCGCGGCCGAATGGCGCGGCACCGCGCTCACGCTGGCCGGTCTGGCCGCGCTGCTGGTCACCGCGTCCGGATCGGCGCCGGACCAGGTGCTGAGCCTGACCGAGGCCCTCGTGGTGGCGGGTACGACCGCCGCGCTGATCGGCCTGCTGTCCCGCCCGGGAACCAAGCCGGGCCTGCGCCACGCGACCGCCTCCGGCTTCGCGTCGGGTGTGGCCTCGGCGCTCACCCAGACGGTGACGGTGGCCGCGACCGACCGCTCGGGCCCGGCGCTCAGCCTCCAGGTCGTCCTGGTCGCGGTGCTGGTGGCCGCCTTCGCGGTCGGCGGGCTGCTGCTGTCGCAGACCGCGTACAAGGGTGGCCTCGGCGCTCCGCTCGCGGTGGTGACCTTGTCCAACCCGATCGCCGCCGCGGCGATCGGACTGACCCTGCTCGGTCAGGGCCTGCGCGGGGGTGCGGCGGGAGTGCTGCTGGCCCTCGCGGGCGGGACGGTCGCGTCGTGGGGTGTCGTACTGCTGACGCGGGTGACGCCCGTGTCCGTGGTCGAGGTCGATGAGGAGCACCCGGTTGCGGCGGTGCTGGCCCTCAAGCCGGAAACGGCGACGCCCGAACCGGCGTTGGTGCCCCGGCAGCCTTCCGACCCGGGGCATCTGACACCGCTCTGATCAGGGCGTGACCTCGACCGCAGGCGACGGCGTGCCGGCCCAGCGGTGCAGGGCCGCTTCGAGGCCGGTGGCGTCGGTGGTGTCGGAGGCCCAGGCGACGACTCCGTCGGGGCGGACCAGCACGCCGGCCGGGGTCGCGTGTTCGTCGGTCACCGTGGTCACCCGGTCGCTCCAGGACGCGGCGAGGTCGGCGAAGACGCCATCGGCCGTGCGGTCCAGCAGCAGGAACCCACCGTGGTGGCCGTGGTCGGCCAGCCGGGAGCCGTCGTTCAGGGGCAGGTCGGGGACGTACCGCCCGATCAGCGGGTGGTCGCCGGGCAGGTCGATGCGCTGGGTGACGCCGGAGATCTTCTTGACGGCGTACGTGGCGCCCTCCCGGGTGCTCAGCAGGTCGGCGACGATCTCACGCAGCGCGGCCGACTTGGCGTCCCCGCGCAGCACCCCGATCTGGGCCCGCGTCCAGTCCAGCACCCAGACGCCGAGGGGCCGGCGTTCGGCGTCGTAGGTGTCGAGGAGTTCCTCGGACGCCCAGCCGGCGATGACGGCGCCGAGCTTCCAGCCGAGGTTCATCGCGTCGCCGAAGCCGAGGTTGAGCCCCTGGCCGCCGAACGGCGAGTGCACGTGCGCGGAGTCGCCGGCCAGCAGGACGCGGCCCGACCGGTAGGTCGCGGCCTGGCGGGCGTTGTCGGACCAGCGGGTCGCGGGGGCGCGCAGCGCGGTGAGCGTGACGTCGGTGCCCGAGACCCGGCGCAGGCTGCTCTGCACCTCCTCGATCGTCACCGGCGCGGTCCGGTCGGCGGGAGGCACGTCGAACTCCACGGTGACCACGCGCCCGGGCTGCGGCCCGTAGCGGTACGCCCCCCGGCTCGACCAGGTCCAGCCGTCGGCGAGCTTCTCCGGGTCGGCGATGTCGGCGACCGCCAGATGTCCGGTCAGTTCCGGGTCGGTGCCCGGGAAGCCGATGCCCGCGAGGCGGCGCACGGTGCTGCGTCCGCCGTCGCACCCGACCAGCCAACCGGTGCGCACGGTACCGGCGTTGGTGCCCACGAGGACGCCCTCGCCGGTGTCCTCCAGCCCGGTCACCTCCACACCCCGTCGCACCGGCACGCCGAGCCGCGCGAGATGGCCGGCCAGCAGCGCCTCCAGCTCGCGCTGCGGCACCATGCGTGCCCCGTCGGCGGCGGTGTGCGCGGCGAGGTCGGCGTCGGACCAGTCCACCAGGTCGGGTTCGAGGACCATCCCCGCGAAGTGCCCCGTGAACCGTGCGGCCTTCCCGCCGCCGAACGACCCCACCTTTTCGAGGATCTCCCGCTGCACCTGTTCGGCGGCCGGCAGCAGACCGCGCCGGTCGAGGGCTTCGGCGGTCGGCACGTTGATCGACCCGGCCTTCATCGACCGGTCCGGCTCCGCCAGTCGTTCGAGCACCTGCACCGACGCTCCGGCCAGCGCCAGCTCCGCGGCGAGCACGAGGCCCACCGGTCCGGCTCCGACGACGGTCACGTCCGTGTACTGATTCGCATTCGTCTTCACATTCGTCTTCACGAACACTGTTCTATGAACGAACGGCGTTCGTGTCAAGTTATGATGACCCGGTGAACCCGAGAGAGCGACGTGCGGCGCGTCACCTGCCGCCGAACCCCGAGGCCGGCGCCGCCCCCAGACCGCGGCGGCGTACGGCACCGATCACCGTGGAGCAGGTCGTCGACACCGCCCTGGACGTCGTCGCCACGGAGGGCTACGAGGCGCTGACCATGCGGCGACTGGCGGGCGCGCTCGACACGGGGCCCGCCTCGCTCTACGCGCACGTGGTGAACAAGGCCGACCTCGACGAGCTGCTCATCGGGCGGCTGTGCTCCGAGCTCGACCTGCCCGAGCCCGACCCCGCGGCCTGGCGGGAGCAGATCCGTGGGGTGTGCGCCCAGATCCGGGACCAGTACCTGAAGTACCCCGGGATCTCACAGGCCGCGCTCGCCATGGCGCCGACCGATCTGGAGACGGTGCGCGTCACCGAGGGAATGCTGGCCATCCTGCTCGCGGGCGGCGTCGCGCCACAGGCGGCGGCATGGGCCATCGACGCCCTCCTGCTGTACGTCGCGGCCTACTGCCTGGAGACGTCCATCGCCCGCAGGCGCTCGGCGCAGGACGACGCCGTCTGGGTCGTCGACCGCGACGAGTTGCTGCGCCGGTTCGCGGCGCTGCCCGCCGGGACCTTCCCCCACACCACCCGCCACGCGGCCGAGATCACGGCGGGCGAGGGCCACGACCGCTTCGACTTCACCCTCGGCCTGATGATCGACGGCCTCGCGCACCGCTAGGACCCGGTCGTACGGAAACGCGAACGGCCGGCCACGCACAAGCGTGACCGGCCGCGATCCGACCCTGGTATTACCCCAGGCCGCGAGAGTCCTGCTTCAGTGCCGTGTCCACGGTGAGCGCCGTGGCGACGACGAGGCTCAGCAGCGGCTCGGGCAGCTGGTAGTGGATCTGGAGGACGTAGTTGTCCGCGGTGGTGAACATCGTCTTGGCGAGGCCCTCCCACGTCTTCGTGATCCGCGCGACCTCGTTCTCCGCGTGGTCGACGATCGCGAAGTTCCACGCCCGCCAGTTCTCCGCCTTGATCGCCCCGACCTGCTGGCCGTTGACGTTCATCGCGAAGTTGATCTTCCCGATCATGTTCTGCTGGACGATCTCACCGACCGGCGACCCGTCCGGACGCGACACGACCACCCGGGACTTGAGGAACTTCGCGGGCCGGGTCAGCAGCAACTGCGGCTGCCCGTAGGCGTCCCGGATCTCCAGCCGGTGGGTCATGAACTGGTCGAGGCTGGAGACGAAGCGCAGCACCTTCTTCAGCGCGCTCTGCCCGACCTCGGTGACCGAGCCGATCTGGTTGCCGTTCTGATCCATGACCTTGTACTCGTTGGTCAGCTCGATCAGCTTGGCCTTCTGGTTGACCACCAGGACCGGCTCGGTGAACAGGCTGCCGCCGCCGGAGCCGCTGGGCGCGACTCCGGCCTGCTGCTGCACCTGACGCTGCACCCGGGGATCGGGCCCGGCGGGCTGCTGCGGCACCTGCTGCTGGACGCCGGCCTGCTGCTGCGCGTTGGTGTGCTCGGTCCACTGGGCGCCGTCCCAGTAGCGAAGGGTCTGCGGCGCTCCGTGCGGATCGGGGTACCAACCTGCAGGAGTGTTCGATTGCGTGGTCACCGGGGCACACTACCCCGCTTCCCCACTGTCCCCACCAGTCCCGGCAACACCGTATTCATCAGCCTTTACCCTGCGATGATCGCCGGGTCGCTGACGCCCGGACGGCCGTTCTCGACATGTCCGGCGAATCGCCGCAGGAACGAGGCGTCGGCCTCGGACGTGACCGTCAGGTCGTACCAGCGCTTGCTCGCCGCGAGGTCGACCGTGTGCTTGACCGTCGCGCCGGCCCGCACCGTGATGGTCTGCGGCTTGCAGCCGTAGCCGCCCTTCAGCTTCAGCCGGACCGTGCCGGAGCCCTTGTTGGTGAAGGTGAGCTCGACGTCGTCGCCGTGGTGGCGGGCGGTGACCTCGGGTCCGGCGGTCCTGTTCGGGCCCTTGAAGACGCGCAGGAAGCCGTTGGGGCCGTGCACGCTCAGGTCGTACGAGCCGTTCGAGTACGCCGAGTTCCAGGTGTCCGCGACGGACTTGCCGGCCTCGGTGGTGTAACTCCACGGCCCGTCCGTGCGGTTGGCCGAGGTCACCAGGAAGGCGGCGCCCGCCTTCGCCCCCGAGGCGAAGGTGAGCGTGAACTTCCCGGCCGCCGCGTCGACCGAACCGTCCACGTACGGGGCGTACTTGAGCGGGCGGGCCGGGCGCAGGCCGCGCTCCTGCCTGGGCAGCACCGGGTTGGCGGGCGGGGTCGGCTTGTAGTCGGGGTGGCGGTCCTTGTCCGGCGGCTGGTAGCCGTCGGTGTCGGGCAGGGCGACCGGCCGGGTGTCCTTGCGGGAGAAGTCGAAGGCCGCGGTCAGGTCACCGCAGACGGTGCGCCGCCAGGGCGAGATGTTGGGCTCGTGGACGCCGAAGCGGGCCTCCATGAACCGGATGATCGAGGTGTGGTCGAGCGTCTCGGAGCAGACGTAACCGCCCTTGCTCCAGGGCGAGACGACGAGCATCGGCACGCGCTGGCCGAGGCCGTAGGGGCCGGCCGGGTGGCTGCTGTCGCCCTTGAACAGGTCGAGGCTCGGGTCGACGGTCGACTTGCCCTGCGCGGCGGAGCCGGCCGGGAACGGCGGCAGAAGGTGGTCGAAGAAGCCGTCGTTCTCGTCGTACGTGATGAACAGGGCCGTCTTCGCCCACACCTCCGGGTCCGAGGTGAGCGCGTCCAGGACCTGGGCGACGTACCAAGCACCGTAGTTGGCGGGCCAGTTGGGGTGCTCGGTGAAGGCCTCGGGGGCGACGACCCAGGAGATCTGCGGCAGCTTGCCGCCCTTGACGTCGGCCTTGAGCTGGTCGAAGAAGCCCTCGCCCTTGCGGGCGTCGGTGCCGGTGCGGGCCTTGTCGTAGAGCGGGTCGCCGGGCTTGGCGTTCTGGTACTGCGTGAAGTAGAGCAGCGAGTTGTCGCCGTAGTTGCCGCGGTAGGCGTCGTTGATCCAGCCCCAGCTGCCGGCGGCGTCCAGGCCGTCGCCGACGTCCTGGTAGATCTTCCAGGAGACGCCGGCCTTCTCCAGGCGCTCGGGGTACGTCGTCCAGCCGTAGCCGACCTCGTCGTTGCCGAGTACGGGCCCGCCGCCCTGGCCGTCATTGCCCGTGTAACCGGTCCACATGTAGTAGCGGTTCGGGTCGGTGGAGCCGATGAACGAGCAGTGGTACGCGTCGCAGATGGTGAAGGAGTCGGCGAGCGCGTAGTGGAACGGGATGTCCTCGCGGGTCAGGTAGGCCATCGTCGTGGAGCCCTTGTTGGGGACCCACTTGTCGTACTTGCCGTTGTCGAAGGCGGCGTGTCCGTCGTTCCAGCCGTGCGGGAGGTCCTGGATGAAGGCCATGCCCAGGTCGTCCGCGTCGGGGTGGAAGGGGAGGATGTCCTTGGTGCCGTCCGACTGGTACCAGACCGGCTTTCCGTCCTGCCGGGTCACCACGGGGCGCGGGTCGCCGAAGCCGCGAACACCCCGGAGCGTGCCGAAGTAGTGGTCGAAGGATCGGTTCTCCTGCATCAGGACGACGATGTGCTCGACGTCCTCGATGGAACCCGTGCGGTGGTTCGCCGGGAGCGCGGCGGCGCGCTGGATGCTGTTGCTCAGCGCGGTGAAGGCGGTGGTCGCGCCCGCGAGTTGGAGGAATCTGCGCCGGTTGACTTCGGGCATGGGTTGCTGCCTCTCATCCTGAGGTGCGGATGGCCGGAACGTGACGGAATGTGCGCGGTGCGAGTGTTCCAAGAGCAGCAAACGTCAGGGAAGGGTCGGGTGGCGTCCGTGTGAAAGTCGCAGGTACGTGGGGTGCGGTGCGGTGGGTGTGACGTGCCGGTCGGGGATAGTCGAGGGGTCGGCGTCGGCAACTCGGCGACGGGCGGGGCGGATTGGGCGCACTGGGCGGGGCCGAGCAGCCTGAAAAGGGCCGGGGCCGGCTCAGGCGTCGTCCGTCAGAGGTTCCGGTGGCTTGCGGCCCGCCACCGTCTCGCGCAGACGTCGGCGTGCCGTGGCCGGGGCGCCCGCCGTCTCCAGGGCCTCGGTGAGGGCGCCCGCGACCGGGGGGACGTCGAGGACCCGGGGGCGGGCCAGCGGGGCCTCGGTGGAGAGGCGGGTGCGGATGTGGTCGGGGAGGAGGACGTGGTCGTTCTGGAGTGTGCCGCCGCCCAGGACCACCGGCGTAGGCGTGCGCAGGAGTCGGAGCCGGCGCAGCAGGGCTGTCACCATGGCGACGATCTCGTCACCCAGGCGCTCGACGATGCCCCTTGCCACGGCGTCGCCGTCCGCGGCGCTCGCGAACACCAGCGGGGCCAGACCGTGCAGCGCGGTGACCGGGATGTCGCCGCCGCTGACGGCCAGCGCGACCGACTCCACGCTGTCCAGGCCGAAGTGGGCCGGCAGTTCGTGCCGCAGCCTGGTCGCCGGTCCCCTGCCGTCGCCGGCCCGGACCGCGGCGCCGAGCCCCGCCCGGGCCACGGCGAGCCCGCCGCCCCAGTCGCCGGTGATGTCGCCCAGGGAGAGGAACCGGGCCGAGCGCCCGCCGGGGTGGACGGCCGCCGCGTTGATGCCGGCCCCGGACACCACCGCCACACCCCAGCCGTCCGGTGCGCCGGCCCGCAGCACGGCGAAGGTGTCGTTGCGCACGACGGTCCGCCCGGTCACGCCGAGCTGGGTCAACTGCCGTAGCGCCAGCCGCTCTTGGGCTCTGCGGTCGACGTTGGCGAGGAAGTACGCGCCGACCGGGACCCGGGTCGTGCCGGGCAGGCCGGCCTCCGCCAGTGCATGCCGGGCGAGGCGGGCGAGGCGTTCGGTGGTGGCCTCCATGCCCTCGGTGTGCGGGCGCGTGCCCGCGCCGCGCACCCAGGACAGCAGCCGTCCGTCGGTGTCCGCGAGGATCAGGTCGGTCTTGGAGTTCCCGCCGTCGACGCCCACGACGAGGTCAGGCATCGGCTGCCTCGCTCGCGAAGAACCGGGGCAGATGGCGGCGGTTGGCCTCCAGCAGGGCGTCGAGCAGGGTGTCCGCCAGCTCCCACTCGCGCACCAGCGGGTTGGCCACGAGGGCGCGTCTGGCCACCGTCCGGTCCCCGGTCAGGGCCGCCTCGACGGCGAGGGTCTCGTACGCCGTGACCGCCTGGACCAGGCCGAGCATCTCGGGCGGCAGGGGCGGGACGGGAGTCGGGTGGGGGCCCGCGGTGTCGACGTCGGCCCCGACTTCGACCACGGCCTCGTCCGGCAGCCCGGGCAGCACTCCGTCGTTGCGGACGTTGACGTAGTGGTGGGCGCCGTCGCCGGTGAGCAGGCTCGTGACGAGGGCCGCCGCGGCCTCGCTGTAGTGGGCCCCGCCCCGCTGCTCCAGCAGGCCGGGTTTGCGGTCCAGGGCGGGGTCGGCGTAGAGCGTGAGCAACTCCCGCTCGATGGCGAGGACTTGCTCGGCCCGGTGGCTGCCGCCCGCCTGCTGGGTCCTGATCTCCTCGTCGGTGCAGTAGAAGTAGTGGAGGTAGTACGAGGGGATCGCCCCGAGGTCGCGCAACGCCCCGGCGGGGACGCGGACTTGGGCGGCCATCGCGTCGAGCGAGTCGCCGCTCAGCAGTTCCGGCAGGCGGTCCGTGCCGTCGACGGTGACCGATCGGATCCAGGTCAGGTGGTTGAGGCCGGCGTGGCCGAGCCGTACCCGCTCGGGGTCGGTGCCGAGGCGGGCGGCCAACTGCCGCTGGAACTTGATCGCCACGTTGCAGAGGCCGACCGCGCGGTGTCCGGCGTCCAGGAGGGCTCGGGTGACGATGCCGACCGGGTTGGTGAAGTCGACGATCCAGGCGCCCGGTCGGGCCCGTCGCCGTACCTCTTCCGCTATGTCGAGCACCACCGGCACCGTGCGCAGGGCCTTGGCGAAGCCGCCGGGGCCGGTGGTCTCCTGGCCGAGCAGGCCGAAGCGGTTCGGCAGGGTCTCGTCGACCAGCCGGGCCGCCTGGCCGCCCACCCGCAGCTGGACGAGGACCGCGGCGGCTCCGTCGACCGCCTCGCCGAGGTCGGTCGTCGTGGTCAGGCGGCCGGGGAAGCCCTGGCGGGCGAGGATACGGCGGGCCAGGCCGCCGATGACGGTGAGGCGTTCGGCGTCGATGTCGTGCAGGACGAGTTCGTCGACCGGCAGCACATCGGCGCGCCGGGCGAAGCCCTCGATCAGTTCGGGCGTGTAGGTACTGCCACCGCCGACAACGGTGATCTTCACTCGTGCTCCCATGAAGTGTGTGGGGGTCAGCCCTTGACGCCGGTCAGCGCGATGCCCTCGACGAAGACCTTCTGCGCCAGGAAGAACAGCACCAGGACCGGCAGCAGGAACATCAGCGAGGCGGCCATCTGGAGCTGGTAGGCGTTCTGGTGCCCGTTCTTGGCGAGCTGGCTGAGGGCCACCGCGAGGGTCTGGCCGGTGTCGCTGTTGCCCGTGTAGAGCAGCGGGTTGTAGAAGTCGTTCCAGGCGTAGAGGAAGGCGAACAGGCCGACGGCGGCGATCGCCGGGCGGGCCATCGGGATCAACACCCGCCAAAGGATGCGCAGTTCGCCCGCGCCGTCCACCCGGGCCGCCTCGGTGAACTCGTCCGGGATGGTGAGGAAGAACTGGCGCAGCAGGAAGATGCTGAACGCGTCGCCGAAGAAGGACGGCACGATGAGCGGCTTGAGGGTGCCCACCCAGCCGGCGTGCGCGTACATGACGTACAGCGGCAGGCTGGTGACCTGGGCGGGGATCATCATCGCGGCGAGCACGACCAGGAAGACCGCCTCCCGGCCGCGCCACTTCAGCCGGGCCAGCGCGTAGGCCACCGGCACCGAGGAGACGACGACACCGACGGTGGAAAGTCCGGCGTACAGCATGGTGTTGAGCAGGTCGCGGCCGAAGGGCATGGCCTTGAAGACCTCGCCGAAGTTGCCGAACTCCCAGGGCGAGGGCCACAACGAGCCGGTGCCGGCCTGGTGTTGGGTCATGAACGCCGTGAGTACGCCGATCGTCAGCGGGAGCAGGAAGCAGAGCGCGACGGCGATGGCGGGCGCGTGCTCGGCGACCACGTACAGCACGCGGCGACCGGCACGCGGCTTCGTCAGCTGGAGGGTGCTCATCGGCCACCGCCCGAGTAGTGCACGAAGCGGCGCGAGGCGCGGATGAAGACCACGGTCGCCGCGAAGATGACCAGGAACAGCAACCAGGCCATGGCCGAGGCGTAACCGGTCTTGAAGTACGCGAAGCCCTGCCGGTACAGCTCGGTGGAGTAGAACAGCAGCGAGCCCGCGGGGTAGCCGACCAGGTCGTTGCTGGAGGATGTGGCGCTCGCCGAACTGGAGGCGACGAACGCCTCGGTGAAGTACTGGAACGTGTAGATCATGCCGGTGAGCAGGGCGAAGAAGATCACCGGGGAGATCGCCGGGAGGGTGACGCTGCGGAACTTCTGCCAGGTGCCCGCGCCGTCGAGTTCGGCGGCCTCGTACAGCTCACGCGGTACGTCGAGCATGGCGGCGGAGAAGATGACCATGACGTTGCCGCTCGCCCACAGGGCCATCAGGACGAGGCTGGGCTTGGACCAGGCGGGGTCGGAGAACCAGCCGGGGCCGTTGATCCCCACCCAGCCCAGCATCCGGTTGAGCGGGCCGACCGGGTTGAGCAGCACGATGAACGACAGGGCCGCGGCCACCACCGGCACCATCGACGGCAGGAAGAACAACGTGCGGTAGACGGCCCGGCCGCGCTTGACGCGGATGATCACCCAGGCGGTGAACATGGCCCAGGCGGTGCGCAGCGGCACCATGACGACGACCATCCACAGGGTGTTGCGCACGGCGACCCAGAAGGTGTCGGACTGGGTGAACAGGGCGCGGTAGTTGCGCAGTCCGACGAACTGCGTCGGGCGGTAGGAGCCGGCCTGGAAGTCGGTGAGGGAGTAGTAGAGCGTGGCGATCACCGGGTAGAGCACGAAGACGCAGAACCCGATGACGAACGGGGACAGGAAGGCGAGGACGACCCACCAGCGGGCCTTGCTCGGGCGGCGTCGCCCGCCCCGGGCCGGCCGCGTGCGCGCCGTGCCCGGGGCCTCGCCGACGGGGGCGAGTACGGTCGTCATCTCTACTGCCCGCTCTGGGAGTTGAGGTCGTCGATCTTCTTCCCGACGCCTGCCAGCCCGCTCGCGGCGCTCTTCACCTTGCCCTGCTCGAAGTCGAGGAGGAACGCCCGCCAGGTGTCCATGTCCTCGATGCCCGCCGGGGTGAGCGTCTTGTAGGTGGAGTCCTTGTTCTCGAAGACGTCGACGAACGGCTTCCAGTGCGGGTCGCTCCGCTTGTCCCAGGCCTTGAGCGCGGCGAACGTGGTCGGGATGTTGTAGACCGTGTCCGCGAGGGTGTTGAGGAAGGTGGTGTCGGTGGTGAGCTGCTGGAGCGCGAAGAACGCCTCCTGCTTGTGCTGCGAGCCCGCCGACAGATAGGCGACCGTGCCGAGGGTGCTGCCCGCGCCGTAGGTGCCCGAGGACCCGTCGAGGACGGGCATCGGAACGACGCCGTAGTCGAAGTCCTTCTTCTCCGAGGCGATTTCACCGACGTGCCACTCGCCGTCGTACTCCATGGCCGCGGCGCCGGTCAGCAGCGGGTTGCCGGCGTCGTCGGCGTGCGGCTGGTAACGCCCCACGAACTTCTGGACGTTGGCCTCGCCGTAGTAGTCGATCAGTTCCTGGTCCCACTTCAGCAGCTGCTGCCACTTGGCGTCGGAGGCGAAGGTGGTCTTGCCGTCCTTGCCGTAGAACTCGGTGCCGCTGTGCGCGCCGGTGAACAGGTACCGGTTGACGTCGTAGTCGGAGCGGGGCACGAAGCCGTACGTCTTGATCGAGCCGTCGGCGTTCTTGACGGTCAACTTCTTCGCGTCGGCGGTCAGTTCGGCGAGGGTGGTGGGCGCCTTGGTGATGCCGGCCGCCTTGAACATCTGCTTGTTGTAGTAGAGCGCGAAGGCGTCGGTGAGCAGCGGCAGCGCGCACTGCTTGCCCTGGTAGCGGGTGTAGGCGAGGGTCGCGGCCGGGAAGGTCTTCGCCGTGTCGATCTTGGCCGACTTCAGGTACGGGCCGACGTCGGCGACCGTGCCGTTGTAGCAGAACTTCGCCACGTTGTCGGGTGCCGAGCTGATGAAGACGTCGGGGGGATCGCCCGCGGCGACCGCCTTGGCGTAGGCGGCGTCGTCCTTGTTGGGGACGAACTTCACGGTCAGCCAGGGGTACTTGGTGTGCAGCCGGTTCAGGGTGGCCTTGAACGCGGCCACCTCGTTCGGCAGGTGGTTGAACGTCCAGACGGTGACCGTGGTGGGCGCGTGCGAGGCGCCCGCGGATATGGCGGTGTCGGGTTCTGACGACGAGGGCCCGGTGGATGTACAGCCGGCCAGCAGCAGCACTCCGGCGGCCGTGGCGGAGACGGCCCCGGTGATAGGTTTGAACACTGATCGTCCTTCCTCGGAGACGGGATTCCCTGGGTGACGGATCGGTCGTCGGTCGACGGGCACGGCAATGCGCGGCGACCAGGAGCGGCGGCGCTGTCCGGCAAGACGGCGTCGCCGCGGTGTTTCTCAGGACAGAGCGGACGGCTCCGCCTGTGACACGGGAGTGGTGGCGGCGGCGAAGGCGGCCTCGCGGGCCAGCTCCGCCGACATGGTGGTCGCCCCGGTGAGCACGGCGTCCTTGCCGAGCCCGGAGGCGACGATCGGCGGCCGGAACGTACTGAAATCGGCCAGATGGCGGGCGACCGGTTCAAGCAGCAGATCGCCGTTGGCGCCGATGGCGCCGCCCAGCACGATGAGCGCCGGGTCGATGAGGGGTACGACGCAGGCCACCACGTAGGCGACGCTGCGCGCGGTGTCGTCCACGATCGCCAGCGCGCCGGGGTCGCCGGCGCGGGCGAGGTCGAAGACGGCACGCGGGCTGCCGTCGCCGGGCAGTCCGAGCCGCGCCGCCTCAGCGCTGATGTAGCGGGCGCCGAGGTGTTCCTGCACGGGGTCCCGGCGCTGTCCGGCCGGCGCGATCATCCGGTCGCTGGGGAGGTAGCCGGCCTCACCGGCGACGCCCGTGGCGCCCCGGCGGACCCGCCCGTCCACCACGAGCCCGAGACCGAGCCCGACACCGAGGCTGACCAGCACGAAGTCGTCGGTCTCGGCGCCGCGGCCGTGGGTGCGCTCGGCGAGGGCGGCGAGATTGACGTCGTTCTCCAGGACCAGCGGCACGGGGATCGCCCGGCCGAGCGCCTCGCCGAGCCCCTCCCCCGCGTCGGGAAGGCCCGTGGTGTACGACAGTTGACGCCCGTCCGGGCCGACGGCGGCCGGCAGCCCGGCGACGACCTGGGTGATCTCCTCCAGCGGCCGCCCGACCCGCCCGGCCAGCCCGACGCACATGTCGAGGATCTGCCCGACGAAGGCCGCGGCCCCCTGTTCCCCGTGCTGCTCCGACTCGACCCGCGCCCGGACCCGGCCGGTGACGTCGGCGACCGCGGCACGGATCCTGCGGTGACCGACGTCCACGCCGATCGCGAAGGCGCAGTCGGCGTTGACCCGGTACTGGGCCGGCGCCGGGCCCTTGCGGCCGGTCGCCGGGCCCACCTCGGTGATCACCCCGCGCTCCAGCAACAGCCCGACGGCGGCGGCCACGGTGGGCCTCGACAGCGGGATCCGCCCGGCCAGGTCGGTGGTCGTGACGGGCCCCGCCTCGTCGATCGCCTCCAGCACGGCCCGCCCGTTGAGCGAACGCAGCAACCCCTGGGGGCCTGCTGGATAACGGCGGGTCACGGTGGCCTCACCTCGGCGTCGGCAGTCGGCAGCTTCTCGACAGGCGCTTGTAAGAAAGAAAGTTGCTTATTTATACGCGCACGCCTGACCGGAATCAACCCTCCGAAGCCCTTCCGCCTGACGGCAGGCCCCTTGTCTCCCTGTGGCCGCCGTCACGAATCTGAGTGCGACCACGGCAAGCGGGGCGAGGGCGCCCCGCTCTGAGGGACGGTTTTCTGACCTGCGCTTGCGAAGACCTTCAGGTGGCCGTCCTGGAGGGAACCGCCAGTGCACACCGCGTAAAGGATCCTGACCACGTAGCCTCTCCTGGCACGCACACGACAAGGGGAGGATCATGAGGGGCAGAACGGCCTGGGCCACGGCAGGTGGGGCGACCGCCCTGGTGCTCACGCTGGCGACCGCGGCTCACGCGGAGGGGCGGGGCGACATCCGGGTGGTGAAGACCGTCGTCAACGGCGGCGGCAACGTCATCGTGGGCACGGCGAAGACGATCCGCTACCCCATCGACATCACCATCAAGGACGACTCGGGGGTGAAGGGGCTCACCGACCTCAGCACCTTCAACAAGACGAACGCCTACACCTTCGCCACCTGGGACGGCGACTCGACCTGCACGAAGAAGAGCGCCACCACATCGGTGTGCCGAGCCATGATGACCATCGACCCCACCTGGATCGCCGACAGCGACGACATCGATACCAACAAGGTCGCCGGCATCTGGCAGGTCAACGCCACAGTCAAGGCGAACGACGGCGACTACTGGATCTCCGACCACATCGCCGAGTACAAGGTCAAGCGAGCCGCGCAACTCACCACGGTGATCGCACCGGAGAAGGCCGTCAAGGGCGCCCAGGTCACCGTCAGCGGCAAGCTGTCGCGGGCCAACTGGGAAGACCGGAAGTACCACGGGTTCACCGGGCAGCAGGTCAAACTCCAGTTCAAGAAGAAAGGCGCCGCTCACTACAGCACGGTCAAGACCGTGACGACGGGCGACGCCGGAAAACTGACCACCAAGGTGACCGTCACCTCGGCAGGCAGATGGCGCTGGTACTTCCCCGGCACCACGACCACCTCGCTGAAGGTGTCGACCGGCGACACCCTCGACCTCAAGTAACCGCCGCCCGACGTCTGCGAATTCGCCACCTGGAGCTCACGGTTCCGGAACTCGTAAGAACTGCCCCAGTGGTTGTCCTACTGCTTGAACACACAGCGTGTGGGAAGCGTGGAGTGGGCCGGGCTGACTCTTTCGAGGTGGCGGTGCCGGCGGAACGGCACCTGTTCGCCCTGATCGACACCGGTCCTGAGATCGAGGAGCCGTTCGGGTGCGGGTGTGGGTTGGGGCCGCAGGGAGTGAGCAGTCAGCCGGGGAAGGGCCCAGACAACCACCCCGCCCGCGCACTGCTCACGTCCGGCGCGGAGACCTTGCCCTGACCCTTGGCCGCTCCTTCCTTCGTCGTACTGACGGACTCACGACCCCGGATGTCCCGATGTCCCGCTTCCGCGCCGTCCGTCGGAACGCCGGGGCGTGCTTCCTCGGGACCGCGGAGCTTCGTGGTGCGTCAGGTCACGATCAGTGGCCGCAGTGTCCGGTGGGCGATCTCCAGCCCCGTTTTCACCTTCTCCTCGGTCCCGCCCCACAGAGGGTCCTCGTGCTCGACGGAGAGTGTGCCGGTGAAGCCGTGCTCGTACAGCGCGTCCACCACCGCGTTCCAGTCGACCTGGCCGCGCCCAGGGACCCGGTAGCGCCACCAGCCGGTGTCCCACGGGTCCTCGCGCCGTACCGCCTTGCCGAAGAAGCCGTAGCGGTCGACCCGGCCGGGCAGGATCTCGATGTCCTTGGCCTGGGCGTGCACGATGCGGTGGGCGTACGGGGCGATGGTCGCCACCGGGTCGACGCCGATCCAGGTCAGGTGCGAGGGGTCCCAGTTGAGGTACAGGCCCAGGTCGGACATCCATTCCCACAGCTCCGGCGAGTAGGCGAGGTTGCCGGGGTAGCCGTCGGGGTGCCAGCCCTCCATCACGCAGTTCTCGATGATGATCTTCACGCCGCGTTCGCCCGCGTAGTCGACCAGCTCGGGGAAGACCTTGTCGGCCTCCTCCAGGTTCGCGGCGACCGGCCGGGTCCAGTCCCGGCCCACGAACGTGCCGACGTACGGCACCGCGAGCGCGGCCGCGGCGTCGACGACCGCCCTGAGGTGGGCGTGGATGCCGGCCCGACGCTCGGGGTCGGGGTGCAGGTTGTTCTCGTAGTAGGCGAGGGCGGAGATCTCCAGGCGGTGGCGCTCCAGCAGCGCCCGCGTCTCGTCGGCGGCGCGCGCGTCGAAGGCGGCCACCGGCAGGTGCGACGCCTCGAAGTCACGGCCGCCGACGACCGGCCAGGCCGCGACTTCCAGCGCTTCGTAGCCGGCCTGGGAGGCCCATCGCGCGATCTCGGCGAGGGACAGCCGGGGCAGACAAGCGGTGAGCATGCCGAGTTTCACGGGGTGACCTCCTGGTCGCGCGGGGTGTCGGTTACGTCGGTCCATGCCAGCGAGTCGGCCGAGCGCAGCACCGCCTCGACGATGCGCGCCGAGCGGAGTCCGTCCGCGCCGGTCGGCAGGCCCTCGGGCGCGTGTCCGCTCCGTATCGTCGTGTAGGCGTCGGCGACGAACGACGTGAAGCAGTCGGCGTAGCCCTGCGCATGGCCTGCGGGCAGCCGCGACAGGCGGCGCTGCTCGGCTGAGCCCCGCTGCGGGTCGCGTACGACGATCCGCGCGCCGTCCTGCCCGCCGAGCCATGCCGTCTCCGGCTGTTCCTGGTCGAAGACGGCGCTGGCCCGCGCGCCGTCCAGTTCGAACCACAGGCGGTTCTTGCGTCCCGCCGAGACCTGGGACACCGTCAGCGTTCCCAGTACGCCGTCGGTCGTGCGCAAGAGGGTCGTGGCGACGTCCTCGGTGCGCACCGGGACGCGCGGGCCGTGGACGGCGGTCGAGAAGCTGCTGCCGGTCCCGGCCGGCCGGGAGGCAACGGTGGTGCCCAGGCGTGCCGACACCTCCGCGAACCGGACGCCGGCCACCCACTCGACCAGGTCGCACCAGTGCGAGCCGATGTCCGCGAACGCCCGCGAGGGCCCGCCCTCGTCCGGATCCACCCGCCACGAGGAGACGTCCTGCGACAGCATCCAGTCCTGCAGATAGCTGCCGTGGAGCAACTGCCAGGCGCCGAAGTCACCGCGCAGCCGACGGTCCCGGATCTCCCGTACGAGCGGGTGGTAGCGGTAGACGAAGGGCACGGCCAGGAGCAGACCGGCCCGTTCGGCCAGCGCGGTCAGCCGTTCGGCGTCCGCGGCCGAGGTCGCCAGCGGCTTCTCGCAGATCACGTGCTTGCCCGCCCGCAGCGCGGCCTCCGTCTGCGGGACGTGGAGCGCGTTCGGCGTGCACACGTGCACCACCTGGACGCTCTCGTCGGCCAGCACCGCGGCGAAGTCGGGATGCCTGCCCGGCACTCCCCACTCCTCGGCGGCCTGCGCGCTGCGCCGGGCCGTCGACGCGACCATGCCGGCGAGTTCACCTCCGGCGGCGCGGATCGCCGTGGCGTGTACGGCCCCGATCATGCCGGTGCCGACCACCACCGCGCGCAGCCCATTCCTCACCATGCACCTCCGTCGTCATGTCCACAGCGCGAGCCTGCGCCCGGCAAGTGCGCAGGCCAAGGCGCGGGTTCCGGAGAACGGACCGCCGCAGGAAGCCGTAGCCGCACCCGAGGGCGCGCGTGGTGTCCGTGAAGGTGTTCCGGGACCGGCTCACCCTCCCGCCACCCATTCCAGAACCACCCTCGCGAACTCCCCGGGAAGCTGCTCCGGGGCGGGCACGTGCCCGCCCGGCAGCACCCGGGTCTCACAGCCCAGCGCCGCGGCGAACTTCTCCAGGGACGGCAGGGAGTAGTGGTCGCCGGGGGCGCAGACGGCGAGGGTGCGCGTGGTGATGTGCGGCAGCCTTCGGAGCATCTCGTAGGCCCGGACGGCCCGGTGGCCCTCCTCCGCGCGGTTCAGGACGGTCAGCGCGTCGATCACGTACCGGGTCAGCGCGGCCTCCTGGCCCTCCTCGTAGAAAGCGCGTCGCCTGTTCCACAGGTCGACGAGGTGGGAGCCGTCGGGCCGGGGGTCCACCTGGTCGACGGGCTTGCGCCGCGCGGCCGTTCGCCGTTTCTCGTCGTCGACGAAGGAGGTGGCGGACAGCAGGAGGCTCGCGACCCGGTCCGGCATTCGGGCGGCGAGTTCGACCGCGATCACCCCGCCGGTGTGGTGGCCCACGAGGTGGAAGCGGTCCAGGCCGAGCGCGTCGGCCAACTCCTGTGCGGCGTCGGCGAATCGCTCGATGGTGTGCGGCTCCTCGGGTTTCGCCGAGGCGCCGAAACCCAGGGTGTCCATGGCGATCGCCCGGTGTTCCGCACCGACCAGGGGCAGTACGTCGAGGTACTCGGTCCAGGAGCGGGGCGTCTGGTGGAGCATCAGCACCGGCTCACCCGTGCCGCATTCGACGTAGTGCAACTGGCCGAAGGAGCTGGGTACATAGCCTTTGCGCAGCGGGGCCGTCATCGGCGGCCTGCCTTCGGAACTCCGTCGCGTGCTCACCCCCGTCGCTCCCCCGCCAGGTCCAGAGCGATGTCCGTGATCATGTCCTCCTGGCCGCCGACCATGCCGCGTCGGCCGACCTCGACGAGGATGGTGCGGGTGTCCAGGCCGTAGCGGGCGGCGGCGGTCTCGGCGTGGCGCAGGAAGCTGGAGTAGACGCCCGCGTAGCCGAGCGTCAGGGTCTCGCGGTCGACCCGCACCGGCCGGTCCTGGAGCGGCCGGACCAGGTCGTCGGCGGCGTCCATGAGAGGGAACAGGTCGCAGCCGTGCTTCCAGCCCATCAGGTCGGCGACGGCGACGAACCCTTCGAGGGGGCAGTTGCCCGCCCCCGCACCCTGCCCGGCCAGCGAGGCGTCGACGCGGGTGACGCCGTTCTCGACGGCGACCACGCTGTTGGCGATGCCGAGCCCGAGGTTGTGGTGGGCGTGGATGCCGAGTTCGGTGGCCGGGTCGAGGGTGTCGCGGTAGGCGCGGACGCGGTCGCGGACGCCGTCCATGGTCAGGCGGCCGCCGGAGTCGGTGACGTAGACACAGTGCGCGCCGTAGGACTCCATCAGGGCGGCCTGGCGGGCGAGTTCGGCCGGTTCCGCCAGGTGGGACATCATCAGGAAGCCCGCCACGTCCATGCCCAACTCCCGTGCGGCGGCGATGTGCTGGGCGGAGATGTCGGCCTCGGTGCAGTGGGTGGCGACGCGTACGGAGCGGATGCCCAGGGCGTGGGCCTGCTTGAGGTCGTGCAGCGTGCCGATGCCGGGCAGCAGCAGGGTGGTGGGGATGGCCTGGTGTACGGCGTCGCAGACCGCCTCGATCCACTCCCAGTCGGTGTGGGCGCCGACGCCGTAGGTGATGCTGGAGCCGGACAGGCCGTCGCCGTGCGCGATCTCGATCGCGCGCACACCGGCCGCGTCCAGTGCGGCGGCGATGGTGCGGGCCTGCTCGCGGGTGTAGCGGTGCCGGACGGCGTGCATGCCGTCCCGCAGGGTGACGTCCTGGACGTACAGGCGGGACTTCGGGCCGGTCATCGGGCTGCCACCTTCGAGGCTATGCGTTCCGCGGTGCGCAGCGCGGCCGAGGTCATGATGTCGAGGTTGCCGGCGTAGGCGGGCAGATAGTGGGCGGCGCCCTCCACTTCGAGGAAGGCGGACACCTTCACGGGTGCGGAGCCGACGGGTGCCAGGGTCCGCACGGGGTCGTCGGGGGCGATCCGGTCGAACTGCACCCGCTGCTTGAGGCGGTAGCCGGGCACATACGCCTGGACGCGGCCCACCATGGCCTCGATGGACGCGGTGACGGCGTCCTCGTCGCACTCCGAGACCAGGCAGTGCACGGTGTCCCGCATGATCAGCGGCGGTTCCGCGGGGTTCAGGACGATGATCGCCTTGCCCTGCCGGGCACCGCCGACCTGCTGGATCGCCGACGCGGTGGTCTCGGTGAACTCGTCGATGTTGGCCCGGGTGCCGGGGCCGGCCGAGCGGGAGGCGATGGACGCGACGATCTCCGCGTAGTGCACGGGGGTCACGGCCGATACGGCGGCGACGACCGGGATGGTGGCCTGGCCGCCACAGGTCACCATGTTCAGGTTCGGGGCGTCGAGATGGGCGGTCAGGTTGACCGGTGGGACGACGTAGGGGCCGATGGCCGCCGGGGTGAGGTCGACCACGGTGCGGCCCAGCGCGCGCAGCACCTCGTCGTGGCGGCGGTGGGCGCCCGCCGACGTGGCGTCGAAGACGACGTCCACGTCGGCGAACTCGTCGAGGGCGACCAGCCCGTCCACGCCCTCGTGGGTGGTGGCGACCTTCAGGCGACGGGCGCGGGCCAGTCCGTCGGAGTCCGGATCGATCCCGGCCATCGCGGCCATCTCCAGGGTCGGCGACAGCCGCAGCACCTTGATCATGAGATCGGTGCCGATGTTGCCCGAGCCGATGACGGCGACCTTGGTGCGGGGCGTGTCCTTCACGGCCTGTCTCCTTCCGTCGCCTTCGCGCACTCGTCCTCGGTCTCGCTCGCGAACTCCACCGAGACGCCGCCGAGTCGGCTGATGCGCGCCTCGAACCTGTCGCCGGGGGCGGCCGCCGCCATCGGTCCCAGCGCGCCGGTCAGCACGACGTCTCCGGCGCGCAGCGGATCGCCCATCGCGGCGAGCGTCGACGCGAGCCAGGTGGCGGCGTTGAGCGGACCGCCGAGGCAGTCGGCGCCGGTTCCCTCGGAGACCGGATCACCGCCCCGAGTCATGGTCATCCGTACGCCGCGCAGGTCCAGGCCCGACAGCGGTACGGGGGCGGTGCCGAGGACGAACAGGCCGCTGGAGGCGTTGTCGGCGACGGTGTCGACGATGGTGATGTCCCAGTCGGCGATACGGCTGTCCACGATCTCCAGTGCGGGCAACGCGAAGTCGGTCGCGCGCAGCACGTCCACCACGGTGCAGTCGCGGTGCGGGAGTCCGGCACCGAGGACGAGGGCGACCTCGGCCTCCACCTTGGGCTGCAGCAGCCGCCCGGCCTGCACCCGGCCCCCGTCAGGGATGGTCATGTCCGCGAACAGGGTGCCGAAGTCCGGCTGGTCGACGCCGAGTTGGGCCTGAACGGCGGGCGAGGTCAGGCCGGTCTTGCGGCCGACGATCCGCCGCCCGGCGGCCACGCCGCGCTCGATGTTCGTCCGCTGCACCTCGTACGCCGAGCGGATGTCGCCTGTGGCGAGAAGGGAACGCACGGGCGGGCACGGGGAGTTGGTCCGTGCGGCCTCGTGCAGCACTTCGGCTGCCTTGATCACCTCGGGAGTGCTCATCGGGCGCTCACCAGCGGGGTGTCGACGCCCACCGGACCGAGGCCGGCCGCTCCTCCGGGTGCGCCCAGGGGTTCCGTACGGCCGGGCAGGGGCTCCTCGAAGAAGCGCTTGCCGTCGGCCCGGAACTCGGGGGCGGCGAGCCGGTCGACGGTGATCGCCTGCTCGGGGCAGGCCGTCTCGCAGGCGCCGCAGTCGATGCACTCGGCGGGGTTGATGTAGAGCTTGCGCTCGCCCTCGTAGATGCAGTCGACGGGGCACTCCTCGACGCAGGAGCGGTCCATGATGTCGACGCAGCCCGCTCCGATGACGTAGGCCATGTCAGTTCTCCTTCTCGGTCGAGTGCCCGGGGAACAGCGCGGCCTCGGGGTCGATGACGGTGGCCGCGTTGTTCACGGCGGTGGCGACCTCGCCGAAGCCGACGGCGATCAGGCGCACCTTGCCGGGGTAGTCGGTGATGTCACCGGCGGCGAAGACCCGGGGCAGGTTGGTGGCCATGCGGGTGTCGACGGTGATGCGGCGGGCGGTGAGTTCGAGCCCCCAGTGCTGGAGGGGGCCGAGGTCGGCGACGAAGCCGAGGGCCGCGACCACGGTCCGGGCGGGGAGTTCGCGGGTGGCCCCGGTGGTGCGGTGGCGCACTTCGACCCGCTCGACGTGGGTGGTGCCGTGCAGGGCGCTGACCTCGGTGTCGGTGATGACTTCGACGCCGAGCCCGCGGACCTTCTCCACGCTCGCGCGGTGGGCGCGGAAGCGCGCGGTGCGGTGCACGAGCCGGACGGACCGGGCGAGGGGGGCGAGGACCGCGGCCCAGTCGAAGGCGCTGTCGCCGCCGCCGACGACCACCACGTCGTGGCCGGTGTGCTCGGCGGGGTCGGGGACGAAGTAGACCTGGCCGCGCCCCAGGAACTCCTCGCCGGCCGGGAGCGGCCGGGGGGTGAAGGTGCCGACCCCGCCGGTGACGACCACCGCCCCGGCGCGGACCAGGGCTCCCTGGTCGCTGCGCACGACCGGGCGGCGATCGGAGTCGTACGTGAGTTCGGCGGCGCGGTGGCCGAGGAGGTGGCGCGGGCCGTACGGCTCCGCCTGCGCGACCAGGTTCGCCACCAGGTCGCGGCCGCGGACCGCCGGGAACCCGGCGATGTCGAAGATCGGCTTCTCGGGGTACATGGCGCTGATCTGGCCGCCCGCCTGGGGCAGCACGTCCATGACGGTGACGCTCAGTCCGCGGAAGCCCGCGTAGTAGGCGCCGTACAGACCTGCGGGGCCGGCACCGATGATCAGGATGTCCGTCTCGATCGTGCCGGACTCGTCCGTGCTCGTCGGCACGTCGGGGAGAACGCTCATGGCCCGGAGCGTAGGAGCGGGCCGGCGTCCGGCCCTACGGAATCGTTCCGGTGAACAGGACGACCTCCCCGGTGACGCAGGGGACGCCGTCCTCCTTGAGGACGCGGACGTCGAGCGTCACCCGGGTGCCCGTGTCGCCGGGCTCCGCGGAGGCGACCGTGGCGGTCCAGGTGAGCGGCTCGCCGGCCACCGCGGTGGCGCGGTTGCGCCAGCTCACGGACTCCAGGACGGCCCCGGGACCGGCCCAGTCGAGCGCGTGCCGGGTGAGCGTCTCGCCGTGCAGGGTGGACTGCACTACGACACCGGGGAACCCCTCGGAGGCGGCGAACCCGGCGTCGTAGTGGATGCGATGGGCGTTCCAGGACACGGCGCTGAACCGGAACAGCTGCACGGGGGTGTGCAGGTACGAGCGCGGCGGGCAGACCTGCCCCGCCGAGGGGGCGGCGGTCACGGGGCCTCCAGTACGACGATCGTCTCGTCCATCGCCATCAGTTCGGCGCCGTCCGGCGCGGTGAAGCGGGTGGTGACGCCCAGCAGGACGAAGTCGCCGCCGCGCCCTCGGCGCCGGTCGGCCGACATCAGGGCCCGTGAGGCGGTCACCCGGGTGCCGGCGACCGGGGCGCGCGCGAGCCGCACGGACTGGCCGCCGTGCACCTGGCGCACGGGCAGGCCCCGGGTGCAGGGGGACTCCCGGGCGGCCAGGCCGTCCGGGCGCAGGTCGTCCTCGGCGGGGCCGTCCTGCCAGCTCATCGTCCCGGCGAGGAAGAGCGCGGGCGCTACGACCTCCTCCCCCGCGGCCTCCCGCGCCCGGGCCCGCCGGACGTAGTCGAGGTCGTTGAGGGCGGCCGCGTACCGGCAGAAGTCCTTCACGGCGAGCACTCCGCAGTCCTCCCTCTCCCAGGCGCCGACCAGCGCGCCGGCCCGGGCGAGGACCTCGTCGAGCACGTCGCTCACCGCAGGGACCTGGTGATGCCGAGGGTGGCGGCCCGCAGGGCCACGGCGTGGCCGGAGACGTCCATCCGGTAGGTGGGCGCGGTGATGGACAGCGCGCCCACCAGCGTGGACTGCCGGCTGAAGACGGGCACGGCCATGCTCGTGTAGCCGAGGCGGATCTCCTCCGCCTCGGTCGCCACGCCCTCGGCACGGATCCGCTCCAGCTGGGCCCGCAGCCGGCCCGGCGAGGTGACCGTGTGCCGGGTGAGCGGTTTCATCCCGTTCCTGACCACCTCGGCGAAGAGCGAGCCCGGCGAGTGGGCCAGGATCGCCTTGCCGGTGGCGGTGCAGTACAGCGGCAGCCGGCCGGCGACCCGGGACTCCTCGTTCAGGCCCCGGTGCGGAAGGATCTTCTCCAGGTACACCACGTCGAGGCTGTCGTGGATGGCGAAGTGGATGGTCTCCTGCGTGGCCAGCAGGAGGTCCTCCATGTACGGCTGGACGACCTCGCGCAGGATCCGCTGCCGGTGCACCCGCTGGCCGATCTCGAAGAGTCTCAGGCCCAGCCGGTAGTCGCAGCCCGACCGTTCCAGCAGTCCCCAGACGACCAGTTCCTGCGCGAGCCGGTGCACGGTCGCCTTGGCCACCCCGGTCCGGCGCACCAGCTCCGCCAGGGACAGGGCGTCGTCCTCGACGGTGAACGCCTCCAGGATCGGCCTGACCTTGCCGAGGACCGAGTTCATGGGGTCGGGACCGGAGGTCTCGGCCCGCGGGATGAGGGAACCCCGGGCGAGGGCCGGCGCGGATTCGTCCGGAGTGGTGTCGGCGCGGCCGACCGTGGTGGTGGTCATGGGCGGAACCTCCCGGTCAGTCCGTGGTCATGCGGAAAACGGAATCACGTGCCCCGCGATCGGGCCAGAGGCTGGGGCGAATCGGTCCGGTGGACGCGGGTGAGAAACGCCTCTCCGTCAGCCGGCCGCGCCGAGAAACTCCAGGCTCAGCGGGTTGTACACCTCGGCCTTCTCGTGCTGCGGCCAGTGCCCGCACCCGCTGAAGACCTCCAGCCGGGCGCCGGGGATCGCGGCGGCGATGGCCTCGCCCTCCGGAACGTCCCCGAACGGGTTCTTGTTGGCCCACACCACCAGCGTGGGCGCCTTGATCCGGGCCATGCGGTCGGGCCGCAGCAGGTTGCGCTCGCGCCGGTCGACCTCCTGGAGGGCCAGCAGGTTGTGCAGGTTCCGCTGGAACTCCGGCTGGTGGTAGATCTCGTAACGGACCCGGGTCAGCTCCTCGCCGAGGTCCTCGTCCCACTCCGCCCACAGCAGCCGCAGCCGCTCGCGGGTGAGGGAGATGTCGTCCTCCAGGGCGGCGGCCCTGGTCGAGGTCTTCAGCCGCTCCATCACCTGCGGGTTGATCTTCGTGCCGCCCATGCAGAGGAGTTGCAGGGAGGCGACGCGGTCCGGGTGCTCGCTCGCCGCCCAGGACGCCACCCAGCCGCCGAGCGACTCGCCGACCAGGTGGGCCCGCTCGGCGCCGACGGCGTCCAGGTAGGCGAGCAGGTGCTCGACGTAGGCGGGGATCTCGCCGGGGCGGTCGGGCTTGTCGGTGTAGCCGTGGCCGAGCATGTCGATGGCGTGGACGCGGTACCCGGCGGCCGCGTGCGCCGGGACGTTCTTGACGAAGGCCTCCAGGTGGCCGGTGGTGCCGTGCAGGAACACCACGTGCTCGCCGTCCTCGGGACCGGCCTGGAGGGCCCGGGTGCGGACGCCGCCGGCGTCGACGTAGGCGTGGCGGTGGTCGGTGCCGGACAGCTCGGTCCAGATGCTCATGACTGCCTTTCGGGGGACGCGGGGGACGCAGGGCCTGCGGGGTCTGCGGGGTCGAGGACTGCGACGGCCATGCCGGTGAGCCACTCGGGCATCTCCTCGTAGGCCAGCCGGTGTCCGGGGGCGTGGCCGAGGGCGGCCGCCGTCAGCAGCCAGGTGCGGATCTCCTGGGCGCCGTTGCCGGCCCGCTTCTCCAGTTCCTCGGTGGTGAGGCCGGTGAGGCGGTGGGTCTCGCCGCGTTCCAGGAGGGTGAGGAACTCCTCGTCGAACTCCGGGGTGATCGCGGCCTCGGCGGCCCGGATGATCTCGCGCCGGCGGGCGTCGTAGTCCTGCCAGTTCTCCCGGCCGTTCAGCCAGGCGCCGACCATGAACTCCTCGTCGTCGCCGCGCGGGTCGCGCCAGTCCGGCCAGGGCAGCCGGTGCGAGAGGCCCCCGGAGCCGATCACGGCGACCCGCCGGTCCTCGGGGAGGGCGAGCAGCGTCTCCCGGATCGCCCGGCCGAGCCGCTCACAGCGCTCCAGGGTGGGCAGCGGGTGGGCGAAGACATTGACGACCAGCGGGACGATCTCCACGTCGAGGCCGTCCAGCAGGTACTGGATGGCGTGCGACTGGCCGTGGTCGATCTGGAGCCGGGCGGAGAAGGCGATGTCGAAGTCGTGGTGCTCGACGAGGGATTCGGCGAGGTGCCGGGCGAGCGGCACGTCGACCGGCTGCGGGCCCTTCGGGGTGCCGGACTCGCCGCTGGCCACGCACTCGCCGACGCCGATGGTGAAGCTCGGGATGAGGTCCAGCCAGAAGCCGCGGAAGTGGTTGGAGCCGACCAGGACCACCGTGTCGGGTCGGGCGGCGGCGAGCCGGTCGCGGGCCTCGGTCAGGGCGTCGCGGAAGCGTTCGGCGCGGTCCTGGTGGAGGGTCTGGTCCCAGTGGGTGTTCATCAGCGTGCTGTGCGACGCGCCGACACCCAGGACGATCTCGGTCATGCCGGTTCTCCGGTGGTCTCTGTGCGGGTACGGGTGACGGTGTCGACGGCCGTACGGATCAGGTGGCGGGTCAGCTTCTCCATGGCCCGCACGGAGACGGTGTTCATCCCGCGCGCGAAGTCGATCTCGAAGGGGGCCTCTGCCTGCGGGACCTTCGGCATGCCGACGCGGACCGTGGGGATGCCGCGGCCGCGCAGGATGTTGGCGTCGGTGGCCCCGCTGTTGCCGCGGATCACCTCGTGCTCCCGGCCCTCGAAGGCCTCCCAGGCGGCGGTCGCGGCCCGGCCGATCCAGCTGTCCGGGTCGGTGCGGGTGCCGGGGATCGCGAGGACCATTTCGGCGGTGACCCGGCCGGGGAGCTTCTCCAGGGCCGCGAGGAACTCCCTCTTCACGCGCATCGGCGAGGTGCCGGGGGCGATCCGCAGATCCACCGTCAGGGTGCAGGAGGCCGGGGTGATCGCGGCCGTCCGGGGCCAGCCGCCGCGCACGGAGGCGACGACGCCCTGCGGGGCGACCGTGCCGCCGGTGTGCCGCTCGGCGTACCCGGCGAACCACTCCTCCAGGTACCGGGCGGCCTCCCCGGCGCGGGCGACGGCGTTGTCGTACGGCAGCCGGTGGCGGGAGCCGACGTAGGTGTGGGTGCCGTGGACGGTGACCTCGAACCAGAGCAGGCCGACCTCGTCCCAGGAGACCGTCCAGCCGGGCTTGGCGATGACCGCGTAGTCCGTCCACACGCCCTGTTCCAGGAGGAACGAACAGCCCACGCCCTGACCAGTGTTGAACCTCGTGGCGCCCGGGCGGGCGTTGGTGGGCATGCCGCCCGCGCCGAACGCCGCGACCAGGTCGCCGGTGAGCGGGACACCGGCGCGGGCGATCGCCTCGGCGGCCATCATCACGCAGGCCGCGTGGCCCTTGGGGTTGGAGGCGCCGAGGCCGACGACCAGGTCGTCGTGGACGGTGGCCCGCGGCCGCATGTCGTCCCGCAACTCCGGGCCGATCCACGGGAGATCCTCGCTCTCCTCGCCCACGGTCAGCGTGTCGATGGGGGCGTAGAGCATGAGGTCGGGGCCGGTGCCGTCGCCGTCGAGGCGGGCCCAGGCGTTGGCCTGGCGGTCGTCGAGGGGCTGAACCGCCGTACGGGGCACGGTCGTTGCGAGCGTGGCGGCGATGTGCCGGGCCAGCGGGCCCTCGTCGCCCGTCGGGCTCGGGATGTCGACGAGGCCGGTGATCAGTTCGGTCAGCCGGTCGGGGGTGACGTGCCGCCAGGCCTCCGTGACCCAGGCGGCGCGTCGTTCGTCCAGGCCGGCCAGGGCGTTCACTGGTTGATCCTGTGGACCTGCGTCATGGTGGTGCGCTCGAAATGCCGCTTGGCCAGCGGCAGCCCGATCGCCAGAGCGGCTCCGGCCAGCAGGGTGAACAGGGTACGGCGCATGCTCACGCCTCCTTCTGTGCAGGGGAGTTGCCGCCCGAAACGCCCGAAGCACCCGTCGCGGCGAGCTTCTTGCCGTACTCCTCCTCGCTGAGGTTCCGCCAGGAGGTCAGCGAGACGTCGGGGCGGTAGAGCTTCTCCGGAGGCGCGTCGGTGACGTCGACCATCCAGGCGTCCTGGCCCGAGAACTGGCCGTGGAACAGCCAGCGGATCGCGCCCAGGTACTTGGCGTAGAAGCGCAGGGTCGACCAGCCCTCGGTGAAGTTGACCATCACGCCGACGTAGTTGTGGTGGTCGGCGTCGACGGGGACGTAGAACTCGTAGTGGATGAAGTTGGGGTAGACGATCCGCAGCACGCCCGGCATGGACAGGGAGGCGAAGCCGGGGAAGTCCTGGGCCTCGATCGTCGGGTCGACCGAGTCGGCCTTACCGGTGTTGCCGATGTTGAAGGTCTCCTTGGGCGGCCGCTTCTTCCACCATCGCTTGTTGGACCAGTGGCCCACGCCGGGGAAGTCGGCCTCCCAGTGCACCTCGTCCTGCACCCGGAAGATCCAGCGGCCCTTGGGCACGATCCGGGTGATGTTCCAGGTCGGCATGGGCTTGAAGAGCCGCCACAGGGCCGTGCGGTGCAGGTACTTGGCGTGGCCCTCGTCGAAGCCGTTCTCGCAGGCGAACCGCCAGTTGCCGCCGCGCGGTTCGATCCGGCCGCCCATCACGAAGGGGTTGTCGACCAGTTCCTCGGGGAGCTGGGAGTCGATGGGGTGGGGCTCCTCGTCGGCGACGGGGATGTACACCCACACCATGCCGAGGCGCTCCTCGACCGCGTACGTCCGGACGCTCACCTTGCCGGTCAGCCGGCAGCCGGGGCCGTCGGTGATGACCGCGGAGAGCTTGCCGGTGGGCAGGTCGAAGGTCCAGCCGTGGTAGGGGCAGCTGACCGTGCCGGGGAACTGCTGGTCGCCCTCGGAGAGCGGCACCCCCCGGTGGGGGCAGCGGTTGTGCAGGGCGTACGCCGTGCCGCCGTCCCGGATGAGCGTGATCTTCTCGCCGCAGACCGTGAAGGGCTTCGGCCTGCCGGTCAGGTGGCTGGACCAGGTGACCGGGTACCAGTAGCCGCGGAAGCCTTCGGCGGCGCCGTCGTAATGGGGCCATGAGGACCAGTCCTGCCGTCCGGGCGCGGACCGGGCTCTGGTCTTCGGGCCTTCACCCGTCGTCATCGTGCGTGACCTCCTGCTGCCGTCGGTGCGTGTCCCCGAGCTTCCGGTCACGGGCGGCGGGCGCCCACGAAACCGTTCCGCTGAGCAGACCGGCGCCGCCCTCGGCGGGCGTCCCGCTCAGCGGACCGCGGGTCGTGCGGGGCCTTCCGGGGGCGATCTACGGTGCGCGGGACACGCGCGTGCCGCGGATCGCGGCCTCCGGAGCCCCCCACCCGGCTCCCCGAGCCCCGCGTGAGCGCGGTCTTCCGAGCCCGCGTGGATACGGAGTGAAACTGTGAGCAGTGAGTCGAACGCCCTGGTCCTCGAACGGTTCGGGGAACTGCCCCGGCTCCTGGAGCGGCCCGTGCCGGACGCGCGCCCGGGCCACACCCTGGTGCGGATGCTGGCCGCGCAGGTCGGCCACCTCGATCTGAACATCGTGGACGGCAGGTTCGGGATCCTCCCCGACCTGCCCGCCGTGCCCGGCACCAACGGGGCCGGTCGCGTCCTCGCCTCCGACACCCACCCGGTGGGGAGCCTGGTCAGGATCAGCGGCAAGGGGCTCGGACTGCGCCGGGACGGCTGCTGGCGGAGCCACGCCCTGGTGCCGGACGCCACCGCGGTCCCGGTGCCCGAGGGCATGGATCCCGCGCTCGCCTGCGGTTTCGCCACCCCGGCCGGTACCGCCTGGGCGGCGGTGCACTCGGTGGCGGCCGTGCGGCCCCGCGAACGGGTCCTGGTCACCGGCGCGGCGGGGGCGGTCGGTTCGCTGGCCGTGCAGGTCGCGGCGCACGCCGGGGCCGAGGTGATCGGCGTGGTCGGACGGCCCGCGAAGCTCGACCGGGTCCCGGCCGCCGCGAAGGCGGTCCTGGCGGGCGAGTTGACGGCCGAGGCGATCGGCGGACCGGTCGACGTGGTCGTCGACACCGTGGGCGGGCCCGTCCTGAAGTCCGCGCTCGGCCTGGTCCGTCCGCGCGGCCGGGTCGCCCTGGTCGGCTACACCGCGGGACGTGAACTCACCGTCGACCTCGCCGACTTCCTGCTCGCCGACGTCTCGCTGCTGCCGGTGAACCTGATGACGCGGGGCCGCGAGGTCGCCGCCGACGTCGAGCGGATGCTGGCGGAACTGACGGCCGGGGAGCTGGAGTTGGCGGTCGAACGGCACCGGCCCGAGCAACTCGCGGACGCGGCACGGCGGTTGCGTACGGGGGCGGCGGTGGGTCTGGTGGTGCTGGACCTCTCCTGACGGGGTTCAGTCCCGGGCACGGTCCGGTACGACCACGGCGTGCCCCCGGCAGCACACGACACCGTCCGTGCGGTGCTCGACGAGATCCAGGGTGATCTCCCCGCTGCCGGGGTCCACGTCCCGTACCGTGCTCGTCACCGTGAGCCGGTCGCCGGGGTGCGCGGGCGCCCGGTTCTGCCAGGAGATCTCCCGCACCCGTCCCGCCGGCCCGGCGTGGGCCGCGGCCGCCCGGTACAGCAGACAGCCGTGCAGCTGGGCCATGACGACCGGCCCGGCCAGGCCCTCGGAGCGGGCGAAGTCGGTGTCGAAGTGGATGCGGTGCGTGTTGCGGGTGACCGCGCCGAAGCGCAGCAGCATGACTTCGTCGGGCACGAGTTCCGTCATCGGACGATGAACCTCTCCGTGACCTCGATCAGGGGCCCGCGCTCGGTGCCGTAGACCTTCTCGACGGTGATCAGCAGGAGATCGGGCCGCTTCCGCTCGACCGCCGTGACCGCACGGCGTACTTCGACACGGTCGCCGACCCGGACCTCCCCGATCCACCGCACCGCCTGCCCGCCCGCCATGAGCCGCACGTCGAGCCCGTCGGTGCCCGGCACCTCGTCGCGGTACATGCCGTCCGGTCTCAACTCGCCCGCGTCCGCGCCGGGTTCGGGCCGCAGCAGGCTGACGACGTACATGGGGTGGACGAAGAACGCGGGGTCCGCGGGATCGACCAGAACTGGCGCCGTGTCCCCGGCGGCCCGCGCGAACTCGGCCGCCGCCTCGGCCCGTACGACGCCCATCGAGCGCGTCTCCCAACGGCCCAGCAGCGCCCGCGCCCGGGTCTGCGCGAGATCCAGTACGGTCCGTTCCTCCACAAGATCCGACATGCCCCGACGCTAGGCCGGGCGCCGCCCGCGGAGCCACGGACCCGGACCGCTCAGCGGACCGTCCCGCTTGGTCCCGCCCGCCCCGCCCGGCACGATCCGCCCATGGATCTGATGGACATCAAGGCTCCCCCGCCGGGCGCATACGCGGAGGCGGACGGCGTCAAGTACCACTACATCGAGCTGGGTTCGGGCAGTCCCACGATCTTCCTGCACGGCGGCGGCCCCGGCTGCACCGGCTGGTCCGACTTCGGGCAGGTCGCCCCGCTGTTCGCCGCGGACCGCCGCTGCCTCCTGGTCGACATCCTCCAGTACGGGAAGTCGGCGAAACCCGTCATCGAGGGCCCCATGTGGGACTACCACGCGGCGAAGACCGTGGCCCTGATGGACACCCTGGGGATCGACCGGGCCGACTTCGTCTGCAACTCCTGGGGCGGCACCATCGCGCTGAACCTGGCCGCCAAGTACCCCGAGCGCGTACGGTCGTTGGTCGTCACCGGCAGCATGCCGGTCTTCTACGGCCCGCTCGCCCCGCTCCCGGAGGGCGGCCGCCGCGGCCGCAACGCCCGGGACGTCTACTACGGCGGCGACGGCCCGTCCCTCACCAAGATGCGCGCGCTGATGGCCCGTCTGGAGTGGTACGACCCCGAGGCCGTCCCCGAGGGCACGGCACGGCTGCGCTACGAGCAGAGCCTCGACCCCGAGGAGACCGCGCTCGCCGGCGCCTCGGACAACCCGCGCGGCGACTGGCAGGACCTGACCGCCGAACTCGGCGCGATCCGGGCGCCCGTGCTGTTCCTGTGGGGCATGCAGGACGCCTTCCTCACCCCCGACTACCCGCTGATGCTCGCCCGCATGATCCCCAAGGGGAACCTGCATGTGATGCACGAGGCCTCCCACCACCTCCAGGAGGAGCGGCCGTACGACTTCCACCGGGTGGTCGACGGTTTCCTGAACCAGCGGCACGGCTGACCCGAGGACAGGAGCACAGGTGAGCACAGCAGCGACCCCCCGGGTCGTCGAACTGACCAGTCCCTTCACCCGGTTCGCCGGCCGGCTGCTGGTCGGCATCGGTTACGAGGTCGTCCTGGCCGAACCGCCCGGGGGCGACCCCGGCCGCGGCGAGGACCCGGTCGGCTTCGCCCACTGGCACGCCGGGAAGCGCTCGGTGACCGTCTCGGGACCGGAGGAGGTGCGCCGCCTGCTCGCGGGCGCGGACATCCTCCTCGACGGGACGACCGACGGCACGACCGACGGCACGACCGGCGGCACCTCCGACGACACCTCCGACGGCACCTCCGGCGGCGTCGACACCACCGGCCTCGACCACCTCGTCCACGTCCGCGTCACCCCCTTCGGCCTGGTCGGCCCGCGCAGCGACTGGCAGGGCACCGACCTCGTCGTCGCCGCCCTCGGCGGGATGCTCGCGCAGGTCGGCGACCCCGACGGCCCGCCCCTGCATCTGCCGGAGAACCAGGCGGAGCACCTCGCGGGCGTCAACGCGGCGATCGCCGCCCTGCTGGGCCTTCGGGCGCGCCGGCGCGGCCCAGGACAGCTCGTCGACGTCTCCGCGCAGGCGTGCGTCGCCGCCGCCCTGGAGGCCGGCACCCTCGCCTATCTGCACGAGGACCGGGTGCCGCCCCGCCCCGGACGTGTGCACCCGCTGGTCCCGCACGGGCTGTTCCGGGCGGCCGACGGCCATCTGGGCGGCGGGCTCGGCGGCAGCCCCCGGATGTGGGACGCGCTGCTCGACTGGCTGTGCGAGCAGGGGGCGCAGGCGGACCTGACCGAGCCGCGCTGGCAGGACCCGGTCGAGCGCAAGAAACACCAGGAGCACGTCTTCAAGGTCGTCCAGGACTTCGTGAGCACCTGGCCGAAGGCCGAGTTCGCGGAGCGCGCCCAGGACCGGAAACTGCCGTGGGCCGCCGTGGACGTGCCGGCCGAGCTGCCCGACAACCCCCAGCTCGTCGCGCGGGGCTTCTTCACCGAGGTCGACGGCCGGACCGACCTGGGATTCCCGTTCGCGTTCCCCGAAGGCCACCGGATCAGGTCGCTCGGCACCCCCGCCCCCGGCCAGGACCAGGCCCTGCTCGCCGAGGAGCGCCAAGTCCCCGTCGGGGAGGGCGACTTCGGCGGCCCCGCCCTCGACGGCGTCCGCGTGCTCGACCTGACCTGGGTGCTCGCGGGGCCGTACTGCACGAAGGTGCTGGCCGACCACGGCGCCGACGTCATCAAGGTCGAGTCGGCGGGGCGGCCGGACCCCACCCGGTTCGCGCCCTTCATGCACCTCTCCCGCGGCCCCCACACGGACCCGAACACCAACGGCTACTTCAACGAGGTCAACCGCAACAAGCGCGGTATCGCCCTCGACACCCGCACCGACGACGGTGTCGCCGTCCTGCGCGACCTCATCGCGTCCGCGGACGTCCTCGTCGAGAACTTCAGCGCCTCGGTCATGACCCGGCTCGGCCTCGGCTACGACACCCTCCGCGAGATCAACCCGCGGCTCGTCTACGTGAGCATGTCCGGCATGGGCCACACCGGACCGCGGGCCGGCTGGGTGTCGTACGCCGACACCGTCTCGGCGAGTTCGGGGCTGACCGGACTGACCGGCTGGGGGCCGGGGGACGTGGTCGGGGTGATCTACGGCCACGGCGACATCGTGGCCGGGCTCCAGGCGGCGCTGGCCACCGTCGCCGCGCTGGAACACCGGGAGCGGACCGGCCACGGACAGCACGTCGACCTCTCCCAACTGGAGGCGATCGCGGCCCACATGGGCACCAGCCTGCTCACCGGGGCACGGTCCCCGATCGGCAACGCGCATCCGGTCTGGAGCCCGCAGGGGGTGTACCGGTGCCTGGGCGCGGACAACTGGCTTGCCCTCAGCGTCCGTTCGGACGACGAGTGGGCGGCCCTGTGCGGGGTGATCGGACGTCCGGACCTGGCGGCGACGGCCGACCGGAAGCGGCACAGCGGCCTGGTCGACGAGGCGATCGGCGCCTGGACCCGCACCCTTCCCGCCGACCTGGCCGCGGAGTTGCTGCAGGAGCGGGGCGTGCCGGCCGGGGCCGTGCGGGACGGGCGTCAACTGGTCGAGCACGACCCGCAGTTGCGGGCCCGCGGCTTCTACGTGCGCGCGGAGCACCCCGCCGCGGGCGCCTTCCTCCACGAGGGCCTGCCCATCCGGCTCACCCGCACCCCCGGTTCGATCCGCACCCCCGCGCCCCTGCTCGGCGCCGACACCGAGGAGGTGCTGCGCGAGGTGGCGGGGTACTCCCCCGAGCGGCTCGCCCACCTGTACGACACGGGGGCCCTGCGGTGAACCCCCGTACCGTGCCGGAGCTCGTCGAGGCCGCCGCCGGGCGGTTCGGCGACCGCCCCTTCCTGCGGATCGGCCGTACGACACGGACGTACGCCGAGACGCGGGCGGCCGCCGCCGGAATGGCCGGGGCGCTCGCGGCGCGGGGCTGCCGGCCGGGCGACCGGGTGGCGGCGCTGCTGGGAAACCGGGTCGAGCTGGTGGACCTGGTCCTCGGGTGCGCCTGGCTCGGCGCGGTCGTCGTACCGCTCAACACCGCCTTGCGCGGAGGGTCGTTGGAGCACGCCCTGCGGGAGGCACGGCCCCGATTCCTGTACGCCGAGGCGGAGTTGGCGGCGCGGGCGGTCGGGGCGGGGTACCGCGGGGAGGTGTGGACGCCGACCCCACCTCGCACCGAGCGAGAACGACACGGCCGCACTCCCGCTGCTCATCTTCGCCGTCACCGGCATGGGCGGCATCGGCAAGACGGCG